>NZ_JRMU01000018.1:0-80801 GCF_000758775.1 Actinomyces sp. S4-C9 | reverse complement strand
TATCATTCTTTTAACACGTTTTGGGGCCTCACCACTTGGTGGGGCCCCAACACGTGCACCCACCCCACCACTGTCGAACCCTTAAACACAGCGCAACAAACCCCACCTACAACAAGCCACCAGTACTAGTCGTAGGCCACCGGCCGGCCCCTCGAGCAGGCCATCGCCACTAGGCAACACAACATGGTAGTCACACACTACCGGGGAGACCTCGCCGCGCCTACAATCACTGCACCCTCCCACGGAAAGGGAGGGCAGGTCGGGGTTCGGGAGTGATGTATCTCGATAGCGCGCTAGCTCACGAAAATCCGCTCTTAAAATGTCTCACTTAAGCGGTATTATGAGGATTGCACGATCCTGAGGTAGGAGATGTGCCAGCCGACCAAGCGGCTGCGGAAGACAAGAGGAATAATGAGCGAAAACCAGCGCGGTAGAGACCGAAACTTCGATAACAGGCAGTGGCGCTCAGAGCGCGATAGTAATTTTGGAAATAGAGGACGACGCTTCGAGAATAGGAGCGAGGGCGGCCGACGCAGGTTTGACGGCGACCGCTCGGAATTTGGAAACCGTGGCGGACGTTATGGCCGTGACGGCAATGGTGACGGCCGGCGAGAGCGCAACTTTGACCGCAATGATCGCGGTTTTCGCCGGGAAGATCGCGGGTACCGTAAGTTTGATCGCGACGAGCGCGGTGGAAGGCGCTTCGACAATAATCGCGGATACCGCCGTGACGACAACCACCGTCGTTTTGATTCCGATGACCGTGGAGGCCGACGTTTTGAACGCGGAGATCGCGACTTCCGCCGCAACGACCGTGGAGGCCGGCGCTTTGAGAATGGAGAGCGCCCACGTCGACGTTTTGACCGTGATGATCGTAACTTCTCGGGCGATGGTCGTTCGGACCGCAGATTTGGACGCGGCGAGCGTGACTTTGGCGGACGCGGGCGTGATTACCGGCGCGACGACCGTGGAGGGCGCCAGTTTAACCGTGAAGATCGCCCGGGCCGCAGGTTTGATCACGATGATAGGCGCGAACGTGACTTTGGCCGTAAGAACCCGGGTGGTCGCAGGTTTGATAGGGACGATCGCGGTTCCCGCTTCAACCGTGATCGCGGCGGACGCCGGAATTTCGATTCCGACAGGTACCAAAATGAGCGGCCCAATCGGTTTGAAGACCAGCACGATGCGGCATCCGCAGCTTACGACAAATTCGATGACGAGTTCGCAGAACGTGTCAACCAGATTCAGGGATTGCCGATCCCGGAAGGGCTGGAGGGCCAAGAGCTTGACGCCGCTGCGTACCAAACCCTCGCAACTCTAGGTGCACACAGCCAGGAAGAGGTTGCAAAGCTCCTCGTCATGGCCGGTCAGTTGATTGATATGGACCCTGAGCGTGCCTACACGTATGCCCAGGCAGCAGTTAGCCGTGCTGGCCGCGTCGATATTGTGCGCGAGGCCGCCGCTCTCACCGCTTATGCTACGGAGCGCTACCAGGAGGCTCTGCGTGAAGTGCGAGCCGTGCGCCGTATGCGTAACGATTTTTCGCTCCGCGCTGTTGAAGCAGATTGTGAGCGCGGCCTTGGAAAACCAGAAAAGGCGCTTGAACTTATTGATGAAACCGATCTTTCCCAGCTAGACGTTGCAGAGCAGGTTGAGCTGGTTCTAGTAGCTGCTGGCGCTCGCTCTGATTTAGGAGAGAAAGACACCGCACTGGTGCTTGTTGAAGATGCTCTAGCTAAGCTCGGCCCGGACTCTGACGATGAACTTCGAAGCCGTTTGATGAGTGCACAGGCTGACCATCTACGTTCTCTTGGTCGCGGTGAAGAAGCTGACGAAGTTGAGGCTTCGATGCCGCCTCTGCCTGAGGATAACGACATTCTTGATCTTAAGATGCTGGCGGAATCGGATGTGGATGACGTGCGCTCGGATCTCAAGGGCTCTGATGAGCCGCTGTCGCAGCGTTACGACACGCTCCTGCTTGACCTTGATGGAGTGTGCTATCACGGTAGCCAGCCCGTTGCGCATGCTGCGCAGAGTGTTTCACAGGCCGTCAATGCGGGCATGAAGCACGCTTTTGTAACGAACAACTCCTCGCGTTCGCCAAAGGCAGTGGCTGCTCAGCTGGCCGATCTGGGATTCCCGGCGGAGCCTGAGGATGTCATGACTTCCGCGATGGACGCGGTGAATCTAATGACTGAAGACCTCGGGCCGGGGGCAAAAGTACTCGTAATCGGTGGCGAGGGCTTGCGCGAAGCTGTTACTAACGGTGGATTTGAGATAGTAGATTCTGCCGATGACAACCCGGATGCAGTAGTGCAGGGGCTTGATAAGAGCCTGGGATGGGCAGAGCTGTCTGAAGCTGCATACGCGGTTACTAACGGCGCTGCCTACTATGCGACCAACATGGACGGGTCACTCCCAACCGAGCGCGGTTTTGCGCTGGGTAATGGTGCTCTTGTGCGAGCTGTGCGCTACGCGAGTGGCAAGAAGCCCAAGGTTTCGGGCAAACCTCTGCCCGCTATTTTCCGCGGCGCCATTGAGATGGTTGGGGGAGAGCATGCTATCGCCATTGGCGACAGGCTGGAGACCGATGTCGCTGGAGCGCTTTCAGCTTCGATCCCCTCGATGCACGTGTTGACCGGCGTCCATGACGCGCGCTCGGTAATCCTTGCGGATCGTGGTCTTCGTCCCCAGCTCGTGCACACCGATATGCGCGGCCTCAATGAGCCGCATCCTCGCCCCCGTCACCACCGTGACGGCACCTGGAGCTGTGGCGTTGGTCAGATCGCAAAGGTCGTGGCAGGCAGGCTGACTCTCGATGGCGTAGCGCTTCTGGAAGACAGCACCACCGTCACGCTTGACTCCTACCGGGCCCTTATCGCGGCTGCGTGGGAGTATGCGCGGGAGAATGATTCGAAGGTGTTTTGCCCGCTGATTACCGTTGTGGATAACGATGATCCCGCGGGAATTTTAGAGCCCGTTGAACCCGAGGTGGAAGAGCCCGTAGTGGCAGAGTCAACCGATCTGGACGATATGCCCGCCTCGGATGTAAGCGATGAGGAACTTGCGCAGGTGGATGTGGAATCCGTCGCAGCATTTCTTCCCGGTGAGGAAGATCTGGAGGAGCTACTTGAAGAAACTCGTCATCTTGCTGAAGAGGACGAGGAATCACAGGAGTCTGAGTGAATCTGGAGCAGTGGGAGGAAGACTGGGAGCAGGCTGACAACCTGCCTCTAGCTCAGCGTCTTGCGAAGCTGAAGCAAGCTGAGGCGGAGTTGTCTGCCCAGCTTGAAGGCGGGACCGAGCAGTGGCACGCCTAAGACGTATCGATGCGGAGATGGTGCGACGTTCGCTCGCACCATCACGCTCGAAGGCGCAAGAACTGATCCATGCTGGTTTTGTGAAGCTGGATGGGGAGGTTGTTACCAAGCCCGCCAGGCAGATGGATCCGGCGCAGGCGTTGATTGTGGATGAAAGTTCCTCGCCAGATTATGCATCTAGAGGTGCGTATAAGCTTGCGGGTGCGCTTGAGATTCTCGGTGATCTTGCTCCCGTGATCCGCGGTCAGCGTTGCCTGGATGCGGGAGCATCGACCGGTGGTTTCACAGACGTACTACTACGCGCGGGTGCCGCGAAGGTGGTAGCCGTTGATGTGGGTTACGGGCAGCTGATATGGCGCCTGCAGTCCGATCCGCGCGTTGAGGTTAAAGACCGGACAAATGTTCGCTACTTGTTGCCTGAAGACGTGGCGCCGCCACCAACGGTTGTGGTATCGGATCTTTCTTTCATTTCTCTAACTTTGGTGCTTCCAGCTTTGAAAGGCGTTGCGCATCCACAGGCTGATTTCTTGTTGATGGTGAAACCGCAGTTTGAGGTGGGCAAGGATAAGCTAGGGGCAAAAGGCGTGGTTCGGGATCCGGAACTGCATCACTTCGCTGTGCGCCAAGTCTTGGACAAAGCCGGTGAGTTAGGCCTGAAGGTTTACGGTTTGGCGGCTAGTCCTCTTCCCGGCCCCGCAGGAAATGTTGAATATTTTGTGGCGTTGAAGTCGGAGCATTCAGCCGCAATTAGTCAGGCGGATCTGGATGATCGGATTGCACAGGCGATCGCCGACGGACCCGCCGGCAACCGCCTAAGTTAGGAGCCTTAATGCGTTCGATCATGATGATCGTGAACGAGAAGCGTGAAGACGCGGCCAAACTGGCATCCCAGGTACAGGTAGCACTGGAGGAGCGCGAAATCGCTGTTGTGGGTGCGGAGTCTGACCGGGATGTCGAACTTGTCCTCGTGTTCGGTGGTGATGGCACTATCTTGTGGTCGGCGCAGGCAGCACGCGAGCGGTCCATCCCGCTTTTGGGCGTGAATCTCGGGCATATGGGATTCTTGGCTGAGGCCGAGGTTAGTTCCTTGGAGTCGCTGGTAGATCGAGTGGCTGCGGCCGACTATGCGGTGGAAGAGCGCATGACGCTAGAACTTGACGTGCAGATGCCTGACGGTAGCGTGCAACATGATTGGGCGATTAATGAGGCGGCAATTATGCGTACCGATCTGGCGCATCCGGCACACTTTGGTATCGGCGTGGATGGGCAGGGGGTTTCCACGTACGGGGCAGACGGTATCATTTTGTCCACTCCTACGGGATCTACAGCGTACTCGTATTCGGCGGGCGGGCCGGTAGTGTGGCCAGATACCGAGGCCGTGCTGATGGTTCCGTTGGCCGCTCACGGCTTGTTTACGAGGCCTTTGGTTGTTGGGCCAAACTCAGAACTTGAGGTTTCAATCTTGAAGCAACAGTGGGCAGATATTGAGGTTTGGTGCGATGGTATCCGCCGCATCACCGCCCCCGCAGGTACTCGAATCCTGTGCCGACCCTCCAAAGTTCCGGTGAAGCTCGCTCGTCTATCGGATACCCCGTTCTCGGCTCGTTTGGTAGCTAAGTTTGATCTTCCGGTCTCGGGTTGGCGGCGACTGGGGTTGGAGGAGTCTTGATCGAAGAGCTCCACATTGAGAACCTGGGTGTTCTCGAATCAGCGCACGTAGAGTTTTCACCTGGGCTAACAGTGCTTACAGGCGAGACGGGGGCTGGCAAGACGATGGTTTTGTGGTCGCTTCAGCTGCTACTTGGGCAGAGGGCAGATTCATCTAAGATCAGGGCCGGCCAGTCGCAAGCAGTGGTTGATGGCGTGTTCACCATAGATCCGAATGCGCTAGGTGAGTTTGACCTTGAAAGTGAAACAGTTGTGGTTTCACGAAAGGTGTCGCAGTCACGCTCGCGGGCATATTTGGATCGGCGCCCCGCCCCGGTGTCGCTACTTGAAGATCTTGCTTCCAATCTGGCGGTTATCCACGGCCAGTCCGATCAGATTGAGTTGCGTTCCCCGCGCGCACAGCGCGAGTTTTTAGACAAGTTTGGAGGAGCAAGCCACGCTGATCTGGTTCAACACTATACGGACGCCTGGAACCAGGCTGTAAATGCTAGGCGCGCCCTCGATGAGTTTGCGCGAGGTCTTGACGAGGCTGAAGCGGAGATTGCGCAGTTGCGCCCGGTGGTGCAAAAGGTCCGTTCCCTTGACCTAGTTGAGGGCGAGGATGAGGCTCTGCGCCTTGAAGCTGAGCGCATCACGAACGTGGAGGAGCTACGGAGCGGTCTCGCGCTCGCATATCGCGCACTTGTGGGGGAAGACGGTTCCGGATCTGTGGATGCTGTTGGATTGGCTGCCGGCCACGTGGCAAAGCTCGAGGGGCTTGACCCAAAGCTTGCGGAAGTCTCTCGGCGTTTGAATGCGCAACTGGTTGAGTTAGAAACGGTCCGCGACGACCTCGCCGAGTATTTGGAGGGATTAAACGCCGATCCGTCTCGTTTGGAATATGTACATCAGCGTCGCCGCGCTATAACTTCTCTTCTGCGTGGCCGTGCTCTTGATATTCCAGCGCTGCTCAAGTGGACCGATGCGGCCGAGGTTAGGCTTGGTGACCTGGAGCGGCGCGATGATCGTATGGCTGAGCTCCAGGGTGAACTCACAAATGCGCAAGGGCAGGTAATTAAGGTTGGCCGCAAACTCTCTAATGAACGGCACAAGTTAGCACACAGGCTTTCGAAGCTGGTGGATACAGAGCTAGCGGGCCTATCGATGAAAGATGCGCGTCTACTCGTAGAGTTTAAAGAGCGTGAAAAACCGGGTCCGAATGGTATTGAGGATGTTGAGATGCTTCTGCAGGCGCACCCCGACGCGAATCCGGCGCCGCTAGGAAGTGGAGCATCCGGCGGTGAATTATCGCGCGTGATGTTGGCGTTGGAGGTGGTGCTGGCTGAGCACAGCGAGGCATCCGCAACGAACTTAACCTACGTGTTTGACGAGGTAGATGCAGGCGTTGGTGGCCGCGCAGCGCGTGAGGTAGGGAAGCGGTTGGCCCGGCTAGCTCGTGATCGGCAGGTGCTGGTGGTGACCCATTTGGCGCAGGTAGCGGCATGGGCGGATAGCCACTTGCTCATCACAAAGTCGGGCGCCACTACCGAAGTGAACCGCCTCACAGAAGAGGAGCGGATTGTGGAACTTGCGCGCATGCTTTCAGGGTCGGAATCGTCACAAACGGCGCGCGCGCATGCCGCTGAGCTACGTTCGCAGGTAAAGGTGGCACAATCAAGAGTGTGAAGCGTTTTTTCAAGAAAGCTAGGAACCAGGTTGAGTTACCGGGCGAAGGCTCAAGAGTACGCGTGGACGAGCGCACGAAGAAGCTGGCGCGCCGCTTGGAAGAGGGCGAGATCGCGGTTATCGACCACGAGGATATTGACCGCGTTGCGGCCGAGTCTTTGGTGGCCGCGAAACCGGTGGCCGTGCTGAATGCAGCGAAGTCAACCACGGGTCGCTATCCCAACTTGGGGCCGTCGATCCTGCTTGAGTCTGGAATCATTTTGATTGATGATCTTGGTCCGGACATCATGACCCTTCACGAGGGGCAGGCGGTGAGTATTGATGGAGATTCAGTATTCGCTGGAGATAAGCTCGTGGCGCAGGGTATTCGTCAAACCACAGAGACGAATGAGCAGGCGATGGCGCTTGCGCGAGATGGAATGTCGAGCCAGATTGAGGCGTTCGCAGCTAACACTATGGAGTATCTGGCGCGTGAACGAGACCTGTTGCTTAACGCGGTTGGTATTCCCGATGTTAAGACGAAGTTCAAGGGCCGCCATATGTTGGTGGTTGTGCGCGGCTACCACTACAAGGAAGACCTCGCTCTTTTGAAGGCATACATCCGCGACTACCGACCCGTTCTAGTTGGCGTTGACGGCGGTGCGGATGCGATTTTAGAGTCCGGGTTCAAGCCGGACATGATTATTGGCGACATGGATTCGGTGTCTGATAAGGCGTTAACGTGTGGCGCTGAGATCGTGGTGCACGCATATCGTGATGGAAGGGCCCCGGGATTGGAGCGCGTGGAACGCATTGGCGTTGAACACGTGGTGTTTCCCGCAACGGGCACGTCAGAGGATGCAGCTATGCTCCTCGGCGATGCTAAGGGGGCAAGTCTGATCGTAACTCTCGGCACGCATACGACGCTGGTGGAGTTCTTGGATAAGGGCCGTTCCGGTATGGCTTCCACGTTCTTTACGCGTTTGGTTGTGGGGCCAAAGTTGGTGGACGCGAAGGGTGTGTCAAGGATCTATCGCACGCGAATCTCTTCGTTCCAGTTGTTTATGCTTTCAGCTGCGGGCATTTTAGCTTTGATTGTTGCGCTTGCGGTTACACCCGCGGGGCAAACTTTTTTGCAGATTATGGCAGTGTATTTTTCTGACGTCGTTGACGTCTTGCGCAGCTGGCTTGGTTTGGCGCCGAGTGCGCCCCTTACGTGAGTGGAGGGACATTGGTCGATTTTAGGTACCATTTGGTTTCACTGATTTCAGTATTTTTAGCGCTTGCGGTTGGAGTGGTGCTCGGCGCGGGTCCATTGCAGGGGCCAATTGCGTCTGGACTTACGAGCCAGGTCGAGGTCTTGCGCGAGTCGCAGGCACGCACGTCCGTGGAGATCGAGCGTTTGCGCACTGATGTTGCGGATCGTAATGCGTGGATTGAGCAGTCGGTGCATCAGGTTTTGCCCGGTACGCTGAAGGACCGCAAGGTCGCGATTGTATCTACGGAGGACGCGGCCGCTGAGGATATTGACGGAATCGCCAAGTACATTGATGTTGCTGGCGGTGTGGTAAACCAGCGGGTCGTGCTCACGAATGCGTGGTATTCGGAGGATATGTCGCAGTTCCGTGATTCGTTGGCAGGTCCGGTTGCTACGCACTTGTCGGGCGAGGTGTCGGCGGAGGCACCCGCCGCAGACATCTTGTCTCAGGCACTCCTGGAGATTATTACGAAGACGAACGATGAGACGAAGTTGTTGCGTGAAATCTTGGCTGATGCCGATAACGCGTTGCTTTCGTTCGAAGTCGATCAGGTTGTGTCAGACTCGATTATTTTTGTAGGTCCCCGCCCGGTGGGAGAAGATGCGACAACGGCTGCCACACAGGAAACGGACAATGAGACCAACCAGGAGGACAGCGAGGCAGATAGTTCGGACTCGCAGATGCTGGTTGCAGTTGCGGGTATGGCTGCCAAGGCGCCTTCCGCTGGTGTTGTGGTTGGTGACGCTTCGGCTTCGGATTCCTTGATTTCGCTAGTGCGCGGCCAGGCAGTGGCTGTGACTTCGGTTGACTCGGTGGGTACCTCCATGGGACATGCCTCTACCGTGATTGCGTTGCTGAGCGCAGATCGCACGGCTCGCGCATTTGGAACAGCCTCTACAGCAACCGATCTTGTACCGCCTCTACCGCAGGTCAAGACCGAGGCTACGCAACCGAGCGAGACGGAGGCAACGGCTGGTGAATAGTAGGTCTGCTATCGCTTTTGCAGGTGGTGTGGGAGCGGCGGCACTGACGGCAATAATCACAAATGTGATTCGCACCGCGCCGTCTTTGCAACGTACAAATCATGCGGACGAGCAGGTTAGTCTTTCGGAAGGCGTAGGAGCGGCCACAGCTTTGATTGGTTCTGCCGTGGCGCGGCGTGACTTTGCAGCCGCCGCTGCTCTGGCTGCTACCGCTAATGCGGGCCTCGCTGATGACATTGAGGATTTGCGTGAGGACGCCCCAAAAGCGAAGGGACTAGCTGGCCACTTTGAAGCATTAAGGCGTGGCGAGGTAACCACCGGCGCGGTAAAGGTAGCAGCTATTGGTTCTTCTGCTGCCGGCTACGCGCTGGTCCACTGCAATCGCTATGATCGCGGATTTTACGACTGGTTGATTGACTCGATCATTGTGGCGGGGTCTGCCAACATCGCAAACCTGTTTGATTTGCGTCCAGGTAGGGCACTCAAAGCTGCAGGTGTCTGCTCTCTGATAGCGTCTTCCAGCCGCGTCAGTCCGCGCTCGTTTGGTGCAACCCTTGGCACCATAGCCGGAAGCGCCCCCTCTGATCTGGCGGGTAAAACCATGCTTGGTGACGTGGGTGCAAATACGCTTGGCTTGCAGGTAGGTATGCTCGCGATAGTTCCGTCTTCTCGCGGCTTTAGAACGGCAATGGCCGCGCTTACGCTCGGGGTAATTGGGGCAGGCGAAGTGGTGTCTTTTTCGAAGGTGATTGAAAGTTCGAAGGTGCTTTCAACACTCGATGAGTTGGGCGTGAAATCTAAGTAGATGAAGGCATCGGGCGGGCTGGTAAGACTGCGAGGCGTCCTCACCGGCGCCGTGGGCATAATCGCAATTGCGACCTTGTCCTCACGGCTTATCGGGTTCTTGCGATGGCTAATGCAGTCCGCCCTGGTGGGATCTGGAGCTACCGCAGGAGCCTACGCTTCTGCTAATCAGATTCCAAACATTATTTTCGAGATAGTGGTGGGCGGAGCGCTTGCGGGCATAACGGTGCCTCTACTGTCTGCGCCCCTTGCGAAAGGGCGCGCGCAATATGCTAATCGCGTAGCTTCTGCACTGTTGTCATGGGTTACCTTGATACTTGCTGTGGTGGCAGCGGTTGTGTTTCTTGCCGCCCCGTGGATTGCGCAGGCGCTTCCCGTGCCAGCGGATGCCATCGTATCCGACCAGCAGGCATTGGTGACCCGCTTCTTACAGATTTTTGCGTGGCAAATCCCGCTGTACGGGGTATCTATCGTGCTGACGGGTGTGTTGCAGTCACATAAGAAGTTCTTCTGGCCGGCCATAGCGCCGGCGTTGTCTTCCTTGACCGTGGTTGCGTCGTTCGTTGGCTATGCGCTTTTGAACCCGGCGCGTGACCAAGCTCCTCCCCAAACGGCTGTTGAGGTGCTGGGTTGGGGGACAACCCTGGGGGTGGCGGCACTGTCGTTGCCGTTGTTCATTCCTGCCCGTAGAGCAGGATTCCGCTTTCGCCCCACTCTGCGCCTTGGGGCCGATGAGCGTCGTCGTGCGGTAGGTTTGGGAGCCTCCGGCCTGGGCGCATTGGTGGCGCAACAGTTTGCTGTGGTCGTCTCGCTTTGGCTTATGCGTTCCTACGGTGCTTCAGGAACGGTAGCGGTGTTTCAGTACCTGCAGGCGGTCTACTGGTTGCCCTATGCCGTAGCGGTCTATCCGGTTGCAACCGCGGCGTTCCCCCTCCTTTCCGAGCAGGGAGAGAGCGGATGCACGGATCAGTTCAAAGTTACGTCCGCGAGGGCGATGCAAAAAGTTTTGATTGCGGCCTTGCTCGGTTCTGCTTTGTTGGTCATCATGGCGCCGGTGGCACAGGCTTTCTTCGAGCTACTCACGCCCGTTCCGGGGATGGCTTCCGCTCTTACGATTATGGCTCCAGCCCTAATCGGATTTTCTTTGCTGTTCTACGGCCAACGCGCGCTTTATGCGCTTTCACATCCGCGGCTAGCCTGGCTGGTGGCGGCCGCGGGGTGGGTAACGGTCGCGGCGGCACAAGCTGCATTAGTTGCAGTATCTGTGCGAGCCGAGGGTGATGGCGTTGCAACGCTACGTGCAATCGCGGGTGGACATTCAGTGGGGATGACAGTAGCGGCGATCGGGGTGCTCGTATCGATTCACAAGGTGACGGATGGCTACGGCGCGCGCGATATGCTGGTTGTAGTCGCACGTTCGCTAGTTCCGTTGGGGTTAGCAACTGCGCTTGGAACATTGGCGACGACGCATATTTCCGCTCTAGGTGAAGGCTTGGGGCACGTGCTGGCGGTAATCGCAGCCGGCTTCGTGGGGCTAACGATCCTCGCGGGAGTGGTGTACACGCTTGGAAAGAAGTCGGTGCTGGCCGGCTTACTGCAATCCATGGAAGACGAAGACAGCTAGGAGGTTGTCATGATAGCCGATCGTAGGGATACAAGGCCGGTTCGCTCGCACGAACGCGTGTGGACGGGTGCGGTGTTCGACATGGATGAGGACCGCGTTGAAGTAACTGAGGGCAACGTGGTGACGCGACACTACGTGGCGCATACCGGGGCAGTAGCTGTTGTGGCTCTTCGTGAGGGGGCCCAGGACCTCGAGGTCGCCCTGGTTGACCAGTACCGCCACCCGGTGCAGGCGACTTTATGGGAGATCCCTGCTGGCTTGCTTGATATTGAAGGCGAGGAGCCGGTGGATGCTGCTAAACGTGAGCTGTTTGAAGAGGCTGATCTCGAGGCAGATACCTGGCACACTCTGGTTGACTATTTCACTTCGCCGGGAGGTACCACGGAGGGGCTGCGTATTTTCTTGGCGCGCGACGTTAGGGAAGTGCCCGCAGGGAAGCGGTTTGAACGAACTGATGAAGAGGCCACAATGCAACTGCGTTGGGTTCCTATGCGTGAGGCGGTGGCTGCCATTCATGACGGAAGGTTGCACAATCCCTCAGCGGTGGTGGGGATCTTGGCGGCGCAGTCGGCGCGGGCGCAAGGCTGGAGCTGTCTGCGTCCCGCGGACGCTCCGTGGCTGAGGTCGCCGTTCAGCCGTAAGCAACGCGACTAGGCGCGTAGTTCGCTATTGAAGCAAAAATAAAGTGGGCGGTTAGCCGTTTTACGGCTAACCGCCCACTTTTTAGTTGGTTAGTTTTCGTTGCAGGTGCACCAGTCAGAGTCGGCAACCATTGCCTTAACCTCATCTACGTGCTGTCCGCAACCGGTCCAAGTGGTCTTGCCACACTTTGCGCAACGAATTGGGCTACACATGCCATGCTCCTAAGCTCGGGGACCGCGTCCTGATGGACTCGTCCTTTTCAGACTCTTCTTTGGAGTCATCAAAATCATATCAGAAATACCCCCATAGGTATACGGCCGTCTGGTGGTGCTGACTATGGCGGCTTATCCTCTCGTTGCCGAGCTTTGTCTTCGCTTGTTTTCGGTGTGATCTCGGGTGCAGACGCGATATTCGAGCTATTACGTAATGAAGATGTTGCTTAAAGAAGGTAGACTTGCAAAAGTCGGTTATGAGAAGTGTTGCCGACGTGTGAATACGGCCATGAAGGGAGGGCGCCTTGGCAGAACCAGTAGATCAGGGGACGCGCGAACTCGTCCTCGACCTCGTAGTTGAAAAAGGCCCGGTAACAGCATCGGTTATCGCTAAAATTCTAGGGCTTACAACCGCTGCGGTTCGCCGTCATATCACCACTTTGGAGCAGTCCGGTGAGATAGCTGAACGCGAGCAGCCGCAGTCGACGAAGCGCTCGCGGGGCCGTCCGGCTCGCCATTACATTGCCACGGACGTTGCTCACGAACGCTTGCATGATAGCTATTCAGAAATTGCGACGAGGGCTATGTCATACCTCGCGCAAACAGCTGGAGTGGAAGCAATCGAGAACTTTGCCGCAGTTCGTTCGCGCGAAATTGAACGCAAGTATGCACCCGTGGTTCGCGCTGCGGGTCGTGATCCGAGGGCGCGCGCGGTGGCGCTTGCAGACGCCCTTACTCAGGATGGCTATGCGGCCAGCGTGCGCGACGTTGGGGGAGGTAACTTTGCTATCCAGCTGTGCCAGGGACACTGTCCGATCCTGGAGGTAGCGGAAGATTTTCCGCAGCTATGCGAGGCGGAGACACAGGCGATTGGGCGCCTGCTAGACGTACACGTGCAGCGACTTGCCACTTTGGCGGGGGGCGAGCACGTGTGTACAACGCACATTCCAGTGGCGGCGCTGACCAGAAGAAACGGCTGGCGCCACGGTGGAGATCGAGCGCACGAGCGTTCGAACTAGGAAGGAACTAATGACCACTACAACGAAAGTTGAACGAGGTGAAGACAAGCCGCGCACCGATGACGAGATCATCGACTCGATTGGTGCGTACCAGTACGGCTGGCGCGACACTGACGTGTATGGCGCTGACGTGGAGCGTGGCTTAACTGAAGCCCTTGTTCGTCATATTTCGAGCATTAAGGAAGAGCCTGAGTGGATGCTTGAGCGTAGGCTCAAGGGATTCAAGGCGTGGGAACGTAAACCCACTCCTAAGTGGGGTCCAAACCTCGATGACATCGATTTCGATTCGTTTAAGTACTACGTTCGCCCGTCCGATCGTCCGGTGAGCTCGTGGGATGACCTGCCTCCCGAGATCAAAGAAACTTACGAGCGTCTCGGTATTCCCGATGCGGAGCGTAAGCGTTTGATCGCAGGTGTAGCTGCCCAGTACGAGTCCGAGGTTGTGTACCAGCAGATCCAGGAGGACTTGGAGAAGCAGGGCGTTATCTTCCTCGATACCGATACGGGCTTGAAAGAACACCCGGAGCTGTTCGAGCGTTTCTTCGGTAAGGCCGTTCCGGCTGGCGATAACAAGTTCGCTGCGTTGAATACCGCCGCGTGGTCTGGCGGCTCCTTCATCTACGTACCTCCGGGCGTGCACGTGGAGATTCCGCTCCAGGCGTACTTCCGTATCAATACTGAAGCTATGGGCCAGTTTGAGCGAACGCTAATTATTGCGGATGAGGGCTCTTACGTTCACTACGTCGAGGGTTGTACTGCGCCGATTTACGACACCAACTCGCTTCACGCGGCAATCGTGGAGATCTTCGTATTGAAGGATGCGCGCGTTCGCTACACCACCATTCAGAACTGGTCTAACAACGTTTTGAACCTTGTGACTCAGCGTGCGGTCGTTGAAGAGGGTGGAACTATGGAGTGGATCGATGGCAACATCGGTTCCGCTGTAACCATGAAGTACCCGGCCTGCTACCTCATGGGTGAGCACGCTCGTGGTGAGACACTCTCTATCGGTTTTGCGGGCGAAGGGCAGCACCAGGAGACGGGCGCAAAAATGCATCACATGGCGCCCTACACCTCTTCAACAGTGGTTGCGAAGTCGGTTGCCCGTAACGGTGGCCGTGCGTCTTATCGCGGTCTCGTTGAGATCGATGAGAAGGCACACCACTCGAAGTCGAACGTCCTTTGTGACGCCCTCCTCGTTGATAAGGAGTCGCGTACCGACACGTATCCGTACGTTGACGTTCGTAATGACGATGTGGAGATGGGCCACGAGGCAACTGTGACGAAGGTTTCAGAGGATCAGTTGTTCTACCTGATGTCGCGTGGACTCGAAGAAAACGAAGCTATGGCGGTGATCGTCCGCGGATTCGTGGAACCGATTGCGCGCGAACTTCCAATGGAGTACGCGCTCGAGCTTAACCGCCTCATTGAACTACAGATGGAAGGATCGGTGGGCTAAATGTCGAACGCAATGGCTAGGGCCCATTCACACGGCGCGGGCACCCAGGCGACTTACTCGTCGCGAGCGGACCGCCCCAGCTCCTTCAACCCGGCTGATATTCCGGTTCCAAACGGGCGTGAAGAGGATTGGCGTTTTACGCCTATAAAGCGCATCCAGGCGCTTTTTGAAGAGTCTGGCCACGCCGAGGCGGACCTTCCGGTTTCCGTGACCGCTCCGAGCGAGGCTTCGGTGAGCGTTGTGGATGCTAAGGATTTCGATCTCGATAAGATCTTGGCTCCCGGCGATCGCACCGCAGTCGTGTCGTGGGTCCGTGCGAACTCGGTAAACCTCATTGAGATTCCGAAGGGTAAGGCTCTTTCGGAACCCGTGTTCATCAACATCTCAAACGACGATGAAACGCCCCGCAGTCAGCGAATCTACGTTCGCGCTAACGAAGCTAGCGAGGCAGTGGTAGTAATCAACCACAAGGGTAAGGGAAAGCTGAACCAGACTGTAGAGATCGATGCGGCTGATGCGGCAAAGCTGACGGTAGTTTCTCTCCAAGAGTGGGAAGACACTGCTACTCACGCTTCGAATCACCGTATGCGGGCGGGGCGCGACACGCAGTTGCGTCACGTGGTAGTCACGCTCGGAGGCGACCTCGTTCGTCTGAGCGCAGATACTGAGTTCGCGTCCCCGCGGGGCAATATTGAAATGCTTGGCCTGTACTTCGTTGATGCTGGCCAGCATTTGGAACATCGCCCGTTCATCGCGCATACGCAGCCGCATTGCTACTCTCGCGTTACCTACAAGGGTGCGCTTCAAGGCAAGGATGCCCAAGCAGTTTGGGTGGGTGACTGTCTGATTGGCGCAAACGCTGACGGAACGGACACTTACGAGCTGAACCGCAACCTCGTGCTTTCCGAGGGAGCGCGTGCAGATTCCGTGCCAAATCTTGAAATCGAAAATGGTGAGATTGAGGGTGCGGGCCACGCGTCTGCGACGGGCCGTTTTGATGACGAGCAGCTGTTCTACCTGATGGCCCGCGGCATCTCTGAACGGGACGCGCGTCGCCTCGTGGTACTAGGATTCTTCGGCGAGCTGGTAAACCAGATTGGCGTACCCTCCGTCCAGGAACACCTTATGGAAACCATCGAGGCCGAGCTGGAAAAGGGCGGCTCGATGGACAAGCTGGTGTCGCGATGAGCTTCCAAGTTGCATGCCCCGCAGACCTAGAAGCGGGCCAGGCCCGCATGGTCGAACTGACGAATGAGGCGGGAGAGGAGCTCCCGATCGCAATCATTCGTGACACGGTAGGCGACTGGTACGCGATTTACGATACGTGCCCCCACGCGGACGTGTCTTTGTCCGAGGGAGACATTTCGCAAGCATGTGTGGAATGTTGGGCACACAGCGCTGAAATCAACTTAAAGACGGGGGAGGCCACGCTACCTGTGACCGAAACTGTGCGTACTTATCCCGTGAAGCTTGAAGGCCAGAACGTTCTGGTTGATCTGGAAGTAGAGTAAGGAAAACTTAAATGACTACCCTTGAAATCAAGGATCTACACGTCAGCGTAGATACCGGCGAGGAAATGAAGCACATCCTCAAGGGCGTAAACCTGACTATCAATTCTGGCGAGAAGCACGCAATCATGGGGCCGAACGGTTCTGGTAAGTCTACGCTCGCGTATGCGCTCGCGGGCCACCCGAAGTACCAGATTGATTCCGGTGAGGCCCTGCTTGACGGCGTGAATATTCTGGAGATGGATCCGCACGAGCGTGCCCAGGCCGGCCTGTTCCTCGCGATGCAGTATCCGGTTGAAGTGCCGGGTGTGACCGTGTCGAACTTCCTGCGCACCGCTAAGACCGCCATTGATGGTGAGGCTCCGAAGGTCCGCTCTTGGGTGAAGGAACTGAAGGAAGCTACGGATAACTTCCGTATGGATCCGGCGTTCACGGAGCGTGAGGTAAACGTAGGTTTTTCGGGCGGCGAGAAGAAGCGTCTGGAGATTTTGCAGATGGAAATGCTGAATCCGAAGATGGCTATCTTGGATGAGACGGACTCTGGCCTAGATATTGATGCTCTGCGCATTGTGTCTGAAGGTGTGAACCGCGTGGCCGACAAGTCGAACCTCGGCGTTCTACTGATCACGCACTACACGCGAATCCTGCGTTACATTAAGCCGGATTTTGTGCACGTGTTTGTGAATGGTCACATTGTTGACGAGGGCGGTCCGGAGCTTGCTGACCGTCTTGAAGAAGAAGGTTACGACCGTTACCTGAACAACTAGTCCGGAGATTTTAATGACAACTGATCGGCTTACCAAAGCGCTTTCTGCCCAGGAAGTGGAGGATCTGCGCACGCAGTTTCCTATCCTTGGACGCATTGGACGCGATGGTAAGCCGATCATTTATCTCGATTCTTCGGCTACATCGCAAAAGCCCGTTAGGGTGATCGAGGCTGAAGCCGAGTTTTACCGTTTGCATAACGCCGCGGTAAACCGGGGCACGCACATGCTGGGCGATGAATCAACGGGAGCGTTTGAGGCTGCGCGCGAAACGGTTGCGAACTTTGTTGGGGCTGACGCCCGAGAGATTGTGTGGACTAAAAACGCAACTGAGGCTATCAACCTTGTTGCTTACGCGATGTCTAACGCAGCCGCCGGTATGGGAGGAACTCAGGCGCAGCGCTTCCGGGTTGGGCCCGGTGACAAAATCGTTGCCACACGCGCCGAGCACCACGCGAATCTGCTCCCTTGGCAAGAGCTCGCAGCTCGCACGGGTGCCGAGTTCGCCTTCCTCGACCTGCTTCCAGACGGTCGCATTGACCTCGAAACGTTGAACGTAATAGATGAGCGCACCAAACTGGTTGCTTTTACTCATGCATCAAACGTGACAGGCGCGGTGTCCCCGGTAGAACAGATCGTGGCTGCAGCGCGCCACGTGGGTGCCCTCGTTCTGCTTGATACGTGCCAGTCATCAGCGCACATGCCTATAAACGTGCGCGAACTAGGTGTTGACTTCGCCGTGTTCTCTTCGCACAAGATGCTTGGGCCAACCGGTGTAGGCGCACTTTGGGGGCGCTACGAGTTGCTTGAGGCGATGCCTCCGGTGCTGGTGGGCGGTTCTGTCATTGCTAACGTGACGATGGAAAAATCGATCTATTTGCCTCCGCCAAACCGTTTTGAAGCTGGCTCGCAACCGGTGGCTCAAGCGGTGGGTTGGGCGGCTGCGCTCGACTTCCTGAGCGAGGTAGGCATGGATCGGATTGCGGCGCATGAGGAGCAAATCACAGCCGCTCTACTTGATGTGGTTAAGAACGCGGACGGCGTGCAACTACTCGGACCAGCAGATACTAAGAATCGTCTAGCGGTGGTGGCGTTCGCCGTGGAGGGCGTACACCCCCACGATGTGGGTCAATACCTCGATTCGGAGTCCGTTGCCGTGCGCGTGGGGCACCACTGCGCGATCCCTCTGCATAAGTTATTTGGGGTACGTTCATCGAATCGCGCTTCGGCGGCATTAACAACTACGCTGGATGAGGTGCACCGGTTCGGTGAAGCTTTGTCGCGAGTTCGTGGTTTTTTTGGAGGAGTGTAAGTGTCAAGCTTGGAGACGTTGTATCAGCAGGTCATCCTCGACCATTCACGCAGGCGTGTTGGCGAGGGGGAGATTCCTGAGGACGTAGATGGAGAGTCCTACCAGGTTAATCCCACCTGCGGTGACGAGATCACGCTCGGCGTTCACGTGAAGGATGGCGAACTCGTTGACTACACCTGGACAGGTGACGGGTGCTCGATTTCGCAGGCCTCAATTTCGGTTATGGCAGAGCTAATCAATGGAAAGTCGATTGCCGAAATCTCGCAGCTGTACAAAGATTTTGAAACCATGATGCATTCGCGCGGAAAGGGTGTTTCTGACGAGCTCCTTGATCGTTTAGAGGACGGCGCCGCGTTTGAAGGCACCGCTAAGTTTCCAAACCGTATCAAGTGCTCACTGCTGGGCTGGTACGCGTTGAAAGACGCGCTGGTGAAGGCAGGAGTCGCATTGGAGGATCAACAATGAGTAATCCCATGGCTAATCCCGAGCCCGTGGAACAGCGCTTCCAGGAGGTCGCACCTGAGGAGGCCGCCGCTACGGTGGATCACGAGAGCCTCGGACAACTTACCGCGCAGGAAGTTGAAGACTGCCTACGTGACGTTATTGACCCTGAACTTGGTATCAACATCGTTGACCTGGGCCTGCTATACGGCATCATGATTGACGAAAATGATCACGTGAATATTGACATGACGCTAACATCCGCTGGCTGTCCGCTTACGGATGTGATTGAGAACCAAGTGCGCATGATGCTGAATGGTGTTGCAAGTGGCGTTACCTTGAACTGGGTGTGGCTGCCACCATGGGGACCGGACCGTATTACTGAGGACGGTCGCGAACAGCTACGCGCAATCGGTTTCAACGTATAGTTCTTGCTACGCATGGTTTTGGCTCCGCAAATGCGGAGCCAAAACCAATTGGTAAGAGTTATTTGCCGCCACGCTCGAGCATGAGGCGATCTTTCACAACTCTGCGCATGATCTTTCCGATCTGGGAGTGCGGAAGTTCAGAGACTATTGCCAAAGAGCGGGGGAGGGCGTAGTGGGATATTTTCTTTTCTGCCCAGGCGCGTACGTCCTCTAGCGTGATGTTTTCAACGCCCTCATCTAGCACGAGGGCCGCAGTAACCTCTTCGCCGCCTGGAACGGGCATGCCAACAATGGCTACGTCTTTAACTCCCGGCATGGAGCGAATCGCTTCCTCAACTTGCGTGGGGTAGACGTTGAAGCCGCCGGACAGGATCAGCTCTTTGCGCCTATCTGCAAGGTAAACGAACCCGTCGTCCACCATACCGATATCGCCGGTGCGGAAGTACCCATCTTTTGTGAATGCCTGCGCGTTCTCTTCGTCTGCATCCAGGTAGCCGGAAAACACTTGTGGGCCTTTAACGAGGATCTCGCCCGGCTCTCCCTCAGCCGGCTCAACATCGGGGTCGTTGAGGTCTCCCAGACGCATTTGCGTGGAGGGGAAGGGGAGGCCTAGAGCGCCGTGGCGGCGTTGGTTAGTCATGGGAGAACCGCACATTGTGGGCGAGGTCTCGGTCATTCCGTACCCCTCGATAATGTACCCGCCAGTGGATTTCTCCCAACGCTCAGCAACGTCGGCCGGTAGCGGCATGGCGCCGCTGATTGCGTAGCGGATGGAAGAAATATCAATCTTCTTTTCGCGTGCACGCTTTTCAATCCGGTCGAACATGGGCGGAACGCCAACGAAAAACGTCACCGGCGTTCGCGAGTGAGCGGCCAGGGCCATATCAACGTCGAACTTGGGGAGCATGATCTGGCAGGCTCCGTACTTCACCGCGCAAACCAGGAAGAAGCAAAGTCCGAACGAGTGGAAGTAGGGTAGCAACGAGAAGAAGTTTTCAGCGCCCTCGTGCAACCTGTATACCCACGACAGGTTCTGGTTTGCGTTTGACCCGATGTTCTTGTGGGTCAAAGGAACCGATTTTGGTACGCCGTTAGTTCCTCCCGTGTGCAAGATTGCCGCTATGTCAGAGCCGATTGCATGCGGCGTTGATGGGTCAATTGGGCTGGCTGCGCGCACCTTGTCATCCCAGGATAGGGTGCCGGCCGGAGCTGCTAAGCGCATCTGATCGCGAGCTTTGCGGGCCGGGGCGATGGGAAGCGCCAGCATCGTCTTTTTAGTAACCGGCATGTACCGAGTGATGTCGACGGTAAAAACAGTTTGGAGCTGGTGGCCGGGGCCAAAGGCAAACTTGGAGACTGACTTTTCCCACACCACGGCCACTTTGCCGCGGTGGCGTTTAATCTGCTGTTCAATCTCTGATATTGGGGCGAGCGGATTGTGTTCAGCAGCAATCGCTCCAATGCGCATGAGGGCGTAGAAGACGATCACGTGTTGTGGACAGTTTGGTAGCGCGATAGAAACCGCATCCCCTCTGCGGACTCCCGCGAGGCGAAGGACGTTTGCAGCGCGATCGACTTCGGTCTTTAGCTGACTATAGGTAAGCTCCTGCCCAAAGTACTGGGTTGCGGGCCTATTTGGGTAGAAGCGTGCCGTTTCTTCTAACACCTGGTAGAGGGAGGCTTCCGGCTCCGCAATCTCGTAAGGCACGCCTTTTTCGTAGTGTGAGCGCGCCGTCTCGGTGATGGTCGACATGATTCTCCTAAAGGAACTATGCTCTTATCTTACGCTAGCGTAAGTTAGTGTCCCTCGCATAATTTATCGCGTCTAAAGTGCCTTCGTGTAGCATTTTGCCCGCCTCAAAGGGCGGGCAAAATGCGTCGGGATAAAGCAGGTGGTTTTACTGGAAGTAATCCGGGCCGTGCGCATCCTGCGTATTCGGCTGGGCTGGGGTCGGTGCAGGCGGAATGATGCCGTGTTGAGCCAGCACCCATTGCGGATAGAGGCTTTGCCATTCGGGGTAGAACCGTCCCTTGGAAAGCTCTCCGGCCAAGTAAACAGCATCGGGCTGCGGCGTCTTACTCGGGTCGTGAACGCGGCTTACTTTTGCCCTCTTCGCCGCGAAAGCGAGGGCGGCGGTAACTGTGCCCATGATGACGGTGGAAACCAGGAATGCAGCAGGCGTGGACGTCGTTTCCTCACTGATGAGGGAATCGGAAGTGTTAGAAAACGCTTCGATGGTAAGGATGACCATGTTATTGGAGGCGTGCATGGCAACTGCGGCCTCCACGCCACCCGTGTACCACATGAGAAATACGGCGCACAAAGAGAACACGGCCAGGTCGGCGAGGATCCACACGTCCAGCGAACCGTGCAGGAGCGCGAACACCGGGGCGGAAGCCAAAGTGGCCACGAGCAAAGAAACCCAGCGGTTAGGGATCCACGATCCGAACATTTGCAAGAATCCCGCGCGAAATGTGAGTTCTTCTGCCGCGCTTTGGAACGGGACTAACACAAGCGTGAGTAGTAGGAGGATGGCCAGTTGTGGTCCGGGTTTGAATTCCGTGCCCTCAAGCAAGCTCATTGGAATGAAAGCGAGTGCGAAAATCGGTATGGCAATGGCGAAGCAAGCGGCCAGCCACTTGTAGCGTAAGTGGCCTTCAACCGAGAAAAAGTAGCCCACGCCCGTACGCGCGCCCAACGCCACGCCGGCTAATACGGCGGGAATCAGAACGGCTATGCTAAGCATTAGGACGGTGAAGACAACCGGATCCGTAGCATCGATCTCGCCGGTAAATAGCTGCTCGTATCCGGGGGTGTGGAGGGCAGGCACGGCTAGGGGAAGTAATGTCACCACGGTTGATAGGGCAAGGAAAACTACCAGCGCGATAACGATCGCTAGAAGAGGCCGGTACCAGCGTCTGTCTGGGCCGGCAGAGAGTTTGTGATATTCGGCGGGCTCTCGCGGCTGGATTTGCGGTAGATGAAGCAAAGCGGCCTCCTAGTTGCCGTAGAAACGGGCAAGGGTTTCTTGCTTGTACTCGGTGTACTCACCGTTTCGGATGGATTCGCGGATGCTATCCACAAGGTGAACGGTGAACCATTCGTTATGAATCGTTGCAAGTGTCGAAGCTAGTATTTCGTGAGCTTTGAACAGGTGGTGGACGTAGGCGGTTGTGTAATTTTGACACGTGTAGCAACCGCATCCGTCAGCTAACGGGCCGAAATCGCGTTTGAACCGTGCGTTCGTGATGTTAACGCGCCCATCGGGAGTGTATATCGCGGCGTTGCGTGCCACGCGTGACGGGTTGACGCAGTCGAACGTGTCAGCACCCGCCTCGATCGCGGCAAAGAAGTCATCAGGTTCAGAGATGCCCAGGAGGTGACGAGGCTTATTATCGGGTAGTGCGCTGGTTAGCCAAGAGACGATAAGCCCAAGATTTTCTTTTTCGAGGGCGCCGCCCAGGCCGAACCCATCAAAGCCTTCACTGTTAATACCCAGCTGCTCCAAGTCTGGTGACGTGCGCATTTGGGTGAGGGTACGCGCCGCTTCGCTACGCAAATCTTTGTACTGTGCTCCTTGCAAAACGCCGTAAAGTTGCTGGTACGGCTTGTCGGGATTCTCGACGGTGAGGCGCCAATGCTGATCTAAGGAGCGCTGCGCCCAGCGGTGCGTACGCGCAAGTGACTCAACCTGATAGTCATAGGGGTGGAGCAGGGAAGTGAGCTCGTCGAAGGCAAACATGATGTCTGCCCCCAGCTGATGCTGAATACTTAGCGAAATCTCGGGGTTGAACCTGTGCTTAGTTCCGTCAATGTGCGAGCGGAACACCACCCCGTCCTCGTCCACGGCGGCGCGGTTGCGGCGAACGGCCTCCGCGGCTTCATCTTCGGCAGTTACCTTCTTGCCGGCAAACTCTTGCGAGAGAACTTTCTTGTAGTTAGAGCCAAGCGACAGAACTTGGAAACCACCAGAATCAGTGAACGTGGGGCCGGCCCAATTCATGAACTTGCCTAGGCCGCCCCCGGCCTCCACAATATCTGCGCCCGGTTGCAGGTAAAGGTGGTAAGCGTTTGCAAGTAGGGCTTGTGCGCCAAGCTCCTTCATCATTTCGGGAAGCACACCCTTTACGTTGGCAAGGGTGCCCACCGGGATAAAGGCGGGAGTCTCGATGGTGCCGTGCGCCGTTTGAAGCGTGCCAACGCGCCCGAGAGGACGCGGGCCGTCGCCGGTTTCCACCTCGACTTCATCCAACCACGCCGCAACTTTGAAGCCGCGCGAAGCCTCGATGCGCTCGCGGTGTGCCTGCGTGATTGGCGCGTTAGACATGGGACTCCTCGTAGCTTTCTATGCGCTTGATCCAACCGATCACTCGGTAGGTCACGGGCAAAAGAATCACCTCAACCCCGACTTTATACACGTAGCCGACAAACAGATAGTTCAAAAATTCCGCGCCCGTAATCACGCCGTAGAACGCAACCGTGCAGAAAATAAGGGTGTCCGCGAACTCTCCAACCAGAGTGGAACCGATCAGGCGCGCCCACAGGTGGCGTTCCCCCCACTTTGCCTTGATACGTACTAGAACCCACGAATTCAGTAGCTGACCGGCCAAATATCCGAGTACAGATGCAGCCACAATACGCGGAACAAAGCCCAGTACTGCAACAAAAGCTTCCTGGTTGTCATAGCCTGGACCGGCTGGTGCCGCACCTACAACGAGGAAGGTTAGAGCGGCAAGGATAGAGAACGCGAAGCCGGCGAGTATGGCTCGGCGCGCACGGGAAAATCCGTAGACTTCCGACAGCACGTCACCAAGAATGTAAGTGAGGGGGAACAGTACGGCACCGCCATCGAACACTAAAAGTGCGGGGCCGATATGGATTCCGATAAGTTTGGTTGCTGCAATATTCGAAAGGATTAGCAGGGCAACGAATGAGATCGCGACGATGTCATAAACGCGCGGCTCACGGGTTTTCACACTGTTTAAAGTCACGCGGTAAACATACTACAAGGCCGGTTTAGACTCTATTCGTTACCCATTTACACTGGTCATTGTGATTAATGTTTCGAACCTTACTGTGCGGATTGGCCCGCGCACCCTTTTGCAGGGCGCCAGCTTCCATGTTGATAAGGGAATGCGGATCGGTTTGGTGGGCCGCAACGGGGCCGGCAAAACTACAACCATGCGCATGCTGGCCGGCGAACCGGATCGGGGTGAAGCCGAGTTTGATGGCACCGTGGTGCGTCGTGGCAGCCTCGCATATTTGCCGCAGGACTCGCGTGTAGCGGACCCGCAGCAGAAGGGGCTGGACCGAATTTTATCGGTGCGAGGCATTGATCAGCTGCTTGCGAAAATTGAGAAGGCGCAAATACAGATGAGCACATTGGAGGGGCCGCGCCAGCAGAAAGCTATGGAGCGCTATGTGCGCCTAGATCAAGAGTTTACCAATCAGGGCGGGTATGCCGCCAAAGCGCAGGCTTCCCAGATTGCGTCCTCTCTCGGTTTGAGCGAGGATCAGCTCTCGCGCCCCCTCGGGACCCTCTCAGGTGGTCAGCGTCGCCGCGTTGAACTCGCGCGCGTCCTATTTTCCGAGGCTGAAGTTCTGCTCCTTGATGAGCCTACGAACCACCTCGACCATGATTCCCTAATCTGGCTTCGCGACTTCTTGAAGACGTATCCGGGTGGGATGATAATCATCTCTCACGATGTGGCGCTGATCCGCGAGACCGTGAACCATGTGATGCACCTGGACGCGGACCGCGCGGTTGTAGACCAGTACAACATGGGCTGGGATCTGTATTTGAAGCAGCGAGAAGAAGACGAGCGGCGGCGCAGGCGTCAGCGGGCAACAGCTTTAAAGAAGGCGGAGGCGCTACGCGCGCAAGGCGAGAAGATGAGGGCGAAAGCAACCAAGGCGGTCGCTGCCCAGCAGATGCTTCGCCGCGCGGAAGAACTCGAGGCCAGCGTCGAGCCGGTGCGACACGTAGAGAAGGTTGCGCGTCTGCGTTTTCCAGAGCCTGCTGCGTGCGGAAAGGTGCCGTTGCGTGCCTCTTCGCTTTCGAAAACCTATGGATCGCTCGAAGTCTTTACAGGCGTTGATTTGGCCATTGACCGAGGCTCGAAAGTGGTAGTACTTGGGCTGAATGGTGCGGGTAAAACTACGCTTCTTCGGATCCTGGCTGGAGCTCTCAGCCCCGATACTGGCGAGGTTGAAGCCGGTTATGGATTGAAGCTCGGTTACTATGCGCAGGAACACGAGACGCTAGATCCAAACAAAACCGTGCTGGAGACGATGGTTGCGGCCGCACCCGCATTCGACGACACCCGGGTTCGCAATGTCCTTGGCCAGTTTCTGTTTTCTGGTGAGGACGTGGATAAGCCTACGGCTGTGTTGTCAGGTGGGGAGCAGACCCGGCTCGCTCTGGCCACGCTAGTGGTATCAGCCGCTAACGTTCTGCTGCTTGACGAGCCAACTAACAACCTCGACCCAGCCTCACGAGGGGAAATCCTCTATTCGTTGAAAACATACGAGGGCGCTGTGGTGCTCGTAACGCACGATCCGGGTGCGGTGAAAGCGCTGGAGCCAGATCGCGTGCTTCTGCTACCCGACGGGGATGAGGACCTGTGGGATGACTCTTACTTGGAGCTCGTGACTCTCACTTAAAGCTGGTGGTCATCGTTTAGGCTTGCGCGCTCTTCTTCGGTGAGTGAGCGAGGGTCTACGGGCTTGGGGGCTGGTGCGGTGGCCGCTTCAACCTCGCTGATAGGAACAACACGATGGGGGAAAGACCGTAAGCTGACAAAATCGGTGAGGAAATCGCGGTGTCTCTCGCACGCCAGCCAGGTTTTTTCGCGCGCAGCATGGATCTTTGGGTTAGACCAGATAACCGCCCAGCGAGCTACTTCGGTGCACTGGCGGGCTGAACAGACGTGGAAATACTTTTCGCTCACGCCCCAATACTATAGTTTGCCCGCAAGGTCCTCGATTCGCCCTACAAAACCAGTGCGCGATCTCTTAGAGTTGAGGCATGGGGCAAACGCTGATTCTTGTCCGTCACGCGCAGGCGCGTCACGCAGGTGTGCGTGATGAGTTGCGCCCGTTGACCAGGGCTGGCCAAGAACAGGCCCGACAACTTGCCCGTAGAGTAAAAGATTTAATCGCCAATGGCGTGATTCTGCATTCGCCGGCGGTTCGGGCTTTACAAACCGCGCAGGAGGTTGCGCGCGAGAGTGGCGCGCAGCTTCTGCAACTGAACGAGCTTTACTACGCGGATGAATATGATCTGTTGCGATCCATACCTGCGTTAACCGGCCCTGTGATGGTGGTAGGTCACGCGCCGACCATCCCGTACGCGGCTGCGCTGATCGCACTCGGTGAGGGCAGTGACCTCATCGTCGCCCGGGGCTGTCCAACCGCCACTGCCTACGTGTTCGAGGTCCCCGACTTAACCCAGTTACGGCGGGCCAGCGCCGCCCTAAAAGATTTGATTGTCACGCCCGCTCGGTGACTTTTGTAATGCCAAAATTGTGACTACAGGCAGGGGGCCAAGAAGCCAATCCCTGGTGTAGTTGGAGTATGGAAACAAAAACGAATGCTCCCGCGGTCTCGGTTGCTTCAGTTGCCAAATCGTTCAAATCCGTGCAGGCACTAAAAGGCGTGTCGTTCGAGATTGAACGTGGTGACATAGTTGCGATTCTTGGACCAAACGGGGCTGGCAAAACAACACTGATAGACACTGTTCTTGGACTTTCCAAGCCGGATAGCGGAAGTACTAGCCTTTTTGGCCTTACCGCAAGCGAAGCCATTGCGAAATCCCTGGTGGGAGTCGTCATGCAAACGGGTGGTCTTTTACCAAACGTTTCTGTGCGTGACACGGTTAGTGAGGTCGCAGCGGCGTTCCCGAAGCACGTTCCGGTAGAGCAGGTGCTGCAAGAGGCTAACCTTTCCGAGATTGCTAGCCGGAAGGTGGGGAAATGTTCAGGCGGCGAAATGCAGCGCATCCGCTTTGCGTTGGCCTTGCTGGGCGCGCCCGACCTCCTAATCCTTGATGAGCCTACGGCTGGCATGGATCCTCGTGCCCGGCGCGACTTCTGGACCACCATGGAGTCACAGGCTAAGTGCGGACGCACAATCATCTTCGCTACGCACTACCTCGAAGAAGCGGAACATTTTGCTAAGCGCGTCATCTTTATGAATGAGGGCGAGGTCGTAGCTGACGGAACCGTTGATGAGGTGCGCGGTCTGGTTGCCGGCACCACGGTGGAAGCCCTTATTGATGGCGCCTTGACTTTGGAGCAGGTGCGGGCATGGCCGGAGGTGCTAAGTGCTCACCCGGAGGGACAGAAGGTGTCTATCTCAACGGGTCTTTCAGACGCTGTTGCACGGCGCTTGCTAGATGCTGGGGCAACGAATCTTCGCATTAGTTCAGCTTCGCTTGAAGACACGTTCTTTGAGCTGACGGAAAGGAGTGGAAAATGAGCGCAAACTTGGTAGCTTCGCGCCCAGCTGCGTACATGTTTTACAACGTAAAGAGGCTGCTTTCAGATTGGTCGCTATTAGCATTTGGCATCGGCTTACCCATTGTTCTCTACCTGGTTTTTGGCGCTACCTTGGCAGACATGGATGTGCGGCTCGAGCATGGAAATCTGGCGGCTTACGTGATGATCTCAATGGCTGTTTACGGTGGAATAACCGGAGCGGTTGGGCAGATTGGCAGCGTGGTGGTGGAATCGAACACCGGATGGTCGCGCCAGCTCGCCCTCACCCCACTTACTCGAGGGAAGAGGATAGCAGGGCTTATCGTGCCCGCCTTGGTGAGTATCGTACTTCCGGTTGCCGCAGTGTTCCTCACCGGGTTCTTGACGGGATCTGAAATGAGCGCAAAGGCTTGGGCTACTAGCTTCTTGTTTACGTGCCTGTCATCCATTCCATTCACGTTCTATGGTTCGGCAGTCGCATACGCGTTGCGTTCTCCAACAGCTGTCTCGATCGCGGCTGCTGCTTTAGTTCCGTTAGCGTTTTTTGGCAATATGTTTGCCCCGATATCGGCCACGATGTTGAAGATCGGCATGTTCACACCCATGTACGGTCCATCTGCACTGTCGCGTTACTGGCTAACCGATGGGGCGCAGAGCATTTCTCAAGATCCGTGGTTTGTACAGCATGATCTGTGGGTAGGGATAGTTAACATATTGGTGTGGGCGGCCGTGTTCGCCTTGGCAACGGCGCTACTTCGCAGGAGGACCTTGGAGAGGCAATGAAAATGAAGCCCGCAGCGAAGTTCAGCTGGACTGACAGTGCTTTTGCTTCCGTCTGGCTAATCTTCTTAGTTTTCTCAATCGTCTCGCTAGCCACGGATGACATGCCGAACCTGCAGCGCACGTTTGGATTCGTCTTCCTCATAATGTTCGCGCTGATGTATCCCATTGCCAACGGGTATCTGGCTAGCTGGCCGGAGGGCGCAGTTGGCAAGCGGGTGGCTTTTTGGTGGGCGGTGCTGTGCATCCCCATAGTCGGGTTCAGTATTTTTGTGAGCCCTCTGTTCAGCTACGTGTTTTTTCCCTACATGTTTGCTATCACGGTATTCACACTACGTGGGCCAGTGCGGCTTTGGCTGGCAGCAATATTGGTGGCGGCGTGCACCATCTTCGCGCTGCTTTTTGCGCCAAGTAAAACGATCTTGATGGTGTGGTTAGGCCACGCACTGCTTTCGCCAATCCTGATGCTCCCAATCGCGCTTTTGTCGGATAAGGTTGAGCGTCAAGATGCCCTCGCCGCCGAGGTTGCGATAGCTCACGAACGTGAAGAGATAGCAGCCGACTTGCATGACCTGCTGGGGCAAACCCTCACGCTCCTCTCCTTGAAAGCAGATGTTGCGGCGAAGGTAGCTGAACGCCAGCCGGAGAACACCGCAGTAGTAAAAGAGAGCCTGGATGAGATCGCGGGCCTGTCAAGAGTTGCCCTCGCAGAAGTGCGCGCTGCAGTAACTCGCACCCGAATGCCAGACTTTGCCGGTGAGATGAAAGCTGCAAGAAGGGCTTTGCAAACTGCAGGCATCGCAGTCCAGTCTCCGGCTCCAGAAGAGTCAGCTCGCGTCGCCGGCGTGAACTCCTATCTCTTTGGGTGGGTGCTTCGTGAAGCCGTAACCAACGTGGTGCGTCACTCGGGCGCATCTTCCTGCACCATTAACGTCACGCCCACATCCATAACCGTTAGTGATAACGGGCGTGGATTTCAGCAAGTCGGCGCAGGTGGATCCGGTCTTTCCAGTATGAAGCGTAGAGTCGAAGAGGCCGGGGGAAGCGTCGCTATAACGGGTGATGAGGGCACAACGGTTGAGGTTCGCATGGCGGGGAGGAACTAGCGATGGAAGCAATCCGTGTCGTAATCGCAGACGACCAGCATCTGGTGCGCGGAGCGCTTGCCGCTCTGCTGGCTCTCGAAGCTGACATTGAGGTTGTGGCGGACGTTGCAACGGGTAATGAGGCGCTTGACATTGCGCGCCGCAAGGAAGCGGACGTGCTGCTGCTGGATATTGAAATGGGGGAGGAATCTTTAACCGGTCTTGAAGTTGCCGAGAAAGTATCGCAACTTCACCTGCCTGCGCGGGTTCTAATAGTCACTACGTTCGGTCGCCCCGGATACTTACAGCGAGCTCTTGAAGCCGGGGCCCTCGGATTTATCGTCAAAGACACGCCATCGTCGCAGCTAGCTGAAGCGGTGCGGCGCGTCCATCGCGGTCTGCGAGTGATCGACCCTGCGCTCGCGGAAGAGTCCTTGTTTACGCCGCGTTCTCCGCTATCGGAGCGGGAGGCAGACGTGTTACGAGCCGCCCTTGCGGGCGGGTCGATCAAACATGTAGCCGAGGCGTTGGGCTTAAGCCAAGGAACGGTGCGAAACCACATTTCGTCGGCGATAGCAAAGGTTGGGGCAGACAACCGTTACGAGGCGTCGAGGATAGCTCGGGACCGCGGCTGGCTGTAGCTCCACTTCCCGCCACGCATCCTGTTTGGGCTGAGAGAATTTCCTCTCAGCCCATTTTCGCGCCCAGGGTGCTCCGCCTGGTTCTGAAGCTTGACGCAAAACACAAAAAATCCCTCCACCTCACTCCACACTTAATTTTTGGCTATTTAGCAGGCCTTATTTATGTTCAACATTTGAAAATCGCGTTTATGTTGTTCCAATGGGGTTTGAAGTGGGGTAAAGTGGTGATAACCGAATAGGTGTGGTTAGCGACGGGGAGGTGAAACGTGTTCCTAGGTACGTATGAGCCAAAGCTAGATCCGAAGGGGCGCGTGATCTTGCCCGCGAAGTTTCGTGAACAGCTTTTGGAAGGATTGGTGCTAACGCGAGGTCAGGACAGGTGCCTGTACGCGTTTCCAAAGTCCGAGTTTGAAGGCATGTTCGACCAGCTACGGCAGGCTCCGCTGAGCTCAAAGCAGGCACGCGATTACGTTCGCGTGATGCTCTCGGGCGCTTCAGACGAGTTGCCGGACAAGCAGGGGCGAATCACGATCCCGCAGAACCTTCGCACCTATGCGGGTCTTACTCGCGATCTAGCTGTCATAGGAGCTGGCGCGCGGGTGGAGATTTGGGACGCCGAGCAGTGGGCAATGTACCTCGAGAATCAAGAAGAGGTCTTCTCGTCTACTGCCGACGAAATTATTCCGGGAATGTTTTAGTTCATCCTGATCTCCAACCGAGAATCCGAAGTCACTTCCCCGGCGGCGGACGCGGTGGTAGTCCTGGCTGAACTAGTTCGTAATGAGAGGGGGCATCGTGGAGCTTTCGCCTGAAGCAATCAGTGAGCTACACGATCCCGTTCTCGTATCCAACGTTCTTGAATTGCTGGATCCAGTTTTGGCCAATGGTGGTGTGCTGGTAGACGGGACTCTCGGTATGGGTGGCCATACCGAGGCGGTTCTTAAGGCCTTCCCAAATGCTTCGGTTATCGGTATTGACCGAGATCCGCGTGCGATTGAGCTGGCCAGTGCGCGCCTTGCGCAGTTCGGATCTCGTTTTACTCCGTTTCTCGCCACTTATGATCAGATTGAAAGCGTCATTGCGCAGGCTGGTCTATCAGCGGTTGATGCGGTGTTCATGGATCTGGGTGTCTCATCCCTTCAGCTCGATGACGATGAACGGGGTTTCTCGTATTCACGCCGGGCACTCCTAGATATGCGCATGGATCAAACCGGCGGAATGAGTGCTGCGGATTTGCTCGCATCTGCTAGTGAAGCTGAGCTAGCTCGAATCCTGCGAGTTTATGGCGAAGAGAGGTTTGCCAGCAGGATCGCGCGACGCATTGTCTTGACACGCGAGGAGCAGCCGCTTACGGACTCTTTGCAACTAGCGGAGCTGGTTCGTGAAACGATTCCGGCGGCAACGCGGCGCTCGGGTGGACACCCCGCGAAGCGGACGTTCCAGGCCCTTCGAATAGCTGTAAATGATGAACTCACGATTTTGGAACGGGCGTTGCCCTCCGCGCTGTCGACTTTGCGCGTTGGGGGTCGCTTGGCGGTGGAGTCGTACCAATCTCTCGAGGATCGCATCGTTAAGCACCTATTCAAAGAAGGCTCTACACCCCTGCAAATGCCAAAGGGGGTACCGATCCGGCCTAGTGAACAGCCGCAAGCTCCTTTGGAACTTCTTACGAGGAAGGCGATTCAAGCGTCGGAGGCTGAAGTTGCGGTGAATCCGCGGGCTAAATCGGTGCGCTTGCGCGCGGTCCAACTTAACACTCCCTACAACAAGCAAGATAAAAGGAGCTCCCAATGACGTCGAGCGCTCTAAGAACGCGGCCGGCTCAGCCAAGGCGCGAGCAATCACGTCCTCCTCTTCGCGTTATCGCGTCCGAGGCTGGTCCGCGAGCTGCTTTCCCCGTGATTGCTATAGTTGCGTTGGTGTTGATCGCGGTACTTGCTGTGAACCTGTTTATCACTACCCAAATGGCGCAAACCGCCTACGAGATTCGCGACTCGCGTGCGGAGCTTGTTCGGCTGACTGAAGAGACGCAAACACTACGACAGAAGTTGCAGGTGGCCTCATCTCCGGCAGCGTTGCAGAAGGCAGCGGACGCGCAGGGCATGGTCCCTGCAGGTCAGGCGGGTTTCATTAAACTGAGTGAAGGTAGTGTAGAGGGCGGAATCGCAGCCGTTCGTTAGTTAGGAGGCCAGGTGAGTAAATCGCAGGCCGGCTCGCAAACGGCGACACGTGTATTTTTCGGCATCGCTATCTTCTTTTTCGTTGCGATTATGCTGCAGCTGATTAATGTGCAGATAATTCAAGGAGCTGATCTTGCCGAGCAGGGTAGGTCGGTGCGAATGCATGCGGCAACGATTGATCCGCGGCGCGGAGACATTGTAGATGCTAACGGAAGCACGTTTGCAACCACAGTTGAGACCTACCACATTGCGGTAAACCAGGTGAATATCGCCAACACCAAAGTGTGGGACATCGACGAAGAGGGTAACCGAACCCAAATTGGGGCGGGCCCCGTTTTTGTTGCGCAAAAACTTGCTCCGGTTTTGCAGATGGACGAGGCCGAGGTGGGAGGCCAACTGATTGGCAACTCCACGTACCACTATCTGAAGAAAGACGTTGACGTTGAGACCTGGCGGAAGGTACGTGCACTACAGATTTACGGCATCGAGTGGGAGCCTTCCTACAAGCGCGTGTACCCAAACGACACGGTCGCAGCCTCGATTATTGGAACCATCGATGCCGAAGGAAAGGGCTCGTCGGGTCTTGAACTCACGCAGGACGCTAAGCTAACGGGTCAGCCTGGTCGCATGGTCCAAGAATACGGCCCCTACGGTGAGGTCATTCCGGGTGGCAAAACGATCTCGGAACCCGCTGTTCAAGGCGCGACTGTGCACACAACGCTACGTTTGGATCTACAACACTCCACTGAGGAAATTGTAAATAAGGCCGTGGAAACCTACTCGGCGCAGTGGGGAAGTGCCATTGTTCAAGAGATCTCGACGGGCAAGATCTTGGCCATGGCCGAATCAGGAAACAAACCAATTACCAACCAGCCACAGCCGGTTAAGAGCGTGCAATACTCCGTAGAACCCGGCTCTATCGGTAAGATTATGACATTTGCCACGGCCCTCGACGAAGCAAAAATTACCCCCGTCACTCCGGTACTAACGCAGTACAAGTACACAACGCCAGATGGACAAGAGTTTCAGGACTCACACGAGCATCCCGACTACACGCTCACCGCGACGGGAGTCCTGGCAGAATCTTCTAACACCGCTACCGTGCGGGTCGGCTCGATGGTTACTGACGATGACCGCTATAAGCTTATGAAAGCAATGCACCTTGGTGAGGCGATTGATATCGGCCTGCCGGGGGAGACTCCCGGTATTTTGGTAGAGCCGTCACAGTGGGATGGGCGTCAGCGCTACACCACTATGTTTGGGCAAGGTTACGCGGTAACCCAGCTACAGCAGGTTGGAATGATGGCTGCCTTTGCTAACGGGGGTGTGTATCAGCCAGCCCGCCTGATTGAAGGGTGGACTAGTCCGGACGGTACTTACGAGGCCGCTCCGCAGCGCGAACCAGAACGGGCGCTCGACGCAGATACGGCTAAGACGGTTTTGACGATGCTTGAATCAACGACGGCCGATGAAGAGGGCACGGGCTATACGTTTAACGTTGAGGGTTATCGCATAGCTGCGAAGACGGGTACTGCCGAGGTTTTCGAGAATGGGCTGACGATTGGTACGGCCACGACAGTTGCAGGTGTCGTTCCCGCCGATAAGCCGGTTATTGCGGTTTCGGTTATCTTGTACCTGCCAAAGTACGGAATCCTTGCTGCTCAGTCTGCGGGCCCGTTGTTCAAATCAATTGTTACAGAGTCGGTGCAAAATCTGGGTATTCCAGGCTCGTCTGAAGAGGCCGTGCTTTACCCGATGAAGCCTTAGGACTGCTATGAGTGAACTAAAAGATTTACGTCCTAGCTCGGTAAGGGGAATCAGCGCGCAGCATCTTGCGAGTGCGCTGGGAGCTACAATCCGCCGTGCGGATTCCGATCCGCTGATTACCGGGGTAACGCTCGATTCGGCGGATGTGCAGCCAGGAGACCTATTCGTTGCGATTCCTGGCTTCAAACGTCATGGCGCAGAGTTCGCTCCTAAAGCTGTTGAGGGGGGTGTCGTCGCAGTTGTAACAGACGCCGCAGGGGTCTCTATGCTCGAGGGCGCAGAGGGTTTTGTGCTGCTGGAGGTAGCAGATCCGCGGGCAATCGCAGGGTTGGCGGCGGCCCACGTTTATGGCAATCCCGGCGCGTCCATGAGCGTTATTGGAATTACTGGAACGAACGGTAAGACCACAACTGCACACTTTGTGCATCACGTGCTTTCGCAGATGTCAGGACCCACTCTGCTGATCGGGACGGTGGGGGTGAGCCTCGGTGACACGCATGTTTCTTCTGCACGCACGTCTCTCGAAGCACCCGTTTTGCATCGTGTTTTGGCCTGGGCATTAGAGCGCGGCGCAAAGAACGTGGTCATGGAGGTCTCTAGCCACGCATTGAGTCTGCACCGCGTGGCGGGGATGAAGTTTGACGTTTGCGCATTCTTGAATCTGCAGCGCGATCATTTGGATTTCCATAAAACGATGGAGAGCTACTTCGAGGCGAAAGCTAGCCTGTTTGACGGTTGTCTTTCGAAGCGAGCAGTGATTTGTGTAGATGACGAGTGGGGAGAACAGCTGGCGCAAATGGTGCGCATACCCACGGTGACGGTTTCAACCAATTCCGAGGCTGATTGGCACGTCATTTCACACTCGCTTAACCAGGTGGATGCGGGAACGGATGTGACGATCTGCGAAGGTAAGACTAATGTGCGTCTGCATTGCCCACTGCCGGGAATGATTAACGTGCAAAATGAGCTGACGGCCCTGGCTATCTTGGTCAGTTTAGGTTTTGAGACTGCCAGGGTGTGCGAGGAGCTTGCTCGCACGCCGGGGGTCCCCGGGCGTATGGAGGTAGTGGCGGAACGCTCACCGTACGCGCCACTCGTTATCGTGGACTTCGCTCACACAGCCGATGCCATTGCGAGCGCGTGCGCGGCTCTAGACCCGGTAACGCCGGGGGCGTTGTGGATTTTGTTTGGTGCAACGGGAGAGCGAGATCGCGGTAAGCGGCCGGAAATGGGCGCGGTGGCGCTGGCCTCAGCTGATTTTGTGGTGCTCACTGATGACGACATCTACGGAGAAGACCCGGCGCAGATTCGCGCTGAGGTTGCCGCTGGGTTTGAAGGCGCACCAGGTCGGGCCCGTGCCGCGTGGGAAAGTGATGACCGTAAGAGTGCGATTTACGAGGCCGTGCTGGCAGCAAGCCCGGACGACACGGTGCTGATCGCGGGCCGCGGACATGAGACGATCCAGATGATTGGTGAAAAACCCCACGTATTGGACGATCGGGTGGAGGCGCGAGCCGCTCTTTCGAAGCGTTCTTCACGCACTTCGTCGCTGGGAGCTGGCGAGCCGGTAACAACCGCGTTGCCAAAGTTACGAATGATCAGCAAAACGTGGGAAGATTTTCAGTAATACTGATACAAGGACGTGTCGCGGCGTTTAGATGGAGAGGCGAATGAGGTACTCAGCAGACGAGATTGCGAAAGTCGTCGACGGTCGACTGGTTGGTGATAACACGGTCGTTTCCGGTGGCGTGTACACGGATTCACGTGAGGTGACCCCGGAATCGTTGTACATTGCGCGTGTCGGTGAGCACGCCGATGGTCATGATTACCTTGATTCGGCGGTTGAACGTGGCGCTGTTGCGGCGATTGTGACGCGAGAGGACGCGGGGCCGCAGAATCTGACCAAGATCGTGGTGAAAGATGCAACGAAGGCGCTGGGGTTGCTGGCGCAGGCCCATCTGAAGAAGCTTCGCGAAGCGGGCGATATCGACGTTGTGGGGATCACCGGCTCTGTAGGCAAGACCACCACCAAGGATCTAACGGCGGGAATTTTGCGCGCGTTCGCGCCCACTGTTGCGCCGGTTTCTTCGTTTAATAACGAGGTTGGCATGCCGTTGACAGTTCTTCGAGCGGATGAGAACACGCGTTATTTGGTATTGGAGATGGGGGCTTCCGGGCCGGGACATTTGCAGTACCTTGCGAAGATTGCCTCTCCAGATATTGCAGTTGAGCTTGCGGTGGGCAAGGCGCACCTGGGTGGCTTCGGCTCGGTTCCGGCATTGGCACACGCCAAGGCGGAGCTTGTTGAGGGTCTAGCCAAGGGCGGCACAGCAATTTTGAATCGCGACGATCCAAATGTTCGCGATATGCAGTCGCTAGCCAAGGGCGCGGTCTTGTTCTTTTCTGCTGCAGGTAAGTCTGACGCGGAAGTGCGCGCCGTTAACGTAAAGCTCGATGACTCGTCTTGCGCTACCTTCGATCTTGAGGCGGGAGACGTTCTGAAGAAGGTAAAGCTCGGCCTTGTGGGCCGTCATCAGGTATCCAACGCGCTCGCGGCCATCAGCGTTTGCCTAACTCTTGGTTTGGATCCACAAAAGATCGTCGAGACGCTCAATTCGCTACGCGCGCAGAGCCCGCACCGTATGAGTGTCACGCACACACGCGGCATTACGATAATCGACGATTCGTATAATGCGAATCCGGATTCGATGAAGGCGGGCCTGGAGGTGCTTGGAAAGCTGGGAGAAAATGGGGCGCGGCGCATCGCTGTGCTTGGCGTGATGCTTGAGCTGGGGAAGAGTTCAACGTCTCTGCACCGGGAGGTAGGGCGCCTGGCTGATGAGGCCCGCGTGGATGTGCTGATCACGGTTGGTGATGGTGCTCAACCAATTGGCGAGCCGCTTGTTGGAAAGGCCGACATTTATCACTTTGAGAGTGCGGAAGAGGCGGGAGCTAAGTTGCGCGATTTGGTTCAAGCGGGAGACTTCGTATTCTTGAAGGGATCGAATGGTTCGGGGGTCTGGAAAATCGCCGACGAGTTTTTAGCGTAGTTAGGACCGGAGGGCTTAAACGTGGTAGCCATTGTCGTTGCGACGGCCGTATCGTTGGTCATCGCGCTGTTCGGCACCAAAGCTTTTATTAAGCTGCTGATTCGTAAAGAGTACGGGCAGTTCATCCGTCAAGACGGGCCAACTCAGCACTTTACGAAGCGCGGCACGCCGACTATGGGCGGTGTCGTGATAATTGCTGCTTCGTTGATTGGCTGGCTGGTAGGGCATATTTCGATTGGGCGGTTTCCCGACCTATCTTCTATCCTGCTCATGTTTTTGTTTGTTGGACTTGGCGTCGTTGGCTTTTTGGATGATTTCATCAAGATTAAGAGACACCGTTCACTTGGTTTGAATCCGGCGGCAAAGATCCTGGGACAATTGGCCGTTGGCACGGTTTTTGCCGGATTAGCGCTTAGCTTCCCTGATGCCAGGGGCAATACTCCCGCCTCGATGAAGATTTCGGTCGTGCGCGATCTGGATTGGGCAAACTTAGCTTTCGCCGGTACGGCGCTAGGCGTGATCCTGTTTATTTTGTGGGCGAATTTCCTCGTGGCCGCTTGGTCTAATGCAGTGAACTTAACGGATGGTCTTGATGGCCTGGCAACGGGCTCATCGATGTTTGTTTTTGGCGCGTATACCGTGATCGCGATATGGCAGTACTACCAATCCTGTGCGGTAACGGTTGCGAACGCCGCCTTGTGTTATGAGGTGAGGGATTCTCTGGGGCTCGCGGTAGCTTCCGCGGCGATAGTGGGCGCGGCGTTTGGATTCCTCTGGTGGAATGCAGCCCCGGCACAGATTTTTATGGGTGACACTGGCTCGCTCGCTCTGGGTGGCGCGTTTGCGGGAATGTCGATTCTTACCCAAACGGAGTTTCTGGCGATCATTATTGGCGGACTATTCATGATTATCGTGATGTCTGACGTGATCCAGATTGGCGTATTCAAGATGACGGGCAAGCGCGTGTTCCGAATGGCGCCGCTTCACCACCATTTTGAACTTTTGGGTTGGAAAGAAATCACGATCGTAATTCGATTCTGGATTATTGCAGGCTTGTTTGCCGTGCTTGGGCTGTCGCTGTTCTACGCGGAATGGGTGGCGCGGCTGTGAGCTGGCTTGAATCTAAAGTCGCGGTAATCGGCCTGGGAACTACGGGCCGCGCGGTTATGGACGCTTTAGGCCAGCTTGGGGTGCGGGCGGTTGGCTTCGACTTGAAGGCGCCCGAAGGGTTTGCGTCGTTTGAATCGGGTAACCAGCAGTTCGTTATTGGTGGTGAGGTAGAGCAGGCTAGCGCTCTTGCGGATGATTTCGGCCTAGTGGTGGTGTCTCCAGGAGTTGCCCCGCATTCTCCCGTGTTTCAAGCGGCGCGGAATCTGAACTTACCGGTGTGGAGCGAGGTTGAGCTCGCCTGGCAGATCCAGCAACACCTCGGTAAAGACATCGCTTGGCTCACCGTGACTGGCACTAACGGCAAGACCACCACGGTTGGTCTTTTAGGCGCGATTTTAGAGGCGGATTCTGAGCGCGTACGCGTGGTTGGCAACGTTGGCATGCCGATCGTCAGCGTTGTGATGAAAGAGGACGTGGACGTGCTGGCTGTTGAGCTTTCTAGCTTCCAGCTATATTCCACGCAATCAGTAGAGCCCGTAGCGTCTGTCTGCCTGAACGTGGATGCTGATCATCTGGATTGGCATGGAACGGTTGAGGAGTACGCGAAGGCGAAGGCGCGAGTGTATGAGAACACGCGCGTGGCATGTGTGTATGATGCGGCAGATTTGGTTGTCGAGAACATGGTGATGCAGGCTGATGTGACCGAAGGGGCACGAGCAATTGGCTACGCTCTTGACGTTCCGGCGGTGTCCCAGGTTGGCCTTGCCCAAGATGAGGATGAGGTGCTCATCGTTGACCGTGCTTTTGTAGCTAACCGGCATACGCAGGCAGCGGCTCTTGCCACGCTCGCCGACGTGGCTCACTTCGCGGGTCCATCCCCTTCTGCTGCGATCATCAAAGACACTTTGGCCGCAATCGCGCTTGCTCGAGCCTACGGCGCGTATTCCAAGAAGGACATTGATTCTAGTGCTGTGGTTGCGGGGCTGCGTGCATTCCATCCGGCCGGGCACCGGCGTCAAGTGATTGGCGAGGTTGCCGACATGATTTGGATTGATGATTCGAAGGCTACTAATGCGCATGCGGCTGCCGCGTCCCTGTCAGGTTTCGCCCCGGGAACAGTCATTTGGATCGCCGGAGGGGACGCTAAGGGCCAGGACTTCCACTCCCTGGTGAAGGCTGTTGCGCCGGCATTGCGCGGCGTGGTGGTGATAGGTGCTGACCCTACGCCAATCACGAGTGCGCTTACTGACGTTGCGCCGCAAATTCCGCACGTGATTGTGGATGGGCATGAAGATTGGATGTATTCCGTGGTCAATGAGGCCGTGGCTTTGTCGCGGCCTGGAGACACGGTTGTATTAGCTCCTGCCGCTGCGTCGTGGGACCAATTCAATAGCTACGCCGAACGCGGTGACGTGTTCCGCGAGGCCGTTGCACGTTTGGACGAGGCGTGGCAAATCCCGCAGGAGCTGCCCGGTGATTGAAAAGCTGAAGACCCGCGCCAGAAGCATCCCGAAGCTCCAATTTGGAACGGGAAGCCACGCTGAGCCTTCTCCGGTCACCACGTATTACCTGATTTTGGTGCCGGTCATTTGCCTGATCGCGATAGGTTTCGTGATGGTGTTTTCTGCCTCAACCGTGCGTGTCATATCGCAGGGAGAGAATCCATATACTGCCTACCTTCGCAATCTTCTAATCATGGCGTTTGGGGTATTCACCCTGGTCGTGGCTATGAGGCTACCAAACCGGTTTTGGTATCGTGCTGCTCCCTGGGTGTTTATAGCGACCTTAATACTGCAGTTCTCGGTTGCCACTCCTTGGGGCGTAGAATCCGGTGGTAACACTAACTGGATCATGATCCCCGGCATATCCATTCTAATCCAGCCATCAGAAGCGTTAAAGGTCGGGATGGCACTGTTTATTGGCTGGGTCATTATCAGGCTGAATCTGGATCGCACGAATTTTACGCACATCGCGGTAAATGTGGGTTTGCCCCTCGCGGTTGGCCTGGGTGGCATTATGGCGGGTCATGACCTCGGTACAGCTCTAGTCGTGGTGGCACTGGCCGCGGGAGCTCTAGCTGCTGCACGTGTACCCGGTAAGTGGTTTGGTATTGCGGTACTCGCTTTTATCCCGGTTGCCGCATTTGCAGTGTTTCAGAACCAGTCGCGCTTGCAACGCGTTATTTCCGTTATACCGGGGTTTAGGCAGCCTCCTAATCCCGCGGCACCCGAACAGATTGACCACGCGTTGTGGGCTCTAGGATCGGGCGGTCTAACCGGTGTAGGGCCCGGTGCTTCGAAAGAGAAATGGAACTATCTGGCCGAGGCCCACACGGACTTTATCTTTGCGATTTTGGGTGAAGAACTTGGCTTGATTGGCACGGTGTTCGTTGTTGTCACGTTTGCAGTGCTGATCTATGGCCTCACGCGCCTGTCGCTGTACCACTCCGATGATTTTTCGCGCATTGTGTCGGGCGGTGTAACCATGTGGATCGGGGCGCAGGCAATCATTAACATGGGTGCAGTGGTGGCGGTTTTGCCCGTGATTGGTGTTCCGCTACCTCTGATTTCAACGGGCGGTTCGGCGTTTGTGGCCACTTGTGCTGGCCTGGGAATAGTATTGAGTTTTGCTCGAAAAGATTCGGGTATGGAAAAGGCGTTTGGTTTGCGTACGCTATTTCGCAGGCCTTCGAAAAAGTAGGTGTAGAGATGACTTCGGTTAACGCGGGTGCAAGAGTCCTTTTAGCGGGAGGTGGATCCGCGGGGCACGTGAATCCATTGCTGGCTGTGGCTTCGGTTTTGCGTGATCGCGATATCGAAGTGCAGGCTCTGGGAACGGCTTCGGGCCTCGAAATGGACCTAGTGCCACAAGCTGGTATTACGCTTCACACCATTAAGAAGGTTGCGGCACCGCGTCGCCCAAACAAGGCGGCCTTGACATTTGCGCCGGACTTAGCAAAGACGGTGCGCGACGTTGAGCGTTTGATCAAGAGTGGGGGAGTCGAGGCCGTAGTTGGTTTTGGCGGTTACGTTTCAGCGCCTGCGTATTTGGCGGCTCGAGCGCAAGGAATCCCCGTGGTGATCCACGAGCAAAACGCTCGCGCAGGTTTAGCAAATAAGCTGGGAGCCCGTTTTGCGGCGGCACTTGCTCTGACATTTTCGCAAACTAGTTTGAAAGCTCGCCGGGGGATAACGGAAGTTACGGGACTTCCCCTACGCCCTGCTATTAGGCAGCTTGCCGAGGATCGAGCTAGTCAAGAGGGCAGGGCAAGGCGGCGCGAGCAGGCTTGTGCGCAGCTTGGACTCGATCCGAGTAGACCAACTGTGCTGATCACGGGCGGCTCTCTTGGAGCCCTACATTTGAATCAGGTGATGGTGCAGGCGGCCTCGGCATTTGGGCCAGATCATCAGGTTTTGCATTTGACGGGCAAGGGAAAATCGGAAGGAATTGCCGACGAAGTCGCGGCGAGCGGTTTTGCGGGTACTTGGACCCTGCGCGAATACGCGATGGATATGGAGACGTACTTCGCGGCCGCGGACCTGGTTATTGGCAGGGCGGGTGCAGGTATGGTTGCCGAGCTCACGGCCTTGGGACTGCCGGCCGTTTATGTTCCGCTTCCGATTGGAAATGGCGAGCAGAAGCTGAACGCACTAGAGCAGGTGCGCAAGGGTGGGGCAATGCTGTTCGACGACAGTGATTTTTCAGAAAAGATTGTCCGCTCCTTTGTGGTACCTCTGCTTGATTCTTCTCAGCGTTTGGAGGATATGGCCAAGGAGTCCGCGAAGCTCGGTCACGTGGACGCCGCCTATCGCGTGGCAGATTTGGTTGAATCGGTCCTATGCAGGGGGCAGGTCAAATGAGTTTCTATCTGATCGGTATTGGCGGGGCAGGTATGTCCGTGGTTGCGGAGCTGCTTCACGCTAAGGGTGAGGTCGTGTGCGGATCAGATGCGAAGGATTCGAAGAATCTCGATCATTTGCGTTCGCTTGGGATTGAGGTTTTTGTGGGGCACGACGCTGCTCACGTGCCGGCTGACGCCCGCGTGGTGATCTCCACGGCGGTGCGCGAGTCAAATCCTGAGTTGGCGATTGCGCGCGAGCGCGGCCAGGAGGTGCTCCATCGTTCCCAGGCGCTTGCGTTGGCGGCTAAGGGAATGGATTTTGTTGCTGTTGCCGGCGCTCATGGCAAGACGACTTCATCGGGAATGCTCGCGGCGGCCCTGTCCCAGGCGGGCATGGACCCTTCGTTTGCGGTGGGAGGTGTCGTAACAGGTTTCGACACGGGCGCACACCTGGGTGCCTCCTCGGTGTTTGTAGCGGAGGCCGATGAATCCGATAAGTCCTTCTTGAATTACAGCCCCAGGGTGGCGCTGGTAACGAATGTTGAACCGGATCATTTGGATAACTACGGTTCACGTGAAGAGTTTGAACAAACTTTCTTGAAGTTCGCGCAAAAGATAGTGCCGGGTGGCCTTCTGGTTGTGTGTAGCGATGACGATGGGGCGGCAAGGCTCGGTAGGGCGTATGAGGAACTGGGCGGGCGCGTATGGTCTTATGGCGGGCTAACTGAAGACGAGGGGCTTTGGCGTGGGCGAAAGCACGCAGTGGTTTCCGCGGCAAAGTTGGCCCCTGCACATGCGAGCGCAACTGTTTGCTTCGATGGACAAGAAACGCAATTGTCGTTGAACGTGGGCGGGGCGCACAACTTGGAGAACGCTACGGGCGCACTGCTAGTGGGTATTGAGCTGGGCGTTCCTATGGAGCGTATGGCAACCGCCTTGCACTCGTTCAAAGGCACGGGGAGACGCTTCGAACTGCGCGGAAAAGCGCAGGGTAAGGTCCTGGTGGATGATTATGCGCACCATCCGTCCGAGGTTGCGGCAGCGCTGCGGCAAGCCCGCGTGGAGTCGGGTGGCGGACGTGTGCTCGTACTGTTCCAGCCGCACTTGTATTCACGTACCAAGACTTTTGCGACCGAGTTTGCTAAAGCTTTCCAACTGGCTGATCGGCTGTATATTACCGATATTTTTGGGGCGCGCGAAGATCCTGTGGAGGGCGTAACATCGCAGCTTATCTCTAACCAGGTTCCCGGGGCCCACTACATTCCGGACATGCGTGAGGCTGCGCAAGCGATCGCGAACGAAGCGCGTGAGGGCGATTTAGTTATCACCATGGGAGCCGGTAGCATCACATCGATGGGTGAGGTCATTTTAAACCGCTGGGGCGCCAGTAAGTGAAACGTCCAGGGCTGCCAAACACGCCTCGGTCCGAGGAACACGCGGACCGAGGGGTCGATGCTGAGCGCCTTGGAAGGTCCAATCCCTCTATGTCAAAGCCGGTTGAGGGTTTTAATCAAAAGTCTTCAGAAGGCGCGCCAGAAGAACCGAAGTCCTCATCGCGTCTAAGCCTTACGCGCTTTACTCGTGCAAAAAAGTCGAACCAAGTATCTTCGGGTGCACCAGAAGAAGATACGTTCGATCCTTCGGTACACAAATCCAAACCTTCGCGTAGCTCTAGCTTGCAAAAGTACTTCACGTCGCGGCGCGCCACAGAGGTTTTTGGTTCCCAGAAAAACACAATCAGTTTGAATGTGCGTCGCGCGGAAATGAAACGCGCTCGCCGTAGTGCCATCCTCACCCGCGTGGGCATTGCATTCGCAGCGGTTTTGCTGGTAACCGTCGTAGTATGGGCAGTTTTCTTCTCGCCGTTCTTTGCGCTAACAGCCTCGAAAATCAAGATTTCGGGTCTGAATGAAGATGTGACCGCCGAGGTCGTTGAAGAGAAACTTGCGGGTTTTGTGGATGTGCCGCTCCCACGCATTTCGATGAATGCCGCGCGAAGTGAGGTGGAGAGCATCGCTCAGGTGGATGCAGCCGAAATCACCCGCGCATGGCCGGACGGACTCAACGTGAAAATAACGGTGCGCACACCCATGGCTGCTGAGAAAAGCGATGAGGGATACAACGTGATTGATCGCGAGGGCGTGGTGTTGCGCTCCTCGTCAGACGTGCCGGAGAGCTTGCCGATCGTGGAGGTAAAGATCGAGTCGCAGGAGCAACGGGCGGCGGCTGTTGCGCGGGTGGCTACGGTGAAGGATGAACTACCTGCAGAACTTTCCCAGCAGATCACGGTGTATACCGCGTACCCGACGAGCGTAGAGATGCGCACCTTGGATGGGCGCATCATCAAGTGGGGCGATGAGAGTGACTCGCAGCTGAAGGCGCAGGTGCTCAAGCTATTGCTGGACCAGCGTCCCGCCCAGGTGTACGACGTGTCTACTCCCGCTCGCCCGGTAACTTCGTAGTTCTAATCCCGCATTGCAAGGATCTTAAGCGGGGCTTATCGGTCGGTAAGTGTCGGACCATTAAAGGTGAAAATTCAAGGGTTTAGTGCGGCCGGGAAAATAGGTTGCGACACGCCCATAACAGTGTTTGAAACCGACGTGAAACGCGTTTATCTTCTGCGTGCAACGATGAGCCAAAACTTAAACCTTCAACTTAAGGTTTAGGCCAGGCGAGACAGACGTAAGGGGATCACGAGTGAACGAGGCACACTACCAATCCGTTATTAAGGTCGTGGGCGTAGGCGGCGGCGGTTGTAACGCCGTTAACCGCATGATTAGCGCCGGTGTTAAGGGCGCTGAATTCATCACGATGAACACGGATGCGCAGGCACTTTTGCAGTCTGACGCAGAAGTCAAGATTGACCTGGGAGATGAGCTAACGCGCGGCCTTGGAGCCGGCTCTGATCCAATGGTTGGCCGAAAGGCGGCTGAAGAGAACGAAGATACCATCAGGGAGGCACTTGAGGGCTCCGACATGGTTTTCGTTACCGCCGGTGAGGGCGGTGGAACGGGTACGGGTGCGGCTCCGATTGTGGCACGTGTTGCGCGTTCGCTCGACGCTTTGACCGTGGGTATTGTTACTCGCCCGTTTGCTTTTGAGGGGCCTCGTCGCGGCCAGGTTGCACAGCAGGGCATTGAGGATCTGCGTAAGGAAGTTGATGCTCTGATCATCATTCCAAATGATCGTCTGCTCCAGATTGCCGACAAGAATGTTTCGTACCTTGACGCATTCCGCATTGCCGACGATGTGCTCCGTTCCGGCGTGCAGGGCATTACTGACATCATCAAGGTTGCGGGTGACATGAACGTAGACTTCCGCGATGTGAATACGATTATGCGAGGTGCGGGCACCGCTCTTATGGGTATCGGTACGGCGCAGGGCGAAGATCGCGCATTGCGTGCAGCTGAGGCTGCGATTTCGTCCCCGCTCCTCGAAACCCGTATTGATGGTGCACACGGCGCTCTGATCAACGTGCAGGGTGCCTCTGACATGGGTCTTGCCGAGATCAATGCTGCTGTCTCGCTCATCGGTGAGTCTCTCCACGAGGAAGCCAACATCATTTTCGGTACCGTTATTGACGACTCGCTTGGCGACGAGATGCGCGTTACCGTTATCGCCGCTGGTTTTGACGAGGAGGAGGCATCGGCGCAGCCTGCGCCGGCAATTCCGACTCGCACTGTGCAAGCATCGGAGCCGGTAGAAAAACCCGCTTATGAGCGGCCACTCGGTTCTTTGCCCACGGCGCAGTCGGCCCAGCCGGCTCAGCCAGCGCACCGCGCGGAGGTGAAGCCGCCGACGCGTGAATCGAACTTCCCTTCGGCAACGCCGCGGCGTAGCGAGCCGGTAGAAGAGCCATCTTCGGACCGCTTCGAAGTTCCCCGCATTTTTGATGAGGACGATTCGAAGGATCAGCTAGATCTTCCGGACTTCTTGCGTTAATGAATAGCTCCTCCGGTCGGGTTCGTTTTGGCTTTACGAGGGCCGTGACGAACCCGACTCAAGTAGGGCGGGCTCTTTCGAGTCCCAACTATGGTTTGAATACGGGTGCGCCGCGTAGCGTTGTGCTGGCCGACAGACAGGCACTTGCAGATTCGATTGGCGCGCCGGTGGTGTGGATGAACCAGATTCACTCCGACATCGTGTGTGTGGTAGGGCAGGAGGAATCCGGCCTGGACAATTCGGTCACTGCTGATGCAGTGATAACTAGGGACCGTGTCGCACTGGCAGTGCAGGTAGCAGATTGTGTTCCTGTGCTGCTGTTCGACAAGGCCGCAGGCGTGGTAGCTGCGGTACACGCGGGGCGAGCAGGTGCGAAGGCTTTCATCGTTGCAAAGACTGTCTCGCAGATGACTAGCATGGGCTGCTCGCCCCGCAATATAAAGGCCGTGGTGGGCCCGAGTATTTGCGGGGTGTGTTATGAGGTGGGCGAGGAAGTGTTTGCCCAGACGGTGTCCATACGGCCGGAAATTGCTACGCAGTCTAGATGGGGCACTCGGGCACTCGACGTTCGTGCAGCAGTTTTACGCGACTTGGAGCATGTGGGAGATGTCAAAATTGACGATGCATGCACGCTCGAATCTGATGATTTGAACTCGTATAGGCGCAATCCAAAATGCGGCAGACAGGTGGGTTGGGTGGTCCTCGACTAGCCGCGCGACGGGGCCTGTCACAGCGACTGTTGAGTATCGGGCATGAAAAGCGCGTGGGGATGTGACACGCCGCCTCAAAACCGTATATTTTGCGGCAACTCGATTACTTTAAGAGCAGCTCAAACTTTTGTTGCCTTGGGAGGAATGACATGGGTGATGCACTGAACCGCGCAATGGAACGCTTTGGCTGGCGCGGATACGACGAGGATGAGGATCAGGTGTTTGACGATTCTGATTTGTCGCAACCGACTTTTTCGGAGCCGGAGTCAGTAACCCCGCTACCTCGCCCTGAGATCGTTTCTTCCAGAAGTGCAAGCCTGGACATCAACCGTATTGTTTCTTTGACTCCCGCCTCCTACGCGGACGCTGAGGGCATTGGCCACGCGATACGTGATGGCGTTCCCGTGATTATCAACCTTTCGAAGGTGAATGATGCGGAAGGCCGGCGAATCGTCGATTTCACCGCTGGTCTTGCTTTCGCGCTGGGAGGATCTATGGAGCAGGTAGTGGAGGGAGTAATACTCCTCACGCCAGAATCTGTGAAGGTTGAGGAAGGTCAGCAAAAGCACGCGTTCGCAAACGAGCCGTTGTTCGCAAACAAGTCGGGCTTGGGTTTCTAAAGGTAGGTTTTAACACTTGTCTTGGTACATCGGACAGGCGCTATCGTTATTAGTCTCGATTTACACGCTGGTGCTACTCATTAGGCTGGTTTTTGACTGGGTTCAGTTCTTCAGCCCGCAGTGGCAGCCACGCGGTGTGCTCCTTGTGCTCCTGAACGTTATTTACGCCCTTACGGATCCACCGTTGCGTTTTTTGCGCCGTTTCATTCCTCCATTGCGGCTTGGCGAGATCTCTCTCGACGTGGGATTTATTGTCCTGTTTGCGGGTGTAGTAATTTTGGGAGAAATTGCGAGATTGCTCATGTAGGTGCACACTTACAATGAAATTCTGTAGTCTATGAGATAGAAAAAGTTTGACTGCGCGTGCTGTGGACAAAATTATTGTCTGGAGGCTAGCGCTGTACAAATCCCATTTAGATATAGAGGTGAAGAAATGGCACTGCTTTCGACAGAGGATGTCTTGAATAAGACTTTCCAGTCGGTGAAGTTCCGTGAGGGATACGACCAGGTCGAGGTTGATGAGTTTCTCGACGAAGTAGTTGAAACCATCTACGCTCTCCAGGTTGAGAATACGGAGCTAAAGCAAAAGCTTGAAGCAGCGCAGCTTCGCGTTGAAGAGCTTGAGGGTTCTGAGTCGGGCTCCGCGCCCGCGCCAGTTGTTGCTGAGCCAGTGGAGGAAGTCAAGCCCGAGCCGGAGCCCGAACCGGAGCCGGTACCAGCTCCCGCCCCCGTGACGGCTGCAGCTCCGACCTCCACGCCGGAAGATGCAACCTCGATGTTGGCTCTGGCCCAGCGCGTTCACGATGAGTACGTGCGCGATGGTCGTGAGGAAGGCGAGCGCATTATTGCTGAGGCTCGCGAAGAGGGAAGCAAGATCGTGGCGGAGGCTGAAGATAAGCGCGACTCGATCCTCAACCAGCTTGACGTTGATCGCGGCATGCTAGAGGGCAAGATCAACGAATTGAAGAGCTTTGAGGCTGAGTACCGCACTCGTCTGCGTGAACAGCTACAGAGCTTCCTCTCGGAAGTTGCCAACTAGTTTTAACTGTTCCGACAAAGCGGAGGCGACGTGCGTCGCCCCCGCTTTGTCTTATTATTTGGGGGTTATCGAATGCAACAGGTGACACAAAGTTTTAAGACCCGCATCATCTTTTACGTGGTTGCCATTCTAGCGGTGGGTACGGATCAGGTGAGCAAGGTCTGGGCTTTGAATAACCTGTCCACCGATCAGATTGACCCTTTTATTGGTTCGTTCATTAGTTTTCAACTCGTCCACAATCCTGGCGCCGCTTTTTCTTTGCTGGATAACGCTACGTGGGTTTTCACGGTCATAGCTATTGCGATAATCGTGGTGATTTTGTACTACGTTCGCAAGGTTTCTTCATCGCCGTGGTTGCTATCGATGGCTCTTCTTTTTGGTGGGGCAATTGGAAACTTGATTGACCGCCTGATTCAGCCGCCTTCGTTTGGAATGGGACACGTGGTTGATTTCCTGAATTGGAACGGCTGGTTTGTAGGTAACGTTGCCGATATTTACATCGTGGTTGCGGCAGCTTCAATGTTCTTGCTGGCAGTTCTTGAAGTGCCGTTCAACCGTGATCTCGGTGGTGAGAGGCAGTGAGTGAAACACGCTTCTTGCCTGTTCCGGACGGCCTTGTGGGGGAGCGAATCGATGTTTCGCTCTCCCGAATGCTGGGACTATCGCGTTCCGCTGTTGGCAAGATGATTGAAGCAGGAGAGATCGAGGTCGATTCGGTTGCTGCTAAGAAAGGCCAGCGGCTGGAATTTGGCCAAATGATTTCGGTCAATATGCAGGTGCAGGAGAAGGCTCCTGCGCCGGTGGTGGGCATGGATGTTCTTTACGATGACGAGGACGTAGTTGTTGTAAACAAACCGGTGGGGGTCGCCGCGCACACGGGTCCGGGCTGGGATGGGCCCACGGTGATTGGAAACCTGGAGGCCGCGGGCTATCGTATTTCTACTTCGGGTCCGCCGGAGCGCCAGGGCATTGTGCATCGCCTGGATGTGGGCACCTCTGGCGCGATGGTGGTGGCTAAGTCAGAGCTTGCCTATACCAAGCTGAAGCACGCATTTAAAGAGCGCACGGTGGACAAGATCTACCATGCCCTCGTTACTGGACATTTGGAACCGGCTAAAGGAACGATTGATGCTCCGATTGCACGCCATCCGTCAAAGGAATGGCGGATGGGCATTGTGGCTTCGGGCCGCCGAGCGATTACCCATTTTGAAGTGCTGGAGTATTTACCGGGTGCAACGTTGGTAAAGGTGGAGCTGGAGACGGGACGTACCCACCAGATCCGTGTCCATTTTTCGTCAATTAATACTCCCTTGATTGGCGACACGTTTTATGGTGCGGATGAGCGTAAGGCCCAAGAGCTGGGGTTGGAACGGCAGTGGTTACACGCGGTGGAACTGAAATTTACGCACCCGCGCACTGCGGTAAGAATGAGTGTTACCGCACCTTACCCACCGGATCTGGAACAGGTCCTAGAGCAACTTCGCAACCCGTCCTGAAGTTTCTTCGAGAGTTTAGCTAGCATAGACTGACCCTATGTCCGTTCCACAGTTTGCTCACCTTCATAATCACACCGAGTATTCGATGCTCGATGGGGCTTCCAAAATTGTTCCCATGGTTAAGGAGGCTGCAAGGCTTGGTCAGCCCGCAATCGCAATCACGGACCACGGCTATCTGTTTGGAGCGTACGAGTTTTACGCGGCGGCGAAGAAGCATGGCGTAAAACCAATTATCGGCCTCGAGGCGTACATGACGCCGGGCACGTCACGTTTTGACCAAACGCGTGTGCGTTGGGGAGACGAGTCACAAAAGGATGATGATGTTTCCGCTCGCGGCGCCTACACACACCTGACCCTCATTTCTGAAACCACGGAGGGAATGCATAACCTTTTCCGCCTTGGATCTGGTGCTTCGCTTGATGGCCAGATGGGTAAGTGGCCGCGCGCCGACATGGAACTGTTGGAACGCCACCACTCTGGCCTAATCGCATTCTCGGGTTGCCCTTCGTCCGAGGTGCAGGTGCGTCTTCGTCTAGGACAGTGGGACGAGGCGGTTGCCGCAGCTGGTCGTCTGCAGGATATCTTCGGTAAAGACAACTTCTACATCGAGTTGATGGATCACGGCATTGAGATTGAACGCCGTGTTCGCACCGACTTATTCCGCCTCGCCGAGCATCTGAAGGCCCCGAAGATCGTCACCAATGACGCGCACTACGTGACGGCTGATGATCGCGATATTCAAGATGCGCTGCTTTGTATTAACTCCGGTTCGAAGTTGGCAGATCCAGACCGCTTCCGATTTGACGGCTCGGGCTACTACATTCGCTCATCCGAATCGATGCGTCGGGACTGGCAAGATGCACTTGACGCATGCGATGCTACGTTGGAAATCGCAGAGCGTTGCGACGTTCATTTCACCACGGTTGGCGAAGGCGCTAACTACATGCCCCGGTTCCCGGTTCCTGCGGGAGAAGACGAGACCTCATGGTTTGTAAAGGAAGTTGAACGGGGCCTGAACTACCGCTTCCCGGGCGGTGTTCCTGAAGACGTTCGCAAACAGGCCGAGTACGAGGTCGGCATCATCACTCAAATGGGCTTTCCCGGTTACTTCCTCGTCGTTTCAGACTTCATTCGCTGGGCAAAAGAACAAGGCATTAGGGTAGGGCCCGGTCGTGGTTCCGGTGCAGGCTCGATGGTGGCATACGCGATGCAGATCACCGATCTGAACCCGCTGAACCACGGCCTCCTGTTCGAGCGCTTCTTGAATCCTGAACGTGTGTCAATGCCTGACTTCGACGTCGATTTTGATGAGCGTAGGCGCGGTGAGGTCATCGACTACGTGACTGAGAAGTATGGTTCGGATCGCGTGGCGCAGGTTATTACCTACGGCAAGATTAAAACCAAGCAGGCGCTGAAAGACTCGGCGCGTATTTTGGACAAGCCGTTTAACTTGGGCGACCAGTTGACCAAGGCGCTGCCGCCATCGGTCATGGGTAAGGATATTTCGGTAAATGGTATTTTCAACCCGGAAGATCCCCGGTACGAGGAGGCCGCCGAGTTCCGCCGATTCCACCAGGAGAATGCCGAAACCCACGAGGTGGTTCAGCTTGCCAAAGGCATTGAGGGCCTGACTCGCCAGTGGGGCGTGCACGCCTGCGCGGTGATCATGTCCTCGGAGTCTTTGCAACAGATCATTCCACTAATGAAGCGTCCACAGGACGGGGCTATAATCACCCAGTTTGATTACCCAACGTGTGAGACTCTGGGCCTGCTAAAGATGGACTTCTTGGGGCTCACCAACCTCACGGTGATCTCGGATGCGCTCGACAATATTGAGAAGAATGGCAAGGAGCGCCCCGACTTAAACCATATTGGCCTCGATGATGAAAAGACGTACGAGCTACTTTCACGCGGTGAAACGCTAGGTGTATTCCAGCTTGATGGTGACGGTATGCAAAAGCTACTTAAGCGTATGCATCCGGATAACTTCGAAGATATTTCAGCTGTGGGTGCCCTGTACCGTCCCGGTCCGATGGGTGCGGACTCGCATAATAAGTACGCGGACCGTAAGAATGGGCGCGCACAGATCGTGCCTATTCACCCCGAGCTGGCGGAGCCTCTTGAGGATATTCTGGGCACTACCTATGGCCTCATCGTTTACCAAGAGCAGGTTATGGCTATTGCCCAGCGCGTTGCCGGCTACTCGCTTGGACAAGCAGATTTGTTGCGCCGCGCGATGGGCAAGAAGAAGAAGGAAATCCTCGATAAGGAATATGGTCCGTTCCATCAGGGCATGATTGAACGCGGATATTCCGAGGACGCGGTGAAGACCCTGTGGGACATTCTCGTTCCGTTTTCGAACTACGCGTTCAACAAGTCTCACTCGGCCGCATACGGTCTTGTGTCTTACTGGACGGCTTGGCTGAAAGCTAACTATCCCACCGAGTACATGGCTGCCCTCCTCACTTCGAATAGGGATAAGAAGGATAAGCTCGCGCTGTATCTTTCTGAGTGCCGCCGCATGGGAATTACGGTTTTGCCGCCGGACGTTAATGAGTCGGCTGCGAACTTCACCCCGGCTGATAGTGATATTCGTTTTGGTCTTGCCGCAATCCGTAACGTGGGTGCGAACGTGGTGGACGGCATTGAGGAAGCGCGTGATGAGAAGGGCGCGTACACGTCTTTCGCTGACTTCTTGGACAAGGTTCCGGTTCGGGTGTGTAACAAGCGCACTATCGAGTCCCTCATCAAGGCGGGTGCGTTCGACACTCTGGAGGAAAACCGCAGGGCAGTTGTGGCAGTGCACGAGGAGGCAGTAGACTCGGCCGTTAAACTGAAGCGCAACGAGTCCATCGGCCAGTTCGACCTCTTCGGTGCGATGGGCGGTGAAAGCGCGTCAGTTCTCCAGGTGGAGATCCCCGACATTCCGCAGTGGTCCAAGCGAGAGAAGCTCCAGTATGAGCGCGACATGCTCGGCCTGTACGTCTCGGACCATCCGCTCTCGGGTATTCACCGCGCGCTTGCTCGATACCAGGACATGACTATTGGTGGCATCGTCCACGGCGAAGGCAGCATGGATAACCAAAATGTGAAGGTTGCCGGCCTCGTTACAAAAGTTGATGTAAAGACTACCCGCAAGGGTGAGCTGTGGGCGATAGTCACGGTTGAGGACCTATCCGGATCAATCGACGTCTTGTTCTTCCCTCGCTCATACGAGTCGATCCCGCACATCCTCGCTACCGATCTTGTAGTGCAGGTGGAGGGACGGGTGAAAGAACGCGACCGCGAGCGCACGATTAATGGCATGTCGATGACCGTGCTTGATTTGGGTGAGGACGGTAATGCGCCCGTGGTTTTGGAGCTTCCGGTTCACAGGTGCACGGAGCCGGTACTGACCGATTTGAAGAGTATTATTTCAGGCTATCCGGGGCCGTGTCCGGTGCAACTAAGGATTTTGAGGCCGGGGGAGAAGCCCACATTGGTGCAGTTTGACCCGTCTTTCAACGTCGATTCGAATACGTCTTTTTTTGCGGATTTGAAGGCGGCCCTTGGGGCGGGAGTGTTGCGCTAATAGAAAATGGTGGCGGCTTTGGGAGCCACCACCAGGTTGCTGGGCTATTCGCTTTCGGCGCGGACAATGACTGATTCGATTTCACCGCCGTAGTCGATGGATACGACTTGACCGTCCTTGAGGCGGGCACCGCGGCGAGTGTTTATTTCACCGTCTACGCTAACGTAGCCTTCCTGTATGACCACGCGCGCTTCTCCGCCGTTTTCCACTAATCCGGCTAGTTTTAGCAGCTGGCCTAGGCGAATTTCGCCGCGGACTCGGATTTCGCGCTCATTCATGTGTTTCCTCTTTCTTAACTAGTAGCGCCACTATTAGCCACGCGATGAGGATGCCTGCCACGTCTGCCACGATGTCTAGGGCCTGCCCGGTCCTCCCGCGGATGAAGTAGGCCTGGATGATTTCGGACAGGCCTGCGTGGATAATGCTGAGTCCAATGACAATGTCTCTACGCCATCCGGTCAGTAGCGCTGCGGCAGTGACCATGGCGAATGCGCTCGAATGAACAATCTTGTCTAATCCGGCTGAGTCGGTGAGGTTCAGTGCGGGCAGGAGTTCGCTGACGCGGTTTAGCAAGGTCGTTAGGATTCCGGAGGCAGAGCCGTCTGCGGGTGTATAAAGGATCCAGCACAGCGCGGTGAAAGTTACGGCAAAGACGAGTACCCACCAGTAGTTGATTTCGGGTGTGTCTTTTGCATGACGCGGCCTCATACTCATGAGGTCATTATGCCAGGTAAGGCCCGCAAGTGCGTTCCACGTTTTTGTCCGCCGGCGCATTCGGGGCGTAAAAACCCTAAAGTAGAAGGCATGATGAACATACTTGACCTGCGTGAGATTTCGCTTAGCGCCAGCGAGCTTTCTGAAAGACTGCCGCGCGCTTCTCTCGATGTTGAAGGCGCTTTAGAAAAAGTGAGGCCGATTATTGAGGATGTACGCGCTCACGGGGCGAAAGCTGTTCGCAGGTGGACCGCTCAGTTTGATGGAGTGGAACCTACTCATATTCGCGTGCCGAGGTCGGCTTTGCAAGATGCGTTAGCGGGGCTTGATTCAAAGGTTCGCGCGGGTTTGGAAATCTCGATTCGCAACAATCAGATTGGGCATGAGGCGCAGCTCCCCATGGAGCGCGTGGTTGAGGTAGTGCCGGGAGGCTTTGTGCGGCAGCGCTGGATTCCGGTGCGACGAGTCGGCCTGTACGTGCCGGGCGGCTTGGCTGTTTACCCATCCTCGGTGGTCATGAACGTTGTTGCCGCAAAGGTTGCGGGAGTCGATTCGATCGCGATTGCAAGCCCGGCGCAAAGGGAGTTCGACGGTCTACCTCACCCAACGATTTTGGCGGCTTGCGAGCTTTTGGGCATCGATGAGGTCTATGCCATGGGCGGGGCGCAGGCGATAGCAGCGTTCGCGTATGGATTCAGCGACGAGGTTGATGACAGTGTTTTGGAGCCGGTCGATGTAGTTACGGGGCCGGGCAACATTTTTGTTGCCGCTGCAAAACGCGCGGTGAAGTCGGTGGTTGGTATTGATGCGGAGGCTGGTACGACAGAGATCGCTATTATTGCCGACGAGGCGGCGAATCCGCGCTTCGTGGCGCGCGATCTGATTTCGCAGGCCGAACACGATCCGGCAGCTGCTTCGGTTTTGATTACGGATTCGGTGGCGCACGCGCAGGCGGTCCAAGCAGAGCTGGCGCGGATGGTTCCACAGACGAAGCACGCACAGCGTATTGAGACAGCACTGGGCGGTCCCCAGTCCGCGATAGTACTCACCAAGGATGTTGCACACTCGATTTTTGTGGCAAATGCGTTTGGTGCAGAGCACTTGGAGATCCAAACGGAAAACGCTCTTAAGGATTCCAAGCAGATCCGTAATGCGGGCGCCATTTTTGTGGGCCCGTACTCGCCGGTTCCGCTGGGTGATTACATTGCCGGTTCCAACCACGTTCTACCTACCGGCGGTACAGCGCGGTTCGCGTCGGGATTGAACGTGCATGCTTTCTTGAAATCGGTGCAGCAGATTGAGTACAACGAGCAGGCACTTCGAGGTCTAACCGACCCGCTGGTTGCGCTCGCCAATAGTGAGGACTTGCCCGCGCACGGCGAGGCTGCCATCGAACGCTTTGCAACGAAGGAGTAAACGCCATGACTTTACCTCTGCGTGAAGAGCTAGCCAGTGTACAGCCCTATGGCGCACCGCAACTCGAAGTTCCAGTGCGCTTAAATGTAAACGAGAATCCGTATTCGCCTTCGCTGGCGGTGATCGCCTCCATTTTGGAGCGAGTAGCTAAGATTCTGCCTACTATGAATCGCTATCCTGATCGCGACTTCATGGAACTTCGCGCCGCACTAGCTAACTATCTGTATGAGGAAGCGGGTGTAATGGTTGAGAAGGAACGTATTTGGGCTGCGAACGGTTCCAACGAGGTCATGCTGCACCTTTTGCAGGCCTATGGGGGCCAGGGCAGAACGCTGTTATCTTTTGCCCCTACCTATTCGATGTATCACGAGTACGCTCGCGACACGGGTACAAACTGGGTTGCTGGCACGCGCGGCGCTGGTTTCAAACTTGATCTCGAACAGGTTGAGGCACAGATTGCGCGCACGAAACCTTCCGTGTTGGTCCTGGCCTCTCCAAATAACCCGACGGGTACGGCTCTAACTTTAGAAGAGGTACGCCTGGTTGCCGAAGCAACCCGTGGAAGTGGTCCCGTGATAGGGGGAGCCCAAACCGACACGGTTTTGGTGATCGACGAGGCCTACGCCGAGTTTCGTCGCGAAGGCACCCCCTCTGCGCTGACTCTCCTGGATGAGTATCCGCACGTCGTTGTCAGCCGCACCATGTCGAAAGCATTTGGAATGGCCGGATTGCGTCTGGGTTACTTCGCAGCCTCGCGCGAAATAGTTAACCACGTTATGCGGGTTCGCCTTCCGTACCACCTCTCTGCTACCACGCAGGCGGTGGCGCTCGCGGCACTTTCACACTCGAAAGAGCTGATGAGTCAGGTGGCGCACATGCGTACTACACGTGATGACCTCGTAATCTGGTTGCGCGGCAAGGGGCTGGAGGTCGCCGATTCTGATGCGAACTTCGTCCTGTTTGGTAAGTTTGCGGATCGCGAGCGCATTTTTGAACAACTTTTGGAGCGAGGCGTTCTGATTCGTGTTGTGGGCCCGGAAGGGTATCTTCGGGTTAGTGTAGGTACTGATGAAGAAGACGCTCGTTTTCGAGCGGCGTTAGAGGAGATCTTGTGAGAATGTCGAATCCGCGTACGGCCGTCGTGGAGCGTTCAACGTTTGAGTCCACGATTCGAGTTGAGTTGAACCTGGATGGCACTGGCAAAACCCAGATCAATACGGGCGTTCCCTTTTACGACCACATGCTGACTGCGCTTGGTAAGCATTCGCTAATAGACCTGACGATTGAGGCAAATGGTGACGTTGAGGTAGATGTTCACCACACGGTTGAAGACACGGCTATTTGCATCGGTCAGGCACTGAAGCAAGCGCTGGGCGACAAGAGCGGGATTCGGCGTTATGGAGATGCGACGGTACCACTCGATGAGGCGCTTGCCCGGGCAGTGGTAGACCTTGCGGGCCGCCCGTACGTGGTGCATGAGGGGGAACCCCACGAGCAGGTTTACCACCTGATTGGCGGTCACTTTACAGGTGCAATGACCCGGCATGTTTTTGAGTCCCTGGCATATAACGCGGGCATCTGTCTGCATGTGGACTTGATTCGCGGTCGCGACCCGCACCACATTGTTGAAGCGCAGTTTAAGGCGTTGGCGAGGGCATTGCGCGCAGCTGTTGAAATGGATCCGCGAGCTTCTGGCATTCCGTCCACAAAGGGCGCACTGTGAGCGAGCGCAATATTGATGAGGAATTCGAACGCATTATTGCCGGTATGGAAGAGCCGGATGCGAACGAAGGCGCCTCAGAGCCAGACACGACTGCGCGGCAAGATGATCAGGTAGAGCAGGCGGATCCGGACGAGCCGGTTGATGAAAGTCTGCACCTGGAGGAAGGCGCGCAACGTATCGGCCTTATCTTCGCGCCCCTGCGTCCAGCCTCCGCAGTTGCTCGCATGCTCGGCATGTACAAGATCGCCAGGTGGATTGTGCCAATCGATCACCAAATCGTCCTCTACCTAGAATTGGACCCGGATGATGAGGAAGAGGAGTTCGAGAGCCTACTGGGTGAAGAACGCCCCATGCCCGAAGAGGTTGACCGCTTCGCAAAGGTTATTTCAAAGCTTTCGAAGTTCGGGGCGGTAGCTGTGGTATCTACGCTCGCGGAGGAAGATTCGTTGGTTTCCGGATCGGTGTATGCCAGGCGTTATGTGAACGGCAAGCCGGAGGATGCGATCCCTGCTGGCCTATTGATCAACTCGATCGATATCCGCGCTGAAGACCTGCTACTTGGTAGGGCTCGCCCGCAAGATTACCCGGACGCGGTGCATGCTACGGAACGTCCGGTTCCGAAAGGGCGCGGCTTTGGTTTTCCCAAACGAGTTTAGGAAGCAAAATGATTGTTCTACCTGCCATCGATATTGTAGACGGTCGCGCTGTGCGCCTGCATCAAGGTGAAGCTGGAACCGAGACGTTCTACGGTGAGCCAGCACAGATTGCCGCCGATTTTGCGGCTAAAGGCGCGCAGTGGATCCACATGGTTGATTTGGATGCCGCGTTTGGCCGCGGGTCTAATGCGGAACTCGCGCACGAAATCGCCGGAAGTGTGGATATTAACATTGAGCTTTCGGGCGGTATTCGTGACGATGAGTCACTTAACCGGGCGCTTCAGGCCGGAGCAAGACGCGTGAATCTCGGCACCGCAGCTATCGAAAACACCGAGTGGACCAAGCGCGTTATTGGCGAGTATGGCGATCGCATCGCGGTGGGTTTGGACGTTCGCGGTACTACTCTTGCAACTCGCGGGTGGACCAAGCAGGGCGGTGACCTGTTCGAGATGATTGAACTTTTGGACCGTGCTGGTTGCGAGCGCTACGTGGTTACTGACGTTGCCAAGGACGGGACGCTCACTGGACCTAACATTGAGCTTTTAAAGCAGGTGTGTGCACATACCGATGCGGCGGTAATCGCTTCGGGCGGCGTGTCTAAGCTGGATGACATTCGCGCGCTTTTGCCCCTTCAAGATGAGGGCGTGGAGGGCGTGATCGTTGGTAAAGCCATATATTCCGGCGCCTTCACCTTGGAACAGGCCCTGGAGGTCGCAAGTGCCTAAGCACTCATTCGAGAGCCTGCAGGCAAGGCTAAACCAGTCGGTTGATGCCAGCGAGGCCGGCCAAACCCTTCCGCAAACAGCGGCTGCTTTGACGCTTCAAGATTCGGCGGGCCGCCTGGTGGCCCTAGTAGAGGCTTTAGAAAATGAGCGTCTGCTTGTGCCCGCGGTAGTGGAAGGCGGAGCATGTGAGGAAGGTGAGGTCTCGGTTACGCAAACGAAGCAGGGGCCTGCTGTTGTTGCTTTTACCAGCGCTGACGCTATGAACGAGTGGGATGCGGACGCTAGACCGGTACCCATGCCTGCTCGCCGGGTAGCTATGCTGGCGGTTGCCCAAACCTCGGGGCGCCTAGTGATTGACAAGGGTCGATCTGACATACGTATTCCGCGGCCGGCAACGGTAGCTTTGGCACACGGGGATAGGTGGCTTCCTGCCTGGCAGGATGGCGAGCTGCTCGAAGAGCTTGCCGGCCGCCTTACACCACGCATTGCATTTATAAAGCCGCTACCCAGTGCGGGTGCCACCTTGCGCCTCGCAGTTGGTATCTTGCAGGGTGCATCTAAAGAGAGTCTGACTCGTGATTTACAACAGATTGCGGCCACGCCCAGGTTGCGTCCGGCAGCAGAACTGGTGGAAATAGTACCAACCGTCGTGGCGCAGGCGTGACGGACTCCATACCGGCAGTTCGCTATTAGCGCGGCAAATTTGTTAAACTGACTGTTGATTGTTGAGCGAGAGTCTCAACCAGTAGGCGTTCAAATGAATGCCAACAGCAAGCGGAGTAATCCCACCTGGGTTCCAACCTCTTCGAGGGTAAGCCTTACGGCCACCGGAACCGGGTAAATACTACGGCGGTTCAGCCGTTATTTTCGGGGTCTTCGTGTGCTGACGGCGCGAAGGCCCTCTTCGTGTCACCAGGGAACTATTGAAGGAGCAACTTATCAACGAGCCTCGTGTTAATGACCGAATCCGAGTCCCAGAGGTACGCCTCGTGGGACCTGAAGGAGAACAGGTCGGCGTCGTGCGTGTGGCTGACGCCCTCCGGTTAGCTGAAGAGGCGGGCCTTGACCTAGTTGAGGTTGCCCCGAATGCGCGTCCATCGGTTGCGAAGCTGATGGACTTTGGCAAGTACAAGTACGAACTTGCGCAAAAGGCACGTGAGTCTCGTCGAAACCAGGCAAACACGGTTTTGAAGGAAATCCGTTTCCGCCTAAAGATCGACGATCACGATTACGAGACCAAGAAGGGTCACGTTGAGCGGTTTCTCAATGGTGGTGACAAGGTCAAGGTCATGATCATGTTCCGTGGCCGCGAGCAGTCTCGCCCGGAAATGGGTATTCGTTTGCTTGAGCGTTTGGCTGAGGATGTTGCTGAACTTGGCGTGGTGGAGTCTAAACCGCGTCAGGATGGTCGCAACATGACGATGGTTCTCGCACCAACTCGTAAGAAGTCTGAGGCAAAGAGCGAACAGCGTCGCCGTCGTGAAGCTGAGCGCCAAGCAAAGCGGGATCGCCAAGCTGAGAGATCAGCAAAGTCTGGCAGCTAGAGCCCCCGCGTTTGACTAGTAGAAAAAGGAAGAAACATGGCGAAGATGAAGACGCACTCCGGTGCGAAGAAGCGTTTCCGCGTTACGGGAAGCGGAAAGCTTATGCGTGAGAGGGCCGGTAAGCGTCACCTCCTGGAGCACAAGCCTTCTACCCGCACCCGTCGCCTATCGCGCGACCAGGTAGTTGCAAAAGCAGATGAGAAGAACGTTCGCCGCCTACTGGGTATGTAACCCGCGGTTTTAGATTTAACAGGAGACTTTCATGGCACGAGTTAAAAGGTCTGTAAACGCTCGTAAGAAGCGTCGCACTACTCTTGAGCGCGCATCCGGCTACCGCGGTCAGCGTTCCCGCCTTTACCGTAAGGCTAAGGAGCAGGTTACCCACTCAATGGTGTACTCCTATCGCGACCGTCGCGCTCGCAAGCGTGACTTCCGTCGCCTCTGGATTCAGCGCATCAACGCTGCGGTCCGTGAGAACGGTATGACGTACAACCGCTTCATCCAGGGTCTTAACCTGGCTGGCGTAGAGGTTGACCGCAAGATGCTTGCTGACCTGGCTGTTTCGGATCCGAAGGCGTTCACCGCCCTCGTCGAGACCGCGAAGGCCGCTCTTCCGGCAGACGTTAACGCTCCGAAGAACTAAGCATGTCGGCTGATTTTCAGCCACGTTCCAAACGCCCGGCTTTGCTGGACAATCCGAATGCTGATCGCATTCGTAAGGTTGCAGCATTGGCCGGGCGTTCGGCACGTAGGCGTAGTGGTGAAGTTCTTGTAGAAGGGCCGCAAGCGGTGCGTGAGGCCGTGCGGTTTTGCGGCAAAGACCTGGTGGATGTCTATATTTCACAAGAGGTGGAGCAGCGCGATCCGCAGCTTCTGCGTGACGCGTTAAAGGCAACCCGTTGGGTTCACCCGATGACGGAGCAGGTAGCCAAGGCTATGTCCCCTTCGGCGCAGGGTGTTGCCGCTGTGGTCAAGGATTTCCGCACCGATGGTCTGCCCAAGGTTGATTGGGATTTCGTTGTGATCATGGGGCAGACTCAAGATCCGGGTAATGCGGGTAATATCATTCGAGCGGCGGATGCCGCTGGGGCCGACGCCGTGATCGCATGTTCAGGAACGGTTGACGTTTCATCTCCAAAAGTTGTGCGCGCTTCGGCCGGCTCTGTTTTTCATTTGCCCTCGATCGTGAACGTTGGTTTCGACGAGGTCGCGGAGTGGGTGAAGTCCCGCAAGATGTCTTTGGTGGCCGCGGATGGACACGGTAGCGTGAACTTGTTTGATGCTCAAGATGGCATGGAATCGCTCGATCTTGCCGCGCCCGTGGCCTGGGTGTTTGGTAACGAGGCGCACGGTTTTGCACAGCTCGATGAATCGGTTTTTGATCATTCCGTGTCAATTCCGCTGGGCGGGCACGCCGAGTCGTTGAACGTCTCAGCAGCCGCCGCGATTTGTCTGTTTGCCACTGCAAAGGCGCGCCATAGAGTGCGGATATGAGTAGCGAAGGACAGCTGATTGCGCGGATGCGCGAAGTGCTCCCCGAAGGGACGCGAACAATGCTTGGATCAGGTGATGATTGCGCATTGGTTGAGGCGCCGGAGGGGAGTTTTCTCGTTACAACGGACGCGCTCGTGGAGGGGCAGCATTTTCGACGTGATTGGTCTACTCCTCGTGAGATTGGGGCGCGGGCTGCGGTCCAAAATCTCGCCGATATCGCAGCGTGCGGAGGCCGCGCCTCGGGCCTCGTGGTCGCAATGGTTATCCCTCCTGGAAGCGATGAGGATTGGATCCTCGAGGTTGTTTCGGGCTTCGGTAGTGAGGTAGCGAAAACTGGTGCAGGAGTTATCGGAGGAGATATCACGAGCGGGAGAGATTTCACGCTGGCGGTCACTGCATTTGGTTATTGTGACCGCCTCGTGACGCGCGCACAAGCAAAGCCGGGTGATGTAATCGCTTACGCGGGCGATATTGGGGTTAGTGGCGTTGGATTGGCGTTGCTACAAAACCATGTGGTAAACCCCGCCCTCCGCAGCGCAGAAGCGCTTGGATTCTATCATTATCCGCTCTCGTTCTATCGGGTTCCTAAGGTTCCGCTCCAGGCGGGACCTATAGCTGCTAACGCGGGCGCAACTGCAATGATCGATGTTTCAGATGGTCTTGGTATTGACCTCTCGCGGATTGCGAAAGCATCGAAAGTTTCAATGCGATTGTCTAGGTCATTTTTGAAAAATATTGTCGATGAACACCAGCCGTGGCTCGATGTTGCTTTAAAACAGCTGGATGTGGGGCAACTTAATACTTGGGAACTGGTCGAGAAGATAGGACTGTTCAACCGCGGAGAGGATCACGCGCTGCTGGCCACGTTCCCGTCGGATATAAACGTGCCGCCCCCGTTCAGGATTATCGGTGACGTGACCGGCGGGGAAGTAGGAACGGTCACGCTTGATGACGAGTCGTATCCGGCTGGTGGATGGGATCACTTGCAAAGACGATGTAATTACTCCTGATCATCATGCAGAGCAAGTAAGGTGGTCGGTTCCAGAAGTGCCAGTGCCAGTGTTTTCACGTTCACGTTTTAAGTTGAATAACCACCTAAGGTGGTTATTCAACTTAAAATCCAGTAGGGGGTTAGGAAGCTTCTCTTGGAATGGTACGCTTCCAAACTTTTGCGAAAATCTCTTCGTCGCCGTCGTAACATTTGACGTCTGATTCAGTATAGAAATTGGCGTCGTCACAAGTAATACGGGTATCGGCTTCCACCCGCGCTTGCCAGTCAAGTTCTGGGCGTTCTAGCTTGATCCGCCACTGCGACTCTGTACGCGCCGTGGTGGGGTCATCCCACTGTATCCAATATCGTTCTACTGAGTCCTCGTCAAAGTGCAACCCGTCAGGATAAATGCGGGTACCGCCATATGCGGGATCTACTTGCAGTAGGGTAGTTTTTGCAACTACATCGGTGCAGATAAGCCGTTCTGGCCTGCGCGATCCGGCCAGTCCAGCTTCCGGATATTTCACGTCCAATGGCACGGGTTGCACTGCCTCGTCGAAATGAATAGCGGCATCAAGTTTCGCGCGTTCACTACCAGCAGCGGGGATCGGCCGGACAGGTAGCTCGATATGAGAACCGGTTAGATCGAGGGTGATCATACCCGAATCGGGTTGTGGCCAGATCCACGGCCAGTACGCGTTAGAGATTGCAATGCGCAGGACGTGGCCAGCCGCAAAGTGATATCCAATTCCAGTCATCGCGAACTCCACGTCCACCCATTCATCCGTGGGCATTGGAACTGCCTTGTCACGACCTTCGCGGGAGCTAAGGTTAAGTGCTCCACGAGTTACCAGCGTTGATTCACCCGCGGGTGAGACGTCGTTCAAACGCGCGTAGAGTTGCCCGCCGCTAGCTTGGGTTTTCACACGCATTTTTAACTTCGCATTTCCCAAGATCTCGAACGATTCAGTTACTTCGAAGTCGACCGTTACCGATCTGCCATCATCAGCTCGCTGGTCTACAGGTAGATCAGCTGCATTTCCAAAGGGGAAATACCTTCCTGCAGCTTGTCCCGTATCATGAGGAGAATCAACGAGAACATGACCAGCATTAGTTTTTACCGTGTTTATACAGCCTTTTTCGAAGTTGAGAGTGGTTGGCACGATGTTTGGGGACGGCCAACTGGTTTCAGCAACCCAACGTCCGGGCATTTCATCGTAGACGGAACGAGGTGGAATCGGATCTGTTATCCAAGTACGCAACAACGGCTCATTAACCACATCATTGGACTTTTCTTTTAACCAGTGGTCCCACCAGCGCAGGGTCTCATTTAGAAAATCTATATGTGGTCCGGGACGTAGATCACGATCGGGATACTGGTGAGACCAAGGCCCGAGTAGTCCTTTAACATTTTTGTCAAGCGCTGAAAGGTGTTCGCAAAGACGCAATACAGTGTCGCGATACGGGTCGTACCAGCCACCTACAGCCATAACAGCAGCATTTATTTGGGAGTAGTCTTCGCATACGGAGCCGTGCTCCCAATAGGAGTCTCTTCTTTGGTGACTCAGCCACGTGTCGATGTATGGCTCCATTCGGTTTAGTCGATACTCCCACTTCTCTCGCCACTTTTCACCCCAAACACGTTTGTCTAAGGGGCGTGACTCGAAGGCCAACATAGTGGCAGCCCATGCGTGCATGTCAACACCCAGCATCGACCCACCAAGGTAGTGCACGTCGTTGTCGTACCGATCGTCTGTCGAGCAGGTGGTGACAATTGCTTTCAACGGTTCTGGGTGCAGTGCAGCCAGCTGAAGCGAGTTGAAGCCGCCCCAGGAAATGCCGAACATTCCCACATTGCCTGTGCACCAATCCTGTTGTGCGATCCAGTTGATCACTTCAACGCCGTCGGCGTGTTCTTGAGGGCTGTACTCGTCTCCCGGTACGCCTTCGGAGTTGCCGTGGCCTCGAATATCGACTCGGATCGAAGCATAGCCATGCCCGGCGTAGAAAGGGTGCCGTTCGTAATCGCGTGGGGCTGTCCAGTCTCCGGCCCTGTATGGTAGATATTCCAAAATGGCAGGTACTGGATGATTGGTCTGTGGCATCCAACGCTTCATCCAAAGTTTTGTTCCATCAGATAAAGGGATCCACTCTTCTATCACTTCGTGTTCAAAGGGGAACTGCTCAATGTATTTCATGTTTGAGTCGCCTCCTAGACAACGTGCTTCATACGTTTACGCATCCACGGTGTTAGAGCCATAAGTAGTATTGCGTAAACTACGATGATGATTCCTTGAATACCGAAATAAAATGCTGCATTTTCGTATGTAAAGAATTTAACGATTTGTGCCTGGATACCCTGCGCTAGTGCCATTGCGGCAAACCAAAGTGCCATAGTTTGAGAGGCAAATGCGCGCGGTGCGAGCTTCGTGGTTGCGGACATCCCGGAGGTCTGCAAGATCAAATCTCCAAGCCCGAGGAAAACGTAGCAAGAGACCATCCAAATGCTCGACATAAGGGCGCCACGCGGGGTTAAGGTTTGACCGAGTGTGACCATTAGAAATGCAACACCACCCAGCATCGTACCCATGCCAACTTTCGAAGCCACATGAGGTTGCCGTTTGCCAAGTTTTACCCAGATACAAGCAAGAACAGGTCCCATTATGATCTCGACGATCGCAGTTAAAGATATGTACCAGGTGGATGGGTAGGAAAAACCTCCGATCGTGTTTGAGGTTTGTTCCAGGGCCAGGAAATTCAAAGTATTGCCTGTCTGGAAGTACGTGAGGTTGTATGCCACAAGGGCGATAAGCAACAGGGAAAAAGGCAAAAGATTGCGTTTTTCCGTAGGGGTAACAGAATCCGAACGTCCCATCCAGATAATAAAAACAAAAGGAACTAACGCAGAAACTCCGGTTACCAGGTTCACCAGCGTTCCCAAAGTGGCATCGGTGGCGAAGAAAAAAACGAGGCCAATTACAATTGCTGTTGTAGCAGCCGCGGTAGTTTTCCAAAAATTTGCATCAAATTCGAAGGAGTTTTGGATTCGTTGTGATCTTTCCTTCCCAGCAAACGAGGAACGTCCGCGGATAAAGAAAAATATTCCGATAATCATCCCCACTGCGGCCGCTGCGAATCCAAGGTGCCAGTGGTAGGTTTGACCAAGAAAACCAGCAACGAGCGGGCCCAAGAAAGCGCCGATGTTGATTCCGGAATAATAGATTGAAAACCCTGCGTCGCGCCGTCTATCGCCTTGCTCGTATAGCTCTCCGACCATTGTCGAGACATTTGGCTTCAATAGACCCGTACCGAGAATAATTAGAGCTAAACCGACCCAGGTTGAGAACTCTCGGGGGATTCCCATAAAAATGTGTCCGCTGGCAATAAGGACGGAACCCCATAGAACGGAGCGATACGTACCGACAACTCGGTCCGCTATCCAAGCACCGACGAGGGCCAACAAATAAACTAGAGCACCGTATGCTGCTACCACAGAAGATGCGGTTTGCTGATCGTAGCCTAGTCCTCCTGAGGCTATAGCGTCGGCGAAGTAGAGAGCCAAGATAGCTTGGAAACCTAAATATGAGAAACGTTCCCACAGCTCCAGATTGAAAAGTGCTGCCAATCCACGAGGATGGCCAAAAAATGACGTGTCGGCGCGAACATTTCGGTCTTGTTTGCGCGCTTCAGAAATAGACGTGGAAGGGGAGACCATCGAATTAGAGTTCTGGTCAGACATAAATAATCCTTAATTCCCATAGAGAATACGCGAGGGAGCACGCGCGAAATGACCGATTAGTGCGCCAAATATCCTCCTAATCTTGGGATCATCATTCGCCAGGATAACAAACTAGCCCGTTGCGTCAACAGCTAAGATGTTCCCGTCTTATTAAGGAATTCAAGATGGGCAGGGCCTGGCGGTATAAAAAATTCGCCCTCTTTCGAGGGCGAACACAGTAAGAGCGGTAGCTTAGATAGCGCGGGTAACGCGCTCGCTCTTGATGCAGGTGGTGCATACGTTGAGGCGCTTAGGGGTGCCATTAACGACTGCACGCACACGCTGAATGTTGGGGTTCCAACGACGGTTGGTTCGCACGTGGGAGTGCGAAACGCTCTTGCCGAAGCCGGGTCCCTTGCCACACACGTCGCACTTAGAAGCCACGGTTTATCTCCGATTCCTAGTAAAGTCTCATACAACTGTTCATTTCTGAACACTGCTGGGGCACACGGGTACGCGCACCTCAGGCAACCTGTTTAGACTATCGAAATGAAGGCTCCTTTGCCAACTATCGGGGCGTGTTTTTGTGTCTAGTGGACCACAGTATGGGCTTTGCTGGCAGTTAGACTCCCTCATTTAGTCCGTGTCTTATGAGACCATTTGTCTATGACCAGCCAGTATCGTTCCGCACTGAGCGGGGAAGACATTGTTCAGTTTATCGACCGTTGCGGCGAGGCGCTTGATGCGCTCGCCCCATTCTTGGATGACTTGAATGCTTTGGGCGGGTCAGATTTTGATACGGGAGCTAACGCGGCTCGTTCGTTCGCCGCGGTAAAACGGTTAATGCAACGCTCTGGCGAAGAGGTAGATTCGGCGTCCACGTTCTTACAGGCACTAACGGTGTATGCACGGGCGGGGTCCGCGGGCCATGTGGGCATACTGATAACGAGCATTATTGCGGCATTGTCATCGGCTACCTCGGCAAACGAGGTAAGACCGATTGATATGCGCGCATTCCTCGCGTCTCTTCCAAACGCGCTGGAGGATGCTTTTTCAACGCCTGCCCCAGAGCTAATGGAGATGGCTACGGCGGCACGAGCGGTGGCGTTGGATACGCCGGATCCGATTGACGCGGCGCACATGATGGTTGGCCGCGCATCGATGGTGGTCCAGGATGCGCTAATAGAGGCTACTAGCGGGTGGATAAACCCGGGTGCGTGCGTGTTCGCAGTGATGATTTCGGCGCTGCATTCGGTCTACGAGAACTCTCTTGCTCCACTTGAGGTAGCGCGTGACATGATGCGTTCGCTCGCGCAGTCGACGAAGATCTCAAAAAGTAGCGAGGCTCCGCATGAGGGGGCGCAGTTCTCCGTTGATTTTCACGTAGATTGCATGGCGGAGGACCTTGCGGAGTTCCGGGCGAGTCTGGATGAGCGGGGCTATCGGTATTCGATGCAGGGTAGCGCGGATCAGCTTGGAATGGGTACGTGGCGTTTCCACATTGACGCATCCGACCCCGCCGCGGTTTTACCCAAGGTTGGGTGGACGCGCCATATCGTAGTTAAGGATGCCCGCTATGGGGAGTTGATTGGATATGACGAACTGGCCGTGCAAGAAGAAGAGTCGGGCGTTTTGTATCTTTCTCGCCCCACGTGGCAGCGCCCCGAAACTGTGCTCGTAATTGCTCTGTTGCGTAATGAGCATTTCTTGGAGGAGGTTGCCTCTACTGGAGCGCACGTGATTTTGAATCCGATTCGTCAGGACGCGGTTTTGATTTCTGAGCTCATGCTGTCAGCTCCCTCCCGGGTAAGCCTTGTGGTGGCAGGTGATGAGGACGCCGCTGAGGTTGCGATGCGCGCGAAAAGGCTTGCTCTAAAATCTGCCGAAGTTTTTGTGGTGAGTGATACGCCGCCTTATTCTGACGTGGCGGTAAGCGTACTTGCGGGGAAGGCAGCGCCCATATTCATGCCGCAGGTGGGGGATCGAACGGCCAAGATCACTCGCGATCTGCTCGAGTCGGCGGCGAGGGCTGCGAAGGCACGCGTTGCGGTCCTAGAGGAAGCGGACCCGCAAACGGTGTCATTCTCTCTTAAGCAATTGGTTGGTTACGGGCTGGAACGAGTTGTGATGATCGCGCCTGAACCGGACATGCTTCTGCGACATTCGATTGAGATGGCGCTTGATGATCGCGGAGCCACGCAGTACGTGGAGTATGCGCGTGATAATCGCACCCAGGTGGTGTTGGTAAATCGATGAGTGCTTCCGTTCCTAGCAAGCCGCAGTTACTTGATTCGCCGTTGGATCGTCTGCTCGGGCCGCGCACGGCTAAGAAGATTGCCTCCCTAGGGCTGGAGACGGCGTCAGATTTGCTCATGTTCTTCCCGCGGCGCTACGGGCATTGGGGCAAGCTAACTCCTCTCGCAGCGATTCATGAGGGAGAGGACGTGACGTTGCTCGCGCAGGTGGAGTCTGCGCAGCTGGTGCGCAACCGCAATGGGGGAGTGCGTCTATCAGTTGAACTTACGGACGGCTACAAGAGTATCAAAGCAACTTTTTTTGCCCGCCATCCGGGCGCGCTGTCGGTGCATGAGAGGATGCTTACTCCCGGGTCGTCGCATTTATTTGCGGGAAAGGTATCTTCCTATCGCGGTCGCCTGCAGTTGACCCATCCTGATTTTGAGCGGTTTGAGCAGGGTGATGCGAAGGATCGCGCGGATCGTCCGATCCCGATTTACTCGGCTAACTCGAAGTGTCCAAGCTGGCTTACGTCTAAGTCCGCGAAGATTATTGCGGCGATGTTGAAGCCCGGTAATGTCCTCGATCCAATTCCGCCAAAACTGCGCGAAGATCGCGACCTCATGACGTACGTTGAGGCGCTGAGGCAGTTACATGATCCACAATCTGATGAGGAAATTGCGCGTGCCAAACTAACCGTTAGATGGGCCGAAGCCCTCACTTTGCAAACGGCTTTGCTTCGCCGTCGTGCCCGCAGTAAAGATGCTACGGCGCCTCGCATAGAAGCGGGGGAAGCATTTGCTACTGCAAAGGCTGCGTTGCCGTTCACCTTGACGGCCGGCCAGGAAGAGGTCTTGGGGCAAATCCTGTCAGATATGGCGGGTGAGCATCCCATGCAAAAGTTACTGCAGGCCGATGTTGGTGCGGGTAAGACAGTGGTGGCTGGACTCGCAATGACGGCTGCGGTGGATGCGGGGTATCAGGCTGCCCTACTGGCTCCCACGGAAGTGCTTGCAGCTCAGCATGCGGTGTCACTTTCAAGAATGCTGCCCGTCCCGGTGGAGCTCCTTACGGGTTCGTCTAAGTCCAAACATCGTGGCGATGTATCTGTACTCGCATCTTCGGGCCAGCCGGCGATATTCGTGGGTACGCATGCGCTGATTCAGGATTCGCTCCAGTTTTCTAATCTGGGGCTTGTGGTGGTGGATGAACAGCATCGCTTCGGTGTTGCTCAACGCGATCGACTTCGTGAAGGCGGCCAAATAGTTCCGCACATGTTAACCATGACGGCTACGCCTATTCCGCGCACAATCGCAATGACGGTTTTTGGGGATTTGGACGCGATCACTATTCGCGAGCTACCGAAGGGCCGTAAAGAGGTTCAAACTTTCCTCGTTGATGCGGCGAATGACGCTTGGAACAAGCGTATGTGGGAGAGAGCCAAAGAAGAAGTTGTGGCCGGCGGCCGCGTGTTTGTGGTGGCTCCTCGAATAGATTCGGCCGATGGTGATGATTCGCAGTTGGCCAACGTGATCGATAGCCGCGAGATGCTGGCCAGTCTTCCCCAGCTAGGGGGTATTGAGGTTGGGTTGCTACACGGGCGCATGAGCGCAGAAGAGAAGGCTGAGGCAATCGATCGGTTTGATGATGGAACCACCCCTATCTTGGTAACAACAACGGTCATTGAGGTAGGTGTAGATATTTCTGCCGCCTCGATGATGGTTATTTTGGATGCGCAACAGTTTGGTCTATCTCAGTTGCACCAGTTGCGAGGACGAGTTGGTCGCGGTGGTCAGCAAGCGATTTGCATGGCGCACCACCGAACGGGACTTGCCCCAGAGTCGATGAAGCGTTTGGAGGCGTTTGCTTCCACTACGGATGGATTCGCGTTAGCGGAGACAAATTTGAGGCTGCGTAGGGAAGGTAACGTGCTGGGCGAGAGCCAGTCAGGTGCGCGTACTTCGTTGAAGGCCCTGCGGGTCACGCGCGACGGGGCGATTATTGAAGCTGCTCGCAAGTACGCGGAAACGCTGTTGGAAGAAGACATGTCCCTAAGCACCCACCCGCAGCTGCTGCAGTCGGCGAACCGGATGGACCGGGCCGCTGAGTGGATGGAACGCTCATGACATCGCGTAGGCTTTACGTATGACACGGATTGTTTCAGGAACGTTTGGCGGGCGCAGGCTGGAGGTGCCTGCAGCCGGTACGCGACCAACGTCTGAGCGGGTAAGAGAGGCTCTATTCTCGCGTTTAGAGAGTTGGGGAGAGGTTCGCGGAGCCAGAGTGCTGGACCTCTTTGCCGGTTCGGGTGCGCTGGGGTTTGAGGCGCTTTCGCGAGGAGCGGCCAGCGCCACGTTGGTAGATAACTCGACGGGCGCCCTAAAGGTTTTGCGCTCCAACGTGAGCAAAAACGGTTTCCCCAATGTGCGGGTGGTTCGAGCTGACGCAGCGAAGTTTGAGAGCATTCACTCTTTTAGCCTGGCATTCCTAGACCCTCCTTACGGTATTGATATGGGCCTGCTACGCAACGTGCTTGAACATATAGAGAAATTCTTAGAGGAAGACGCTCTTGTAGTAGTCGAACTGTCAGCCCGCACCCCCGAACCGCAGTGGCCATCTTCGTACCAGCGTGAGTCGGTCAAGAAATGGGGCGAAACCATGGTGTGGTTCCTAACTTTTTCGCGGCAAACCGGTAGCGTGGAGGCATGATACGCGCAGTATTTCCAGGCTCCTTTGATCCGTTCACAAACGGTCACCTCGACATTGTTAAAAGGTGCGCGAACCTCTTTGACGAAGTAATCGTTGGAGTGGGAGACAACCTGTCTAAAAAGTACTGGTTTTCAATCGAGGAACGCGTGGAGCTTGCTAAACAAAGCACGGCGGGGATGCCCGGTGTGCAGGTTAGAGCTCTTGACGGACTGTTGGCCAAGTGGTGCGTTGAAAATGACGTGGATGTGATCGTGAAGGGGCTTCGCTCCGCGGTTGATGCGGGGTTTGAGCTTCCCCAGGCTACGATTAACCGCGAGCTAGGCGATATTGAGACTGTTCTGCTCGCTACTAACCCGGCGCTTGCTCACATTTCTTCTACGACTGTTAAGGAAGTTGCGGCTAACGGTGGTGATGTTTCGTCTATGGTTAGTGCAGGCGTGAAAGAAACATTGGATATTAAGATTCGTGGCTAAGGGGGCCAAATCATGAGCGATATTTACTCGGATGATCTGCAGGGCGCGCAGGCGGGGGAGCCTATTGATGACGTGTACGGCCCTTCCACGGTGATCGCTGCTCTTGACCAGATTGAGGATCTAGTTGAGATTGCGCGTGCACTGCCTATGAGTGCTTCGGTGCTCGTTAACAAGGCTGAGGTGCTTGACTTGTTGGAGCAAGCTCGTCAGGCATTGCCCGATGATTTGGTTGCGGCGGATGCTGTGGTTGCAGATGCGGATGCGGTTATGGGGCGCGCGGATTCAGCCGCTGAATCCACTATTAATGAGGCCAATGCCAGGGCTGATGGCATTGTTGAGGACGCTCGTAAGAAGGCTGATGATTTGGCGCAGCGTTCGCGTGAAGACGCCGAGGCTGTTCGTGAGCGTGCCGCGGCAGAGGCCGAGCGCTTGGTTACAAATGCCAAGGAGCAGGCACAGCAGATAGTCGAGCAGGCTCGCGCGGAGGCCGAGGGGTTGATCGCGCAGGAGAACATCTCTGTGCAGGCTCGCGAGCGCGCTGAGGAAATCGTTAGCTCTGCGCATCAAAAGGCCATGGAACTTGCCGAAGACGCCGATCAGTACTGCGCGGATTCGCTGGAGACGCTCGCTATTGCGATTGATCGTATTGCACACCAGACTCATGCCGGCCAGGATGCAATCGAGTCTCGTCAAGAGGCCCGTCGCGCCGGGCGTTAAAATGTTTTCCTGCGTAGCCCTGTGCGAGGGGCGCACTAGCTATTTGTAGATACTTTTCTTGGAGGGATTAGCGATGGCTGATCGCCAGTTTAATGGCGCGATCTTGGATATTCGCACGCTCCCCGCAGAGCCGAATCAGGAGCGTAGCTTTCACCTTGATCTGGTGGCGCCACAGGACCTTGGCACGGTTGTGATGGAGGTGGTTCCAGGCTCTGTTGTGAGCGTTGATATTACGGTTCGTTCCCTCGTTGAAGGCGTGCTGTTTGAAGGGCGCGCTGATTCGCAGGTGCGTTCGGAGTGCGTGCGTTGCCTCGAGCCAATTGAGGGCGTGGAAACTACGGAAGTATCGCAAATGTTCTTCACTGCTGAAGCTATCGCGCGTATGCGAGAGGAGCATGGTGAAGAGGGCGTCGAAGACCTCGAGGTTTTGGAAGGCGACGAGATCGCGCTTGAACCGATCTTTAGGGATGCGATTGTGACGAGCTTCCCGTTCCAGCCTTTGTGCAAGCCTGACTGCAGGGGGCTTTGCGATGTGTGTGGCAAGAAGTGGGAGGATTTGCCGAGCGACCACATGCACGAGGTGATTGATCCGCGTTTCGCTAAGCTTGCGGCGTTGCTCGAGCAAGATGAAAAGTGAGTAAACAACAATCACGAGACGCCAGTGGGCCGGCAGGTGATCCTCTAGATCTCTTGGGACGCTGGCGAATTCAGCTGGATCCTGAACTTTTAATACTTGCTTTGACGCATCGTTCGTTTGCGTATGAGCAGGGCGATTTGCCGCACAATGAGCGGCTGGAGTTTCTTGGTGACTCGGTTTTGTCGATCATCGTGACGGAGCATCTTTTCATTAAGTTCCCCACGTGCACTGAGGCCCAGTTGTCGCGGATGAGGGGCGCTATAGTTTCGCAGGTGACGCTCGCTAAAGTGGGGCGAAGCATCGGCCTGGGAGATTATATTTTGCTTGGAAAGGGCGAGAACTTAACAGGTGGGCGCGATCGTGATTCCATTCTTTGTGACACGGTCGAGGCTTTAATTGGAGCGACCTACATTTCGCATGGCCTAGAGCCCACGCGAAGGGTTATTGAGGAACATTTGCGTCCCTTCTTGGAGGATGCGGTTGAGCTTGGCCGTTCGTCTGATTACAAGACCACGCTCCAGGAGTACACGGCGCAGGCGGGCCTTGGCGAGCCAATGTATGAAACGACGAGCCGTGGCCCAGATCATGCGCGTATTTTCAGCGCGACCGTTTCGATTGGCGGCGTTGTGATGGGCGAGGGGGAAGGCACGTCGAAGAAAACCGCGAACTCGAGCGCCGCAAAGGCAGCTTATTTCCACTTGCGTGAGGACGACCCGAAAAGCGCAGAATAGCTGGAGTGAACAATGCCTGAACTTCCCGAGGTAGAGACTATCCGCATGGGTTTAGCTCCCCATATCGTGGGGCAGACGGCTACGGGCGTAACCGTTTGGGGTGAGCGTACGGCGCGTAACCAGCCGGGCGGGCCCGCGGCGCTAGAAGATGCTATCCGAGGCAGACGAGTGGAGGCTCTGGCGCGCCGAGGCAAGTTTTTGTGGGCGGAGTTAGATAGTGGCCGTGGACTCGTGTTTCACCTGGGCATGTCAGGGCAGCTTCGGCTGAGTGATGGTGACCGTCCACGTTTTCGCCATGAGCACGCCAGAATCGTTTTGAGCAATGGCCAGGTGCTTTCGTTTGTAGATCAGCGCACCTTCGGGCGAATTGAGGTGTGTGATTGCGTTCCTACTTTGGACGGAGCTGTCGCTGGTCAAGGCGCCACTTTGGATGCGATTCCGCAGTCCGCGGCGCACATTGCGCGTGACCCACTGGATCCAGCGTTTGATCTTGACCAGGTAGTGCAAAAGATCCGCGCGTCAAGAAGCGCGGTTAAAAACCTGCTTTTGCATCAAGAGATAGTGTCTGGCATAGGTAATATTTATGCGGACGAGGCTCTGTTTTTAGCTGGCGTGCACGGCCAGCGAATGGGTAAGAACGTCCGTGTCTACGAGGTTCATCAGATTTTAGAGGCAGCCCGGGCTGTTATGCGCAGGTCGATTGAGGCGGGAGGCACCTCTTTCGATGAACTGTATGTGAATACGGTTGGGGAGCCGGGTTATTTCGCCCGCTATTTAGCGGTTTATGGACGCGTTGGGCAGGCTTGCATTAACTGCGGTACACCGATCGCTAAGGTCACTATTAGTGGCCGCTCACATCATTATTGCCCTGTGTGTCAGCCTCGCTCTGGACGGCGTAACCGAGGGGTGTCCGAAGGATAACCTACGCTGAGAAGCTCTCGGGTTTCGCATATAATCATTCAGTGGCTATGAAGAATTCCAGTACTGATTCAAATATTCGCGTAATGGTTGTGGATGACCATGAGATTGTCCGCTACGGCATTATAGAACTCGTCGGCCGTACCGAAGGATTTGAGGTAGTTGCGGAAGCCGGTAGTGTGCAGGATGCCATAACCCGGGCAGACTTGACTACTCCCGATGTGATGTTGGTCGATTTGCAGCTACCTGATGGCACGGGTATAGACATCATGAATCACGTGCGGAAATCGCTTCCCGATACGAAATGTATAGTTCTTACTTCCTTTGATGACGATGACGCGCTTGCGGAGTCATGTAAGGCCGGAGCCAAGGCATTCATTCTTAAGACTGTCCACGGCGCGGAAGTAAGTCGCGTTATCCGTCTTGTACATGGTGGCAAGGTGTTGTTGGACGAGAAGACAATCACCCGTAGGGCAGGCGGCCAGGATGATGTGATGGCCGCTTTGACGCCCGCAGAGCGACGAATCGTGGGACTCATATCAAAGGGCATGTCTAATGCTGAGATCGCTGAGACACTAGGAATCTCTGAAAAGACGGTGAAGAACCACATCACGTCACTTCTTTCGAAGATGGGACTGAAGAGGCGCACTCAAGTGATGGCATGGGCAGCGGGGCAGCAGTCAGCTCCGTGGCGTAGTCAGTCGTAGCTCCAGGCACTGTCAGCACCGAAGCCGAGCAGCAGCGTTACGCGATCGGTAATTCGCATTTTAGGGTGGTGCCCTTGTCGCTGCGTTTATCGATGCTCATGGTGCCCCCGTGTTTTTTCACGCGCTTGTCTAGATTGGCGAGTCCCGAGTTGCGGGTCCTGTTCGGATCGATCCCAATCCCGTCGTCCTCGATTTCAATATCGATCTGCGGTTCACCTTGAGTTTTTAGGTCGATATTAACGGTCACTACATCTGCTTGCGCGTGTCTGGCGACGTTGGAGAGGCCTTCGCGAACGAAGGCGGTAATATCGCTGGCTAGCTCATCGCCGAATAGGGATAGGGCCTGTTCTACGACTGGATCTTGCACGTCAGTTACCGCGCGGCCGTCGATATTCAGAAGGCAAGAGGGGGCGAAGCCGAGCGATCTTCTTGCCGCCGAAGTCACCTGGCAGATTCGCTCAAAGACGTTTGTTCCTTCAACATCATCCTTGAGGTTTTGCACGATTGACCGAACCTGTACAACGGAGTTGTCGATGGCGTCGAGGGCTCCATCTAGGTATTGTTTGGCGTCATCTGGCGCATTGATTTTCTCAAGTTCGTTCTTAGCGGCAGTTATTTGAATGCCGGCGGCAAAAAGCTCCTGAATAGCGAAGTCATGCAGGTCAGCGCTGATGCGTTCACGCTCGTTAGCAAGCGCGGTCATTTCGATGATGTGTCGCGCCTCGAATACTTCTAGGCCGAATGCCCCTTGTAGTGCAACACTTTCGGCGAAGCGAAGGTCGGGCATATCAAAGGGGATAGCGCCTTTTTTGCGAAGTAGCATGAGCACGCCAACTGCTTCATTGCGGTTCATGAGGGGTGCGTATAGGGCGGGGCCGAAGTGTCGCAGGGGAGCGAGCTTAACGTTGAGAGCAGAGTCGAACGACTCAACGATCATGCCCGCCTTCTCCGAGATCACAAAGAGGGCGCGCCCTCCTTCTGGGAAGACGGCGCCCAGCAGCTCCTCGGCCATATATCCACTGGCAAATTCGCACGCCCAAGTGCCCGCAACTGATGGGAGGATGATCAATACGGTGTCTACTTGCAACCCGTTTTGGATAGCGCCAACTACGGGTTCTAGCCCCTCATCGTCTGTCGCATCGAAGAGGGCTTGAGTTACTCCTTGGCTGGTTTCGATCCACTGTTCGTCTTGACTTACGCGCCTGGAAAGTTCAGAAACTTCTGCTTCAAGGCTGATCATTTTTGCAAAGTGTGTGGCGATGCGCAGGTCGTACTCGGTGTACGGTTCAGATTTGTCAAAAACCACGAGGCGGCCAAGCAGTTGCCCGCGCTGTAGTACGGGCACGCCAACGGCTCTCTTAATGTCAAAAGTGATGCCGGTCTGGAGAACTTGTGGGCTGATCTCGTTGAGAACAACGGGGGAGTTCGGGTGAATGTTCGCGGCTATGAGTCGCAAAAAGGTTTTTGCGGGGACGTCCATGTTCTCGAACCGGTCGTTATTTGAAATGAGAAGTGAGGGAGCTCCCCACACGTCTTGGATAACGAACAGTCCCTGGGGAGATTGCGTGAGGTCGCATACTTCGTGAACGAGTGCTCCGAGTGTGGCTTTGAGCTCGGGGTCGGCTTTAAGGGATGAGTTTGCGCTCACCACCGCCCCGGGGGAATCCGCTTGGAAAAGATCAAACATGGCGACTTGTCCTAGTTGGAGATTTCCAGACTGCCTTCGCGCGCAAGTGCCCAGCGGTAAGCGTTGTTGCCCGCGACGAGCTCGGCGTGGGTGCCGCGTGCGGTTATGGTCACTGGCTCTCCTTCATTTGCGGAGATAACCATTGCCTGCTGGGCGTGATCTAGAGGAGTTAGACGGTGTGTCACTACCAAAACGCCCAGGTCTTGGCTTTCCCCATCTACGGTCAAAAGGTCGCGGATGAGTCTGTCGGCAGTCCGGTTGTCAACGTGTTCGCCCGGCTCATCAATAAGCAGGAGGGGAGCTGGTGCGGCAAGGGCCCGCGCAAGTAGCAGGCGTCGCCTTTCACCTCCAGAAACGGTGGTGCCGCCAGAGCCGAGGATGGTTTCCAGTCCTTCTGGTAGATTGGTCCTCCATTCGTGTAGGCCCGAGCGGTCTAGGAGCGCGATCGCGTCATCTTCGGTCAACGAGGGGTTAGCCACGCGTAGGTTTTCCAGTACTGAGGTTGCGAAGATGTGCGCGTCCTCAGCGGTTAGGGAGACTCGCTTGCCCACTTCTGCGCGGTCGGCACCGTAGATGTCCACGCCATTTAAGGTTACGCGTCCAGCCTTTGGTTCAAGCATGCCTGCCAGAGTGAATAAAATAGTGGATTTCCCAATGCCCGACGGGCCTACGAGCGCCAGGCGAGAGCCGGGTTTTAGCTCGAGGTTTATGTCGGTTGCAACAATCGGGCCGCCCGGCCATCCTACGGAGAGATTTTCCGCCTTCAACACTGGGCCTTCTGCTTTCGGAATGTCCGCTCGGCTTGGCGTCTCGTCGGTGTTGAGGATTTCGTCGATGCGGGTAGCCGCGCGTGCGGAGCGGATAAGTTGAACGGCTGCAGGGCTAAGCTCGGCGGTTCCTTCAAAGGACGATAGCGGCGTGAGTACAAGCACGGCGAGTGCAACGACGGAGACGAGACCGGCGTGCACTTCTGGGATACCAAGCGCTATAGCTCCGGCCACGGCGAGGCCCATGGCTATTGCGTCGATGGCGGCAGCAAATGCTGCGGGACGCGCAGCCTGATCTTTGGCCACGGTGAGGTCGTTTTGGGTTTTGCGAATGGCGTCGCGAACGCCTTGCATTTTTCCGGATACGGCAAGTTCAGCGTAGTGGTCGGTGAGGGTCAGGGCCTCACTGGCTAATTCGGTTCGGGCCTTTTCTTCGGCAAGCTGCGCGATTCTGGCGGACCGGGCGGTGAGGAGGGGACCAACTACACCTGATAGGAGTAGGCAGACAGCTAACACTAGCGCTACGGGAAGTGACAGGAACGCAATGCCTATCACGGTACCGATGCCTGCTACTGCCGCGATCCAAGCGGGGAGTACCGACTTTACAAGCAGGTCTCCCAAGGCGTCCACGTCGGCTCCGGTGCGCTCTAAGAGGTCACCTCGTTTCAGTTTGGTGATGGCATCGGTTTTGCGCGTGGAAAGTGTGCGGTAGACATTTTCGCGAAGGTCTGCGATGCCATAGATTGCAACGGTATGTGAAGCGAGGCGTTGTACGTAGCGCAAAACTGCCTTGGATACGCCAAAGAAGCGTACCCCTACAGTGGCCACGGTGAGGAAGAGGACGGGTGGCATTTGTGAAGCGCGAGCGATGAGCCACGCAGATGTGGCTCCCAGGCCGATGGTGGCGCCAAGTCCGAGTGCACCGAGTAGTACAGCGAGGGCAAATTGCGCCTTGTTTACCTGCAGCATGGGCATGAGTCGCTTGAGTGCGGCGCGTTCTGGCTTGGTAATGAAGAGTCTCATCGGGTTTCCTCCAACAGTCGGGGCTGTTCGGTAAGGAAGAACTGTTCAATAGTCTTTTCCGCAAGCTGTGGGTAGTCCAGAATCTCCTGTTCGGTGGCGGGGCGTGATTCGATTTGTACGATGGAGTCGGCTGCATCAACTACGGCTTTGCGGTGCGCGATGACGATAACGGTTCGTCCCATGTCGCGAAGGCGAATCATTGTGTCGAGGACCTGTGATTCGGTGAGGGCGTCCAGGTGCGCGGTTGGCTCGTCGAGTATTACCCAGGGAGTTTGTTCAAGAAGGGCGCGAGTGAGGGCAAGGCGTTGGCGTTGCCCAACCGATAGTCCGATGCCTCCTTGCCCAACCGGGGTGTCCCATTTGGCCGGGAGTTTTTCCACGACTTCAAGAAAACCCGTTGCGCGCGCTGCTTCTTCAAGTTTGTCTTGTGAGACGTCAAGGCCGAAGGATATGTTTTCTCTGATAGTTCCCGGCAGTATGGCGGGTGCTTGGGGAACCCACGTGTGTTGCCGCCACCAGGAAGACGGATCGATTTCGGCTAGGTCAATTCCGCCCACTAACACGCGTCCGCGAGTTGGTTTGAGCAACCCTAGAAGAACCATAACGGTCGTGGTTTTGCCGGCGCCTGACGGGCCTACGAGGGCAGTGATCTTCCCTCTTTGGATGGATGCGTTAAGTCCGGCGGGAGCCCATGCGCCGCGTGCGGCGACGTGGAGATCTTCAATCTGAACGAGGTCCTGGGCTAGATTTGGTGCCTTGATGCTACCGTCGGTTTGGACGGGCTCTTCGAGAATCTCGAAGGCGGCGTTGGCGGCGGCTACACCGTCTGCCGAGTTATGGAACTGCTTTCCAACTTCACGCAGGGGTAGGTACACCTCGGGGGCAAGCATGATTACGATCAATCCGGCGTATAGAGAAATGTTGCCGTAAACCAGGCGCATGCCAACCTCAACGGCAACAAGTGCGACGGACAGGGTGGCGATGAACTCCAAGATTGCGCCAGAGAGGAATGCGACGCGAAGGGTTTGCATGGAGGTTTTCGCGTGGGTTTGTCCCAGCTGATGCACGTGTTTGTTAGGCGCTTTCTCGCGACCGAGGGCTTTTAGGGTGGCGAGGCCGGCGATGAGGTCAAGAAGCTGGGACCCAAGCCGCTCCATGGTCTTCAGTTTCTGGTCGGAATACTCCTGGGTGAGTTTGCCGACCAGGATCATGAAGATAGGGATAAGAGGGATGGTGAGTACCGCGATGAGGGCAGAGAGGAAGTCGTAGTAAAGCATGACGGCTAAAGCCACGGGAGTGACCGTCATTGTCATGAGTAGCTGCGGTAGATAGGACACGAAGTATGGTCCTAGGTCATCTAGGCCGCGGGTTATGAGCGTGATTGTGTCGGTGCCTTTGCGGGCTAGCCAGCGGGGGCCGAGCTTGGTGACGTGGTCAAGCACCTGCTCGCGAAGTTCAATAATGGCATCATTTGCTGCGCGGTGTGCACGTGAGTTTAGAAGATAGACCAGGCCGGCTCGCACGGTCACGATTACCAGCAACGTAATCACCCACGGGAAGACGTCCGTAAGGGTTTTACCTTCGGAAATAACGGGGGAGATGGCCGAGGATATCGAGATTGCCTGTGCAAGTACGAGGACTGCCGTGAGCGTGCCAAAAATAGTGATGAAGATGATGTATTTCTTGGCCGCTGCCGCGTATGTCAGCAATCGTTTATCCAGGGGTTTCACGCTTACCCGTCCTGCACTTTCCTACGGATTCAAGTGGAATACACATCTTATATTAGAGATGCGGGGCTGACCGTGCATTGGTCAGCCCC
>NZ_JRMU01000017.1:0-10076 GCF_000758775.1 Actinomyces sp. S4-C9 | reverse complement strand
GGGGCTGACCGTGCATTGGTCAGCCCCGCATCTTGGTGCTTTATCTAGCCTTTGAGGAAGTTCGCTCCAACGCGGATCTGCTTGGGTAGTAGACCCTGGTTCTCTGCGACGTCATCAGGCGAGACGCGCTTGCGGAATACCCAGTAGGAGTATGCCGTGTATGCGAGGACGATCGGTACCATCACGATCGCTACGGTCAGCATCACGACGAGCGTCGAGTGTGAGGACGACGCTTGCGCGATGGTGAGAGAATATGCCGGATCGATGCTGGACTTCATCACGTTCGGTGCCATTGCAACGAAGATGAAGGAGACAGCGCCGGCAATTCCAACCGAGGACGCGAGGAACGAGCCCATCGAATTGTTGAGCGCCTTCTGCGATAGTGCGGCGGACACGATGAGGGCGATTGCGGCAACCACGAGTGGTAGCCACGCCCAGATGGATCCGGCGTAGGCGATTACTGCCCACAGTGCCCAGATCGCGGTAACGCCAGCGGCAATGATCGAAAGCTTGGAGGACAGAGCCTCCGCGCGGTCGTGCACCGGGCCAGCAGTCTTAAGCGACAGGAACTGTGCGCCCTGGGAGAGGGCGAGAAGCAGAACAGCTGCGCCACCAAGGAGTGTGAACACCGTGAGGAGCGAGAAGAAACCGCCCGTCAGGTGGTGTACGGAGTGTACGAGCACATCATCGGTGATTGGGGGCGTCACGGCCTCAAGGGTCATCGGGTCTACGACCTCGATCTTCATGCCCTGTACGAGGTTTGCGAATGCAACGCCGAACAGTAGGGGAACGCCAAAACCTGCAACCGTGTGGATGGTGTCCCAAGTGGAGCGCCATTTAACGGAGTCAATCATCTTGCGCCACTCGATCGCTGCGATGCGCAGGATGAGGAGCACAAGGATGAGGAACAGTGCTAGGTACATGCCGGAGAACATGGTGGCGTACCACTCTGGGAATGCTGCGAAGGTTGCGCCACCTGCGGTGAGGAGCCAAACTTCGTTGCCGTCCCAGTGAGGGCCAATGGTCTTCACAGCTTGGGAGCGTTCTTCGTCGTTCTTAGCGACGAACGGGAGGAGGGCACCAACGCCAAGGTCGAAGCCTTCCAGAATCAGGTAGCCGGTCCAGAGGACGGCGATGAGAATGAACCAAACGATACTGAGCCAACTCATTGTTTATACCAACCTTCCTCAGTATCCGAACGACAGGTGCGTGTCGGGGGTTACTTCATTCGTCTTCGAGTAGGGCACATGCATGCCTTCGCGTACCCAGCGACGCAACAGTAGGAACCAGATGACGCCGAGCCCGCCGTATAGGAGGGTGAACAGCACCGTGGTTACCAGCACCTGTCCCGCCGGGACCGTACCCGATGCGGCGAACTCAGTGAGCTGGAGAACGCCACCAACTGGATCTTGGTTCAGCGCACCTGCAATGTTCGGGTATACCACCCATGGCTGGCGGCCAATTTCGGTGAAGATCCAACCTGCGGATGCGCCGATGAACGGCCAGGGCAGGCAGAAGAGGGCGAAGTTAGCCATCCACTTGGAACGGGCGAGCTTATCGCCGCGGTACCAGTAGAGGATTCCTAGGCCCAGCAGCATTGAAATGAGGCCGAGCGTAACCATGATGCGGAAGGAGTAGAACACTGGCATCGATGGTGGGCGGAAGTCGTACTGCGATGCATCACCGTAGCGCGAAGTGAACGACTCGTTGGCGTTAAGCATCTCGACCATGCGGTCTTGGATGTCGCGCACGCCTTCTACTTCAGCGTTGAAGGAGTTGTGCGACAGGAACGATGCGAGTCCAGGAACCGTGATGAAGCGGGTCATATCGCCAGAATCGTCGAGGGGGCATTCGCCAAAGCCAGCGACGGTGAAGGCGGCGCCTTCGGTATCCATACAGATGCCTTCAGCAACAGCCATCTTCATTGGCTGGAGTTTAACCATTTCTACGCCCTGGAAGTGGCCGGTTGCTACGGTGCCAAGGCCAGCGATGATGAGGGCCCAAGCGCCGAACTTAGCGATCGGCTTCCAGATTTCGCGTGCTTCGCGTTCACCGTGCTCCCCAGCATTTGCGGAACGTACTGTCCACCACACTGCGATACCGGCAACGAAGGTGCCAGCTACGAACAGGGAGGTGAAGAGGACGTGTGTGAATCCAAGGAATAGCACGGGGTTGGAGATGACCTTGAAGAAGCCGCCGGCTCCGTCAAGTTCTGCGCGGCCGGTGGCCGGGTTGTAGAAGGCGCCTACAGGATGCTGCATCCAAGAGTTTGCAGCGAGGATCCATACGGCTGAAAGCGTGGAGCCAATGGCTACAAGCCAGATGGCAACGAGGTGCATCCGCTTTGAGATGCGGCCCCAGCCGAAGATCCATAGGCCAAGGAAGGTCGATTCCATAAAGAATGCGAGCAGTGCTTCAACTGCTAGCGGTGCGCCGAAGATGTCGCCGACGAAGCGGGAGTATTCGGACCAGTTCATGCCGAACTGGAACTCCTGCACGATGCCGGTGGCGACGCCTAGCGCGAAGTTAATAAGGAACAGTTTTCCGAAGAATCGCGTTGCCTGCAGCCAGACCTCATTACCGCTTCTGTGCCACTTGGTTTGCATGATTGCAACCAGGAGACCCAGGCCAATGGTTAGGGGTACCTGTAGGAAGTGGTAGACAGTTGTGATTGCAAACTGCCACCGCGCCAGAAACACTGCGTCGAGTGCTGCTGGGAGGACGGTCATGTTTCCGCCTTTCCGAGTTGATAGGTAATTGAGGTCGGCGATTTTCGACGACCCCTCTTAGACACCACTTTATGCATGAATACAAGGTGTGCACGGAAGATTTATCTCCAAATCGAGATTCTATCTGACAAAGCGTGTAATAACGCGCATGTTAGGCCGCTCACAAGTGCCGTTTTTGGTAACGAAACGGTAAACAAAAAAATAATTAGACAAAATTATTGTTTCTAAAAAGATTTTGTCAAGAATTGACGAGGCTGTTTTCGGTCCAAGTTTGAGGTGGTGAAAATGCTGTCAAAGGACGCATTTTCGTCCCCTGTGCCGCCGTATTCGTCCGATCTTCGTATATTGTGCGATAATTCCTCCTGGAGATACTTTCGCCATACCGTGAAAGTGGCGCAAGCAGGTGATGTTTTCTCCCTGTATGGCGCTTGTGTTAGCTGCTTGGGCTACACCGTTTAGGTTTCCGTCTGCGTAAGACGGCTGCTGCAGGAGCTTGGTATGAAGTCCTGCGCTAACTGGAGAAGGCTTGTGACAAAAGAAAATAATAATGAGGCTGATCGCGGCGAAAAAGGGGTCGAAACCGATCTGTTTTCGCCCGGTGTAGGCGCCCCGGTTTTCTCGGGCGCGCGCAAAGCGAATGAGGAGATCCCGCAAGGGACAAAGGTCCCTGTGGCTGCCGCAGCGACGCTGCTGTTCCAAGCTCCGACGATTTCTCACCCCGACACAAGCGGGAATGATGATGAGCGTCCCGCTCGTAAACAAAGGTCTCGCAGGCGCGTAGATGATTTGGAAGAAGAGGTTGCGGACTCGTCCTCATTCGATGATGGCGAGAGCGTCAGTGAACAGTCACAGGACACTGGCGACGATGTGAACGAAGAGCAGGTCACTACGGTGCGCAGGCGTAGGCGTAGGCGTTCTTCGACAGAAGATGATTCTTCTGAACTGTCGAATGAGGTTGAGGGCGTCAAGGGTTCAACGCGTCTAGAGGCTAAACGTCAGCGTAGGCGTGAGGGGCGTCGAGAGAACCGTCGCCGTCAAGTTGTAACCGAATCGGAGTTCTTGGCCCGGCGTGAGTCTGTGAAGCGCGAGATGATCGTGCGCGAGAAGAACGGTTTAAACCAGATCGCCGTTCTTGAAGATGGGTTGCTTGCGGAGCATTACGTTGCGCGCCGCACCCAGCAGACAATGGTGGGCAACATTTACCTCGGTCGCGTGCAGAACGTTTTGCCGTCAATGGAGGCGGCGTTCGTTGACCTTGGAAAGGGTCGTAACGCGGTTTTGTATGCGGGTGAAGTGAACTGGGAGGCGCTCGGATTCCAAGGCAGGCCGCGTCGCATCGAACAGGCTTTGAAGTCGGGTGACACAGTTCTGGTGCAGGTCACGAAGGATCCGATCGGGCATAAGGGTGCCCGTCTGACCTCGCAAATCACTTTGGCAGGCCGCTTCTTGGTGCTGGTGCCGGACGGGCAGATGACTGGTATTTCGCGCAAGCTTCCCGAGAAGGAACGGGCGCGCCTGAAGAAGCTACTGTCTAAGATCGTTCCGAAGGATTCGGGAGTAATCGTCCGTACCGCTGCGGAGGGGGCGACGGAAGCGCAGTTGCGCGATGATGTGAATCGCCTGCAGGCGCAGTGGGACGAGGTCGTACAGAAGCAGAAGAAGGGGCAGAAAGCTCCGGTGATGTTGCGATCAGAGCCAGAGCTCGCTGTTCGCGTGGTTCGCGATGTCTTTAACGAGGATTTTTCTTCGCTAACGGTGCAGGGCTCGGGTACGTGGAAGACCATCAGCGAGTACGTGTCAAAGCTGTCACCGGACCTGGAAGATCGTTTGGTTCACTGGACCAAGCGCGAGGACGTGTTTCACTCGCATCGCGTTGATGAGCAGCTTGCGAAGGGAATGGATAATAAGGTCTGGCTTCCCTCGGGTGGTTCCTTGATTATCGACCGCACGGAGGCAATGACCGTCATCGATGTGAACACGGGCAAGTTTATTGGCTCAGGTGGCACTCTTGAAGAAACGGTCACCATGAACAACCTGGAGGCTGCTGAAGAGATTGTTCGGCAGCTTCGGCTTCGCGATATTGGCGGAATCATCGTCATTGACTTTGTTGACATGGTGCTCGAGTCTAACCGCGACCTCGTGCTACGCAGGCTGGTGGAGTGCTTAGGGCGTGACCGTACCCGTCATCAGGTTACGGAGATTACGGCTCTAGGCCTTGTACAAATGACTCGAAAGCGGGTTGGTGAAGGGTTAGTTGAAGCCTTCTCTACCCCGTGTGAGTGCTGTGAGGGCAGGGGCTTCATCGTTCACTCCAGTCCTGTAGAGAAGGATAAGTCTGGCCACGCTATCGCGCCGAAGAAGCAGACGTCAGAGCCGGTGAAAGAGCCGGAATCTGATGAGAAGCATGAGGAAGTGAAGGCAGCGCTTTCGGCAATAGCAGCCTCGGCTGCTTCTAAACATCACGAGGCTGAGGAAGACGCGCAGGGTAACTCGAAGAAGTCTGATCGCAGGCGCGGACAAAGAAATCGCAAACGCCGCGATGACAAGAATTCAGAAAGTGAGTCCAGCGCCCCTAATGCGAGCGGAGCTAACGAGCTAGAAGATTCGTCTGAGCAAGAAACCGGTGCCGAAGAATCCAAGCCGAAGAAGTCTGAGAGTGGACCGGGGCATAAGCGCGATTCGAAGCAGTCGAGAGGGAAGCGGGACGGCGCCAAGGTATCGAACCAAGGCGTGGCCACAGACGGGAGCGAGCCGGAAGGCAAGCGAGCCAGGAAGGTGTCCGCGGGTAGTCAACGTAAGGAGTTAGCTTCGGCTCCTCGCGCCGCAAATCTTCTAGAAGCTGCAAATCATTCGGGTGAAGCCGCGGTAGTGCCCCGCAAGCGAGCGCGGCGAGCGGTCACCATGGAGGTAGGAAACCCCAAGGTCAAGCTCGATCTGCCCGAGCCGGTAAAAACTGAAAAGATTGGAAGGCCCGCGGCTGTGAGCCTCGATGACATTCAGTTACCCGACGCTTCTTCCCGCCCTGCTAAGAAGGCTAGGCGAGCGGTAATGTCGCAACCTAATGCCGGTGGGGAAGAGAATAAGTAAACTCAAGACGACACGCGCGCGGCTCCGGTGGTGAATCCCACACGCCTACAGGCGGCAAAACGAGCAAATTCGTTTGATTGCTACGCGCGTTTCAAGTAGTCTTGATCGTCGGTGCGTTTCTTTGAACGCATAGTTAATTCGTAATCTATTAAGAGATGAGCAGCAACGTGGTCTACGCGATCGTCAAGGCCGGCGGCCGACAGGAGAAGGTGTCCGTCGGTGATGTCGTCGTCGTCGACAAGTTGGCAGGAGAACCCGGCGATACTGTCGAACTCCAGCCCCTAATGGTGGTCGACGGTGACAAGGTAACCTCGGACGTGTCGGAGCTCGGCAAAGTTAAGGTAACCGCTGAAATCGTTGAACCCGCCAAGGGTCCGAAGATTTCTATTATCAAGTTCAAGAACAAGACTGGCTACCGCAAGCGCCAAGGTCATCGTCAGCCCCTGACGAAGATCAAGGTAACTGGCATCAAGTAGTTAGTGTTCCTAAACTCGTTTTAGGACTGACAGAAAGAAGCTGAAAGATGGCAAGTAAGAAGGGACTCGGTTCTTCCAAGAACGGTCGCGACTCTAATGCCCAGCGTCTCGGCATCAAGCGCTTCGGAGGCCAGTTTGTACAGGCCGGCGAGATTCTAGTTCGTCAGCGCGGGACTCGTTACCACGCTGGTGAGAATGTAGGCCGCGGCAAGGATGACACGCTTTTCGCACTCGTTGCAGGCGATGTTGAGTTCGCGAACAAGCGCAATCGTCGCGTCGTTAACGTGGTTGAGGCAGTATCTGCCTAACTAGTCTTAACGCTTTGAGGGTGATTGGGGTTTCCCATCACCCTCAAAATTTTATTATCTGGATTTGTAGAAGCTTGCCGTGTAGGGAGTAGCTATGGCGTCTTTTGTTGACAGGGTGACTTTGTACGTTACCGGTGGCAATGGTGGTCACGGCGCCGCATCGATTCGCCGTGAGAAGTACAAACCACTCGGCGGCCCCGACGGGGGAAATGGTGGCGATGGTGGAAACGTGATTCTTGAGGTTTCGGATCAAACCACGTCTCTGCTTGACTACCACCATCTTCCGCACCGCAAGGCTGAGAATGGCACTCCTGGTCTTGGTGGAGACGGTGAGGGTCGAAACGGTGAGGATGTGGTACTTCCGGTTCCAGTGGGCACAGTGGTTAAGGATGCGGATGGGTCCCTCATCGCTGACCTGACCGAGGTGGGGACACGCGTGGTCATCGCTGAGGGTGGTAGAGGAGGCCTTGGCAACGCGGCATTGGCTTCTCGTAAGCGCAAGGCTCCGGGTTTTGCGTTGAAGGGTGAGCCGGGCGAGGAACGCACGGTCATTCTGGAACTGAAGTCGGTTGCTGACGTTGCGCTGGTTGGTTTCCCATCCGCGGGCAAGTCTTCGCTTATCGCCGCCATGTCGGCTGCCCGTCCGAAGATTGCGGATTACCCGTTTACAACACTGGTCCCGAATCTGGGGGTTGTGCAGGCAGGCGAGATTCGCTACACCATTGCGGATGTGCCGGGCCTGATTCCAGGAGCTTCGGAGGGTAAGGGACTTGGTCTGGAGTTTTTGCGCCACATTGAACGTTCGTCTGTGATTGTGCACGTTTTGGACGCGGCAACGTTCGAGCCTGAGCGCGATCCGGTTTCGGACCTCAAGACGATTGAAGAGGAGCTGGCTCAGTATCGTTCCGATTTGGGCGAGTTGGAAGGCTATGTGCCTCTGGGCGAGCGTCCGCGCGCGATTGTGGTGAATAAGATCGACATCCCCGATGGTCGCGATATGGCACATATGCAAAGCGAGGAGTTGCACGCGTTTGGCTGGCCGGTTTTTGAGGTTTCTGCGGTAACGCACGAGGGCTTGAAGGAGCTGTCTTTCGCGCTTGCGAAGATGGTGCAGGATCATCGTGACTCGATGCCCGAGATTGAGCCCGCACCCACGGTATTGCGTCCGCAGGCGATTGGCGGACGTGAACGTGATGAGGTCATTACGGTTCGCAAGGTCTCTCACGCTGGGCAGGACTTGTTCCAGGTTCGAGGCCGCAAGCCCGAGCGTTGGATTTTGCAGACTGATTTCGCAAATGATGAAGCGGTTGGTTACCTGGCAGATCGTTTGAGTCTGGCGGGAGTGGAAGACCTCTTGGCACAGGCTGGTGCGTTGCCGGGTGATCCCGTGGTGATTGGATCCATTGAAGATGGTGTCATCTTCGATTGGGAGCCGACCATGGAGACAGGTGCCGAGTTGCTTGGCCCACGCGGTTCAGACATGCGGTTTGAGGGTGGCGAGCGCCTGACCAGGCGCGAACGCAAGGCGCGTTTCCACGAGCGTATGGATGCAAAGCAGGCGGCTCGCGACGAGCTTTGGATGGACCGTGAAGCCGGAGTTTGGACCGATCCGGACGAGTAATGCGTATAAGCTTCCGGCATCCTTTCAAACCCGTAGGATAGGGAAGTAGTTAGCGGCCGGTATTTGGATTGAATGTGAGGCACGTGAAGGGCGAGGTATTGAATCATAGGCCGTCCATTGGGGTGATGGGCGGTACGTTTGACCCGATTCACCATGGGCACCTCGTTGCGGCCTCGGAAGTAATGGACGTGTTCAATCTGGATCAGGTGGTTTTCGTTCCCACTCAGATGCAACCGTTCAAGGAGGGCCGCAGGGTTACGTCTGCGGAGCATCGCTATTTGATGACGGTGATTGCAACGGCCTCGAATAATCGCTTCACGGTTTCACGCGTTGATATTGACCGCGGGGGCACTACGTACACGATTGATACGTTGAGCGATATTCATGCAATGAGGCCGGATGCTGACCTCTTCTTTATTACCGGCGCGGATGCGCTGGAACAGATCCTCACGTGGAAGGATTCAGACAAGCTTTTTGAGATGGCACATTTTATTGGCGTGACAAGGCCGGGCCACGAGCTGAACGCGAGGGGGCTTCCGCCGGCGTCGGTGTCTTTGCTGGAGGTGCCCGCGATGGCAATTTCGTCTACGGATTGTCGCGCGCGCGTGAAGGCTGGCAAGCCGGTGTGGTATTTGGTACCGGACGGGGTTGTGCAGTACATAGATAAGTACGGCCTGTATAGGCAGTAGTGGTTTTCGAGGCCGGAAGGTGGATTTTGGAACTTAGTGATTCTACGAGGCAGTACCTGCAGGTTGCGGTTAAGGCTGCGCAAGATAAGTTGAGCGTTAACCCGGTTGCGATTCTAGTTGGCGAGCGCACTCCATTTACGGACGTATTCTTGGTCGTTTCTGCGTCGAGTGGTCGCCAGGTGCAGGCTATTGCAAATGAGGTCACCGATAAGGTGTTGGAGGCCGGAGGCAGGCGTCCGCGCGTGGAGAGCGGCGAGGAGCTTTCTTGGGTTCTGATGGATTTTGGCGATTTCGTGGTTCATGTTCAGTTGGATGAGCAGCGCGAGTTTTACGCGTTGGAGCGTTTGTGGGCAGATTGCCCGATTCTTGAGCTTTGAGGAGTTGAGTGGCTTATGGGTGACGCGCCCCTTGTTAAGTCTCGTGTGATTTTTGTACGCCATGGCCAGACAGACTTCAATATCGGAGGTCGCGTTCAGGGCGTGATTGATATTGAGCTAAATGAGGTGGGACGAGCACAGGCCGCCGAGATGGGGCCTATCGTGGCGACATTTCAACCAGATGCGATTGTTTCATCTGACTTGTCGCGCGCGATGGATACGGCCCATGAAATCTCGAGGCATTCGGGCTTGGAAGTGGTTGCGGATCCGCGGATTCGTGAACGCAACTTTGGTGCTTTTGAGGGGTTGAGCCGCGATGAGATGCTGGCTGAGCATCCGCAGTGGTATCGCGAGTGGCGCTCAACGGGTGATTGCGCAGGAGCACAGATCGAGTCTCGTGAGGATGTGGGGCAGCGCTTCGCCGAGGTAGTTGCGGAAGTTGTTAACGCTGCCCCCGGCACGTACGTGTTTGTGTCGCACGGGTCGGCTATTACTCAGGGGATTACCCAATTGCTCGGGATTGCGCCGGGATCTTGGTCTGGTCTGCGCGGCCTGGACAACTGTCACTGGTCGATTCTGGAGCAAGCTGATAGGTCCCCGTACTGGCGCTTGGTAGGACACAACATAGGGGCGTGACAGCCGCTCGTCGGTAGTGGCTTGCGCGTGAGCGGTCGCACAGGTGCCGGTTTGGCTAGGGCAGAGTTGTTCTGTATAGTTGTTACTTGTTTAAGGGGCTATGGCGCAGTTGGTAGCGCGCTTCCATGGCATGGAAGAGGTCAGGGGTTCGAA
>NZ_JRMU01000016.1:0-112289 GCF_000758775.1 Actinomyces sp. S4-C9 | reverse complement strand
CTCGAACCCCTAACCCCCTGCTTGCAAAGCAGGTGCGCTACCAATTGCGCCATAGCCCCTATTGGGAATCTGTTAGTCCATCGCGTTAGATGGTTCAGCCTGGACGGGCTGCCACAGATTCTTATCGTCTGAAAGATCGCGGGTGATCTGGTAAGTCACAAGACCTACTGTACCAACGATCCCACCAATAACTAGATTTCGTAGTCCTTCGCGAATCACACGAGCCTCCGTTACTGTGCTTCAAACGCCTGTGGGCCTAGCTGGACTCGAACCAGCGACCTCTTCCTTATCAGGGAAGCGCTCTAACCGACTGAGCTATAGGCCCTTGCGCTCTCGCACCAAATAAGATTACCCAACGCAGTTGGACAATTCCAAACTGCCATCAGTGACAATCCTTACATTAGACGGATTTAGAGCGACCAGCACTTTCGTTTCGCAGGTTGGTTATTCGTCCATGAGGGTGACTCGCACGCCGCCCACAAGCGCAGCGACGAGATTATAAATGAGCGCACCTAGCGTGGATAGCGCCGTGAGGATCACGATGTTTACCACACCCACAAGAGTTGCCATGGACATCACCTGCGGCAGGCGAGCGTAGTCAAGTAGCTTGACGAACGATTCGGCACCAATACTGACCAGGAAGTGTTCGATGTCGGCAAATACGTGCATGCCATCGAGCATCAGCCAAATCACAAAAGACGCAATAACCGTTGCAATTGCAAATGCCACAGAAAGCATGAAGCTGACCTTCATGACGGTCCATGGATCAACTCGGGCAACTGCCAGCATTACCTGATGCGGGGTGTCCTGCTCCCAATCTTGCTGAACGTCAGATCGCGAGGCGTCGCTCATTCGTCACCTTCCTCATTTCGCGCCGCGGAATCGGGTTCGACTCCTTCGGCAACCTCAGTTGCGTTTTGCGCTTCCGCGGTTGCTGTGGCCTCATCACCTGAGTCTACTGCCTCGGAATCGTCATCCAACTGTGATTCCAAGTTTTTAGTGATTGCGATAATGCGGTCATCCTTGGAGGGGCGCGCGAAGGTCACGCCCTGCGTGTTACGACCGGTGCGCGGAACTTCGCTTACCGCGCTACGAACGATGTTGCCGCTCTCCATGATGACAAGCACTTCGTCCTCTTCGGTGACTTCAAGGCCAGCTACGAGGTCGCCGCGCTCATCCACGAGGTTCGCTACCTTGACGCCAAGGCCGCCGCGGCCGCGCGTCGGGTAAGTGTCGATAGCGGATCGCTTGGCGAATCCGCCTTCTGTGATGACAAGGAGGTCACGCCCCTCATGTACAACGTCGAGGGAGAGCAAGTAGTCCCCGTCGCGGAACTTCATGCCGCGCACACCTGACGTTGCGCGGCCCATCGGACGCACAGATTCGTCACTTGCTTCGAAGCGCAAAGCCTGCCCCATCTTGGAAATGAGAATGAGGTGCTGGTCGGCATTCACAAGCTTTGCCGATACCACCGCGTCTGGCTCGCCATTGACGTCCCGAAGGTTGATTGCGATCAGGCCACCGCTTCGCGGCGAGTTGTAATCCTGAAGGGCGGTCTTCTTGACCAGGCCCGACTTGGTTGCAAGAACCAGGTAATCGGCTTGGTCGTAGTCCTTGATAGCGAGGACGTCGCTGATCTCCTCATCCGGTTGGAATGCCAAGAGGTTCGCAACGTGCTGTCCGCGCGAATCGCGGCCACCCTCAGGGATCTCGTACGCCTTGACGCGGTAAACGCGGCCAAGGTTTGTAAAGAACAGCAACCAGTGGTGGGTCGTAGTGACAAAGAAGTGCTGCACAACGTCATCTTGACGTAGCTTCGCACCCCGAATTCCCTTACCTCCACGGTGTTGACTCTTGTAGGAATCCACGCGGGTGCGCTTTGTGAAACCGTCACGGGTGATTGTGACAACCACGTCTTCCTCGGGGATGAGGTCTTCCGTGGACATTTCGCCCGAGAACGGAACGATACGCGTGCGCCTATCATCACCGTACTTCTCGACGATTTCCGCAAGCTCCTCTGAAACGATCTGACGCTGACGCTCCGGCTTTACGAGAACGTCTTCAAGATCCGCTACGCGAGCAGAAAGCTCTGCGTGCTCGTCCAGGATCTTCTGGCGCTCGAGTGCCGCTAGGCGACGAAGCTGCATAGCTAGAATTGCGTCTGCTTGAATCTCGTCGATCTCGAGGAATTCCATAAGGCCTGTGCGCGCATCGTTCACGGTTGGTGAGCGCCGGATCAATGCGATCACTTCGTCAAGTGCGTCAAGTGCCTTCAGGTAGCCGTTCAGAATATGTAGGCGCTCGCGTGCCTTCTCTAGGCGGAACTTGGTGCGCCGAACAATAACGTCAATCTGGTGCTTGGTCCAGTAGTAGATGAAGCCATCAATGGAAAGCGTACGGGGAACACCGTCGACGAGGGCAAGCATGTTCGCAGGGAACGAATCTTGCAACTGCGTGCGCTTGTAAAGGTTGTTCAGCACAATCTTGGCAACCGCGTCACGCTTCAGGACGAGCACAAGACGCATGCCGGATCGACCCGAAGTCTCATCGCGGATATCCGCAATGCCCTGAATTACCCCATCCTTTGCGAGCTGCGCAATCTTGGATGCGAGGTTGTCTGGGTTGACCTGATACGGCAATGAGGTGACCACCAGGCAGGTGCGGCCCTTGATTTCTTCAACTGTAACGTCTGCGCGCTGCACAATCGGCCCGCGCCCGGTGCGGTAGACCTGCTCAATGCCGGATTTACCGAGGATCGTTGCGCCCGTCGGAAAATCAGGGCCCTTAATGATGCCGAGGAGTGCTTCTAGAAGCTCTTCGCGGCTTGCTTCCGGATGATCGAGGTGCCACTGCACGCCCTGAGCAACCTCACGCAGGTTGTGCGGCGGGATACGAGTGGCCATACCAACTGCAATACCCTCAGACCCGTTCACCAGGAGATTTGGGAACCGTGCCGGCAATACCGTTGGCTCCTGGTTACGACCGTCATAGTTGTCAATAAAGTCAACTGTCTTTTCGTCAATATCGCGAACCATCTCCATAGCCATGGGATGCATGCGACACTCCGTATAACGCGGAGCAGCGGGGCCTAGGTTTCCTGGCGAACCAAAGTTACCCTGGCCGGCCACCAGGGGGTAACGCATGGACCAGGGCTGTACGAGGCGAGCGAGCGCATCGTACACCGAGGCATCACCGTGCGGGTGGTAGTGAGATAGCACGTCTCCAACTACGCGCATCGACTTGTAAAAACCCGCGTCTGGCCTGTAGCCGCCGTCATACATTGCGTAGAGAATCCGTCGGTGTACCGGCTTCAGACCGTCACGAACCTCAGGCAGTGCGCGTCCCACAATTACCGACATTGCATAGTCGAGATAGGAGCGTTGCATCTCAACTTCAATGTCAACGTGGCTAATCTTCTGAGCCACCACGGCACCGGTCTGTTCGGTTGCGGCTACCTCATCAGGAGTCTGATTTTCGTCACTCACGTTATTTCCGTCCCTTATAAGCTTTCGATCCGAATTTGACCAGGTTGACTAGAAGTCTAGGAAGCGCACGTCCTGTGCGTTGCGCTGAATAAACGAACGCCTAGATTCCACGTCGTCCCCCATCAGAACGGAGAACACTTCGTCAGCTGATGCCGCCTCGGCAACATCTATCTTCTTTAGTAGTCGCCTTGAAGGATCCATCGTGGTGTCCCAAAGCTCGTCGTGGTTCATCTCGCCAAGACCCTTGTAGCGTTGCACGCCACCGGTCTTAGGAAGTCTGTATCCCGCATTCTTACCCGCTGCGAGTTGTTCGTCACGCTCCCTATCGGAGTAAACGTACTCGTGTGGCGCATTGGTCCACTTGAGCCGGTAGAGAGGCGGCTGCGCCAGATACACGTGGCCCTCTTCCACCAACGGACGCATGTAGCGGAACAGCAAAGTCAGTAACAAAGTGGTGATGTGCTGGCCATCAACGTCAGCATCCGCCATCAGCACGATCTTGCCGTAGCGAATCTTGGAGATATCAAATTCCTCTCCAATACCCGTGCCGAGTGCGGAAATGAGGTCGCGGATTTCGTTGCTGTCCAGCGCGCGATCAACGCGTGCCTTTTCAACGTTCAAGATCTTGCCGCGCAAAGGCAGGATGGCCTGGTGCTCAGGATCCCTGCCCATAACGGCGGAACCACCCGCCGAGTCGCCCTCCACAATGAAGATTTCACAGTCTTCCGGGTTACGCGACGAGCAGTCGCGGAGCTTACCCGGCATCGATGCGGATTCCAGAACGCTCTTTCGCCGGGTCGCTTCCCTTGCCTTGCGCGCAGCTAGGCGCGCCTCCTGAGCAGCCAGAGCCTTGAGGATGATTGCTTTCGCATCGGTCGGATGCGCATCAAACCAGTCACCGAGCTGAGTGTACACCTGCTGCTGCGTGAAAGTTCGAGCCTCGGCGTTACCGAGCTTGGTCTTGGTCTGACCTTCGAACTGCGGCTCTGTGAGCTTTACCGACACAACAGCGGTTAGGCCCTCGCGAATATCATCGCCCGTCAGGTTGTCCTGCTTATCCTTAAGGATCCCCTTCTCACGCCCGTACTTGTTGACGATGGAAGTTAGCGCGGAACGGAAGCCTTCCTCGTGCATACCACCCTCAGTGGTATTGATTGTGTTCGCGTATGTGTGGATCGTTTCGGAGTAGGAGCGGGTCCACTGCATCGCGATTTCAATAGACATGGAGCCTTCAGCGTTCTCATTTTCAAAGTCAATTATTTCGCTGTTGATGACTTCAGCCTTCTTCGTCTTGTTAATGAAGTTGACGTAGTCACGCAACCCGCCCTCGTACATGTAAGTAACCTGGCGGAAACCGGAAATTGGATCGTCATTTGATCCGAGGTCGTCCCCGGTGATCTCGTCACCCTCGTCAATAACACCTGGACGTTCATCCGTGAGGGTGATCCGCAGGCCCTTGTTCAAGAAGGCCATCTGCTGGAAGCGGCTGCGCAAAGTCTCGAACGAAAACTCAACGGAATCAAAAATTGAAGGATCCGGATAGAAAGTTTGAGACGTGCCGGTCTCGTCGGTCTCTTCTCCGCGAACAAGATCAGTGAGGGGGTGCCCGCCGTTACCGAACGTCTGCCTCCACACGTAACCCTGACGGCGCACCTCTGTTTCCACGCGAGACGAAAGCGCGTTGACCACGGAAATACCCACGCCGTGCAAACCACCGGACACAGCGTATCCACCGCCTCCGAACTTTCCGCCCGCGTGCAAGATGGTCATTACCACCTCGACGGTTGGGCGACCTTCCGTGGGATGCATGTCCACAGGAATACCGCGGCCATTATCTTGAACCGTGACTCCGCCGTCCTCGCGGATCGTAACTTCAATATGGTCACAGTATCCGGCCAGCGCCTCATCAACTGCGTTATCAACGACTTCGTACACCAGGTGGTGAAGACCGCGCTCGCCGGTTGAACCGATGTACATACCCGGTCGTTTGCGAACAGCTTCTAGGCCTTCCAAAACGGTAATGTTCGATGCGTCGTAACCACCATTTTGCTGTGCCTGGCGGGCTTCTAGGTCAGCCAAACTAGCCCCTTTCTAGCGGGAAGCAAACTGCGCCCGGGCTAAACCCGAAAGATCAATCAGATGCGGGATTTCAAGCCACGGGAAGATGACTGTCAAAAACCGCATAAACACGCAGATTTACACTTAAAAACCTTTATAATCTTACCACTTTTTGTCATATCCACAGATTCGAGCAACGCACTCTAGGTCAGTCAACCTTGTAATTCAAAAACCCCAAAAATGTCGGTTAAAAGTCATTCACAACGGTGGGAAAACCTGTGCATAACTTTTACAGGCGTGTTTAATGTGCCTTCCTTAGTGAATCTCTCAGCCGTATGTATCACGCGGACCGCGACCAGGAACGTGTAAGCGGCCCTTTCTCCACGACGGTGCCTGAGGTCCTCTTATAATGACCTGCTTTACCGCATTCTCTCCAAAAGTCTGTGCGATCTGCTTCTCTAGCGTAGGGAGCAAAAGCTTCATTTGATTCGCCCAGGCGGTTGATGAGGTCTTAACCACAAGGACGTTGTTTTCAAACGTCTCCACCTTGCAGTGCTGCGCAACTGAAGGACCGACAATACTCGGCCACCTAGCTGCGATCGTGGCAATGCTTAGCACTGAAGACCATCCGAGCCTGTTGACCAAATTGCCAATTACGTTGTCCACCGGTTGCGGATCATACTTTGATGGACCGGTACCCAGTTTGGAGGTGGCAAGCCCTTCCTTAGAACCCTCGTGATCGTAGCTGTAACCCCTGCGACCAGATCTGCCGCTATTGCCACGAAATGAGCTAGCGCGTGATTTACCACTGCACTCACTGAGCAGCCTAGCCTTGGCAGCCGTCTCCGGATAGTAACCAGATTCTTGTGCAAGTTGCTTTTGCCGGCGCACAGCCTCCTGGGCATAACTAGCCGCCCTGACTTCAAACTCATTATTTGATGTCATGGAGCACTCGCCTCATCAGAACCTGTGGAATGTACATCATCAATTGACGTAGTTGACTTCTCGTAAATATCTGCTGTTAGAGACTCTCTGACAATCGAGCCCTCCCGCCGGTCAAGGTGAACCGTCATTACCGTCGCGTCGAGTTCTGCAGGCAAATCCGTTCCAACCGCTGCGGTTATGAATACCTGCTGCGCCCGATCTATGGCTCCCAATACGGCGTCTCGTCGTTTACCGTCGAGCTCGGAAAACACATCATCCAAAATCAAGATAGGAGGATCCAGTTCCTCACCAGTTCCTGCTTCGCCAGCAAGAGCCTCAAATGCGCCTAGTCTCAGAGCTAGTGCAACCGACCAGGATTCGCCGTGGGAGGCAAAACCTTTGACCGGCATCTCATCGAGAGTCATCCCAAGATCATCCCGATGAGGTCCGATTAAATTCACGCCCCGTGCAATCTCTTGGTCAACCGCCTGACTCAGCGCGAGTCGAAGTCGTTCCTCGTATGCCCCGGGCTCTTCGAGAACTTGCGAAAATAGATCTCCAGTATCAACGTGGTCAACCTCATTTAACGAGTGCTCATACCTTAGAGCGAGCTTGCGAGCTTCCTCAGAAACGATGTCATGAGCAAGAGTAACGGGTTGATTTAAAGCTTGAACAGTCTTCAAACGGTATGCAAGTACCTGCCGGGCCAGCGGAATGTACTGCTCATTCCAGATCTCTATACCCGAATAGTCTACGTGCCTACCCGCTCTACGATCTTTTCCCAACTGTTTTAACAGAGCCGCACGCTGTTTTGCCACCCGATCAAAATCGTTTTTTACAGCTCTGGCAGCGGGCCACATTTGTGTTGCTATTTCATCAAGAAACTTGCGTCGGCCACTTGGATCACCCTTGACTAGGTCGAGGTCTTCGGGAGCAAATACGACAACTTTGACAACTCCCATTAACTCAGTTGGACGTACTGGCGCACGATTAAGCTTGGCTCGGTTTGCGCGTCCGCGAATAATTTCCAGCTCGACTACGCGGTCTCTGCCTCCGGTTCTTACCTTCGCGCGTACTACTGCGCCGGCTGGGGATTGCTCATCTGATTTAGCAAATCGCACGAGAGCAGTGTCCGCTGCCACGCGGTGTGAAGAAAGATTTGCAAGGTATGCAATAGCTTCTACGAGATTAGTTTTGCCCTGTCCATTGCGGCCTAGTAGAACTGTGGTGCCCGGTGCAAACTCAACAACTGCGTGTTTGTAGGACCGAAAGTCATCAAGAGCTAGATGCGAGATATACATGTCTTCTCCTCACTAGCTAATCGTTGACTTTTTCCTTAGCAATCAGTGCATTCATCCACGTGCGAATATACCGCGGTGCCGCTAGTGAAATCAGATTCCAAAACGGATAGGCATAATGAGGTACTTGAAGGAATCGTCTTGATTACCAGACTCATCTTTTTGTCCGGTAATTACTGCAGGTTTAGCGGCATCGATGAAAGAGAAACGGACGTGGCTTGTGTCAATTACGCCAAGTCCACCTTCAAGGAATCTCGGGTTAAACGCAGTAGTCAAGCTACCGCCTTCGACGGTCGCGGCTACTACTTCAGAGGCCTGTGCGTTGTCGTCGGTACCCGCTTCTAGATTCACTTGGCCGTCTTCAAAACCGAGACGAACAGAAGTACGTTGCTCTGCTACCAAAGATACGCGCTTGACTGCCTCTACAAGCTCGTGGCGATCGACCACTGCCTGAATCTGCGCATCATCGGGGAATAGACGACGTACCGGCGGGTAGTCTCCATCCATGAGTGTTGACGTGGTGCGCTTGGAGCCAGATACAAAACCGATTAGAGAGTTCGCTGCGCCCGCTGCTTCAGTGTCGAAGGCTAGTTCAACACTTCCCCCTGAAGTCATCGACTTTGCGACATCACCAAGCACCCGCGCCTTCACCAAGAGAGCTGTGGAAATACCGGGCTGAGCCGGCTCCCACTTAAACTCACGCATGGCTAGACGGTAGCGGTCTGTGCCCAAAAGCGTAATCGTGTCATCCTCAATTTCCATCCGCACGCCAGTTAAAAGTGGAATGGTGTCATCAGAGGATGCTGCAACTGAAACTTGAGCGATGGCTTGCGCAAAAACCTGGGCATCAATAGTTCCGCGTACCTCGGGCATCACTGGCAACGGAGGATATTCATCAACCGACATCGTGGCCAGGGTGAAATGAGAGGTGCCGCAATCCAGGCTCATTTTCGGGCCTTCAAGCGTGAACTGAACCGGTTGATTGGGCAAAGACTTAGCGATCGATGCAAGCAGGCGACCAGAAACTAGGGCTTCTCCTACAACATCAACGGTTGCTGGAATTTCTGAACGCATTGAAATTTCATAGTCAAATGATGAAAGCGTAAGAACTCCATCGGCTGCTTCCATGCGAACACCGGCGAGAATAGGCACGGAAGGACGCGTGGGAACTGTACGTGCAGTCCAATTAACGGCTTCAGATAGCACGTCGCGCTCAACGGTGAACTTCACAGTCCGCCTCACTTTCAATCATTAGTACTAGCTGTTTCACTTTACGTTATTTTATCCAATTAGGCACGTTGCTGGATCACACTCCAGCGCTGATGCAAGGTGCCACGCCGCGAACCTGCAATCCACAGATTTTTCTTTTCTGTGCGGACATAGAAATAATAATTTGTAATTCCAGTAGTAGTCATAGGCGTTGTGCAAACTGTGGATAAGTCGATTGTTCGCTGATCTGGTGCACTTTTATATTGTTAATGAAATCTGGATAACCCTGGTGATTGAGAATATTAGTTGTGAATTAGGGAATTACCTATAGAAATATATCCACAGAATTTCGTGGTACTAGGTAAAGAATCAGCCCGTTATCCACATGAATTCACAAAACCATGTGGATACTACTGGCTTTGCCGCGCCTGAGCGCGGATTCGACTGATGAGTTCGGTGACGTGATTGTAGATCTCACGTTTCATTGTCATTTGATGCGAGATTTTTTTATTGGCGTGCATAACAGTCGTGTGATCACGGCCCCCAAATGCCTGGCCAATCTTGGGTAGAGAGAGTTCGGTCAGTTCGCGGCACAGATACATGGCAATTTGCCGCGCCTCGACAATTTGGCGGGATCGGTCAGCTGAGTTCATTTGTTCAATGCTGACCTGGAAGTAGTCAGAAACCTGCCCCATGATCATTGCGATCGTGATCTCGGTGTCATCCGGGTCTGAAAGAACGTCTTTCAGAACCACTTCTGCAAGCGACCTGTTGATCTCTTGATTAGTGATCTGCGCGTACGCCGTGACGCGAAGTAATGAGCCTTCAAGTTCGCGAATATTTGAGGAAATTCGCGAGGCGATGAACTCTAGTACCTCATCATTGACATCGAGGTTCTCCGCGATAGCTTTCTTACGCAAAATAGCGATACGGGTTTCTAGATCCGGTGGCTGAATATCAGTGAGCAGCCCCATTTCGAAGCGCGACCGCATGCGGTCACCTAGGCCCTCGAGCTTCTTCGGCGGCACATCCGAGGTGATAACAACCTGCTTGTTCGCGTTGTGCAACGTGTTGAAAGTGTGGAAAAACTCTTCGACTGTCTGTTCTTTGCCCTGGATGAATTGGATGTCGTCAATGAGCAGGATGTCTACCTCACGGTAGCGACGTTGAAACTGCTCGGCGCGGTCGTCTCGAATTGAGTTAATGAAGTCATTTGTGAACTCTTCTGAACTCACGTACTTGACCTTCAAATTCGGGTAGAGCGAAAGCGCGTAGTTACCAATCGCGTGCAGCAGGTGGGTTTTACCCAGTCCCGAACCGCCGTAGATAAAAAGAGGATTGTAGGCTTTGGCTGGCATTTCACCCACGGCCGTAGCTGCGGCGTTAGCAAAACGGTTGGAAGAGCCGGTAACGAAAGTATCGAAGGTGAACTTGGGATTGAGTCTTGAGCCAGAAAGATCAATCGGCGAGGACGTAGCTTGGTTGCCCGCTTGGATTGGGCGCACCTCAGTTTCGACCTTCCCTGCAGTGGAGGGACGCGACTGTGACAGGCCAGCAATATCCACGGCAGGAGCTAACTCTTCAGCCTGCTCAGCTTTATCAATCTCGGCTTCGACTTCCTCGTTGAGAGATGGATCAACCGTGATCGCGATCCGAACGGATGATCCAACATAGTTTGAAAGAGCGCTACAAATAGCGTCATTGGCGTTCTTTTCAATAAAAGTCTTAGTGAACTCGTTTGGGACTGCCACTAAGATGGTGCCTTCCAAGTCGCCGAGTGGACGCGTTGTAGACAAGAACGCTTTAACGGATGGACCAATTTCGTCGTCTTTTAAAAGGTCCGCTATAACGGTGTTCCAAGCGGCGCCTAACTTTTTGCCGTCCACCTCAGCTCCTTCTCCAAACGTGACGTAACACACGGCTGATCATTCAACTTCCCTTAGTTTGTCATTTTTGCACCTAATTAGTGAAGTTATCCCCACAATGGGGAAAACTTTGTGGATAACACGAAAAGAACTACACGAATGTGGTTCCCACTGTTTACACGCAATTAAGTTTCGTATACAACGATTTCGTATTGAACTTATGCACAGCCACAACTGTGTAGTTATGCCCAGAGTTATTCACAGTTGGTGATCGTAAATGTGGTGAATCTCGTTTCCTACCACGTTGACTAGACGAAAAGCAATCAATAAGCTGGATCGTTGTATGTGCAGACACTGCACCATTTAGTGCGCGCTTTTTGCGTTAGCAGTAAATGCGGAGATAGGGAGGGCCCTTCAGGCGCCCTCAAGCCTGAGGAGATCAAAGTGACGAAGCGTACTTATCAGCCGAATAACCGCCGCCGCTCCAGGAAGCACGGCTTCCGCCTGCGTATGCGCACGCGTGCAGGACGCGCAATCTTGGCAAACCGCCGCCGCAAGGGCCGCAAGCAGCTATCTGCCTGAGTGCTATCAGCTCAAAGCCGCTTACGAGACCCGGAGCTATTTCGCAAAGTATTCCGCTTTGGTGAACGCGCGGGCAACCGGAAGTTAGTAGTTCACGTACTGACCGGCGAGGTTTCTCAAAATGAGCGCCTCGTCGGTTTCGTCGTACCTAAGAAGGTATTTGCCCGGGCAGTTGCTCGCAATAAAGTGAAGAGGCAGTTGCGGCATATTTGCCGTGACAAAGTGAAAACACTTCCACCTCGCACCGTCCTCGTGATTCGAGTTCTCGAAGGAGCTCGCGGTAGCGACTACCATGAACTTGAAGAGGCAGTAGATGATGCGCTTTCACGTGCACTAGCGCGGAGCGCGAAATGAACCCTATTTCGCGTATCCTGGTAGCGCCTGTACGCTTCTATCAGAAGTTCATATCGCCGGGAATGCCGCCAACCTGTAGGTACTATCCGAGTTGCTCCAGCTACGCTGTCAAGGCGTTGGAAGTGCACGGACCTGCTAAAGGGCTAATACTTGCGACGTGGCGGCTGCTCAGATGCAATCCGTGGTCATTGGGCGGTGTGGATCACGTGCCCGATAAGGGTAAGTGGAAACCAGAGCCCTACGTGAGGCCAAAAGACGACGAATGGGAAGAACCCTAAAATAAGTAAGGAGTCTAACCGTGTGGTTTGACAAGCTTCTGTACCCCTTCAAGGTTGCAGTTGCCTGGGTGATGGTGCGTCTGCACGACGTCTTCGTTTTCCTTGGCATGGATGACGGTTCCGGACCGGCATGGGTGCTGTCCATCATTGGCCTCACCATCATCGTTCGTATCCTCCTTATTCCGCTATTCTTCAAGCAAATCAAGGCTTCCCGAGGCATGCAGGCACTGCAACCGGAGTTGAAGAAACTTCAGGACAAGTACAAGAACAAGAAGGACCAAGCTTCTCGCCAGCGCATGAGCGAGGAAATGATGGCCCTGTACAAGGAACACGGAACCTCCCCGTACTCCTCTTGTATGCCAGTCCTACTTCAAATGCCGGTGTTCTTCGCCCTTTTCCGTGTGCTTGCATCCACCGGACCGATTGCAGAAGGCACCTACCAGTATTCCTCGCTGGGCCCGCTAACTGCGTCGAAGGCGGCAGAGATTGAAGGCTCTACCCTGTTTGGCGCGCCGCTATCTGCAACGTTCCCAACAGCTGTTGGTCTTACCCCGAAGATCGTCATCGTCGTCATGATCGTTCTCATGGTCATCACGCAGTTCATCACGATGCGTCAGCTGACCATGAAGAACATGCCGGAATCGGCTAAGGACCCCTCGAACCCGATGATGCGTAGCCAGCAGATGATGATGTACACGATGCCTCTCATCATGGGTGTTTCTGGCTTCTTCTTCCAAACGGGTGTGCTGGTTTACTGGTTCACCACCAACCTGTGGACTATGGGCCAGCAGTTCTGGACCATTGCGCAGATGCCGACTCCTGGCTCCGACGCGTACATCAAACTCATGGGCAAGCGCCGCAAAGGCTACGTTGAGTGGGCTCGCCCCGTTTTCGAAGAGTATGACAACGAAGTTCGCAAGCTTGATGCTGACGATGAGCAGGGCCGCGCCGACCTCGTTGAACGTACTTTGAAGAAGGTAAAGAAGTCTGCGCCGAAGCAGAAGATTCCCACGAAGTTTGGTGCAGATGTAACTGCTGAACAGCAGCTTGGCGCCTACCGCGAGCTGGCGTATTCCGAGTGGGATGCGATGCCGGATGAGCGTTGGACCCGTAAGTTTGAAATCGCGAAGCGTAACGCGAAAACTGCGAAGGAGCGTAACCAGCCGCAACGCCTCACCAAGCGTGAGAGGCAGCTACGAGACCAGGTGGAGCGTCGCAGACTTGAACGCGAACGCCAGATCAAGGAACGCCAGCAGGGAATGTCCCCTGAAGAACTTGAGCGCAAGCGGGAGGAGCGGCGCCAGCAGCGTCGCAACGCCGCGCGTAAGAAGAAGCAAGGTAAGGATCAAAACGACAAGGCATAGTAATACCCCGCGTACTGCTAGAAAGATCCAGAAGGTACAAAATGACTGACGAAACCCCCAAGAAGGACCGTATTGCTCACCTCGTTGAAGAGGGTGACATTGCGGCGGACTACCTCGAAGAACTCCTCGACATTGCTGACCTTGACGGCGACATTGAACTCGACGTTGAGAACGATCGTGCCCTCGTGGAAATTGTCTCTGAAGACCCGTCCTCGCGCCTGGAGCGTCTGGTGGGCGAGGATGGCCGAGTACTTGACGCTCTGCAGGAGCTCACGCGCCTAGCGGTACAGAACGAGACGGGTGAGCGCTCGCGCCTCATGCTGGACATTGCGGGATTCCGCGCCGATAGGCGTCGGGAACTTACCGCGATCGCCGAAGAGGCAATCACGCGTGTGCGCACCACCGGCGAGGCCGTGATGCTTGAGCCGATGAACCCGTTTGAGCGCAAAATTTGTCACGATGTGGCCGCGCGCGAGAACCTCATGTCTGAGTCCGAAGGCGTTGAGCCGAACCGCTGCGTAGTGATTCTGCCCGGCAAGCTTGCTGAGGAAGATAGCGAAGAAGAGCCCGGCGAGAGCTCGGATTCGGCGGAGTAGGTAGGGCCTTCGAACAAGGTGGAAACTACTATGCAGGCTGCCTCGGACGGCTCTTTTGTTGAACAGCCGAATGAGGCAGTTCGCGAATTCTTCGGCCCCCAGTTTGGGCCGATGGATCACTTTGCGCGCATGCTCGTTGAAGAAGGCGAGCTTCGTGGCCTCATTGGTCCACGTGAATTGCCGCGGCTGTGGTCCAGACACATCGTGAACTCGGCAGCCGTTATAGGTTTCATTCCCGAGGGCGTGCAGGTTCTGGACGTGGGTTCGGGTGCGGGATTCCCCGGGCTGGTGGTTGCCATCGCGAGGCCGGATCTGGATGTACACCTCGTTGAACCGATGGTGCGCAGGTGTGAGTGGCTTGCTGATGTGGCCGGTGAGATCGGCCTTGAAAACGTTACGATCCACAATGCGCGAGCGGAGGAGCTTCATAATGTTGGCGAAGCCGACATTGTAACTTCTCGCGCTGTTGCCAACCTTAAGCAGTTGACGCGGTGGACAATGCCGCTAGTATTACCCGGCGGGAAGATGCTTGCTTTGAAAGGTCGGCGAGCCGCTGAGGAAGTGAAGGCCGCGCGGTCCCTGTTCAAGAAGTTCAATGTGGGGCGCGTGCATGTTCACGAAGTGCCCTCTCTCATGGAAGAAGAATCAACGCGCGTAGTGGAGATACAGAAGAAGCGTTAGCACAGTTCTCCACAGGCTTCGCTGCGGGGTATTGTTCACACCCGGCAAGCCCACGAGTTCCAGACCGTGCAAAACAACTACACTAGGCGTAGTTGAAAGGAGCATTGGTGACCACTGGTTCTAGTCCCCTTGCAGATGAGATCGCGCGCTCAGCTAGTTTGCGTGCACAACTTGAGGGTGTTGTGTTTCCTCGTCCTCAGCGACCGCTGGTTGTTGCAGTCGCGAACCAGAAGGGCGGAGTAGGCAAGACGACATCGGTTGTGAACCTTTCGGTTGCATTAGCTCAAGCAGGCCTTTCCGTGCTGGTGATTGATTCTGATCCGCAAGGAAACGCTTCTACGGCGCTGAGCGTGGACCACAGGCCGGGTACCCCCTCTACGTATGATGTATTGAGCAGCTCGATGACCCTTGCGGAGTGTCTACACGCGTGCGAGGAGTCGGAGAACCTGCTTGTTTGTCCGGCCACGATTGACTTGTCTGGTGCGGAACTTGAACTCTCAACTGTCGACGGCCGAGAATTCGTGTTGCGCAAGGCCATTAAGGATTTCCTCGCGGTTAATCGAGGTGTGGACGTTGTGCTGATTGACTGTCCGCCAAGTCTGGGACTGCTTACCCTGAACTCTTTTGTGGCTGCGGATCAAGTAATCGTGCCGATCCAGACCGAGTATTACGCGCTGGAAGGCCTATCCATGTTGGTCAATACCGTTGAGCGGATCAAGAACTACTTGAATCCAGGTCTAACCATTGGCGCGATCCTGCTAACGATGTACGACAGGCGTACAAATCTTAGTTCAGAAGTAGCCGCCGAGATCAAACGTTATTTTCCAGGAGTGGTTTTGGAGAACTACATTCCGCGCCTAGTTAAGCTCTCTGAGGCTCCAAGTTTCGGAACCAGTATTTTTGGGCATGATCCACGCGGCCAGGGTGCTGTTGCCTACAAGGCGGCCGCGTACGAGTTGGCTTCGCGTTGGGCGAGTTTAGGAGTAGAAGATGGCGGCGAATGAGAGGCGCGCACTAGGGCGCGGACTGGGTTCCCTAATTCCGGAACGAGATGCAAATGTTTCACGTGAAACAATTGCATACGAGGATAAAGTTGGCCGGCCCTCTGACCTATTTTTTGCGGGTGGTTCGGGTAAGGACTCGGGAGAAAGACGTTCCCAGTCTCTCTCCGCTGATCTCTTGAAGCCAGCACCACGCAAGGGCCGTGGGACACGGGCTAAAAGCACCTTGGCAAAGGGAGCAGCTAAGGGCGGTTCGGAGACCGCTGGCACTTCTAAGCGAAGTCAAGCGCGTTCTTCTTCATCAACGAAATCCTCGAAGAGGGGCGCATCTGCTGATGATGCACGTGCTGTTCGTGGAGATGTAGGTTCTTCTTCGCTAGATGCTGTGGGCGGTGGTTCCGGTGGCACTACGGGCGCCGGAGGTCCCCTGAACACTGGCGCCAACGCTGTTAGTGGCGGCGGTTCTGGCCGTGAAAAGCGTCCTTTATTTGCAGACATTATTCCGGAGGACACTGAAGCTAGGGATGCCGAGGTAACGACCTCTGATGCGCCGGATCTAGTAGAGGTCCCCGGAGTCTACTTCACGTTGATAGACATTGATTTAGTGGTGCCTAACCCTAAGCAACCTCGTGAAATTTTTGACGAGTTCGAACTAGCAGAACTGTCTGAGTCGATTAAGGAAATCGGAGTTCTGCAGCCTATCGTTGTACGCGAAATTGATGGCGGCGCTGCGCGCTATCAGGAACTCGTTGAACAGCGAAAGGCAGAAGGGCTGGACAGGCTCCCGAAGTTCGAGCTGATAATGGGCGAACGCAGACTTCGTGCTTCAAAGCTTGCGGGCGCGCAGACTATCCCTGCGATCGTGCGCAATACCGAAGATGATGAGCTACTGCGTGAAGCCTTGGTGGAGAACCTGCACCGCTCGCAGTTGAATCCGATTGAAGAAGCAAATGCGTACGCGCAACTGATGTCTGACTTTGGGTACACGCAGCAGGAGCTATCAGAACGAATTAAGCGTTCGAGGCCGCAAATAGCGAACTCTTTACGACTGTTGAAGCTGCCCCCTTCGGTTCAACGCAAACTTGCTGCCGGAGTGCTCAGTGCAGGACACGCGCGTGCACTTCTCGGCCTGCCAAGCGTTGCACAGATGGATGCCGTTGCCGATCGCATCATTGCGGAAGGCCTGTCAGTTCGCACAACGGAAGAGATTGTCGCGTTAGGGGAAGTCTCTACCATTGCCGCGAAGAAGAGCGCGAAGCGTATTCCCCGCCCCCTGTCAGAAAACGCCTCGAACGTAGTAGAACGCCTCACTGACTTGCTGGACACACGTGTGACAGTAGTTGAAGGCAAACATAAAGGACGCATCTCGATTGAGTACGCTGGCCCAGAGGACCTGGAGAGAATTACTCAAGTAATCGCCAACCTCCGTAGGTAAAAGAATCGTCGCCTACTGCCTGACGGGCAGCTACGCCGCTGTAGGCGGAAACTAGATCTGTGCGGTAGTGTTCCGTGTGCCCGCTGAACAGGTCTGCTCGGTAAGCACCGTGAAGCTTCTGCCCTGTTTGTGCCCCGCACTGGCCCAAGTAGGTCAGGAACGAAGTGGTCATAGATCAAGACCGTAATGGTTCTGGCAATTGTGGAGATTCCGCTCGCATCTGCGCCGGGTAAAGTACGCCGTGAACATGAGCTGATGCACAGTTGCTAGCTAGTGTTTTGGTGCCAGGGTGTGCTGGAAGTAAGAACGGCGTCCTTTTACAGTGTTCCTTTTGTAGGTTGTTAGGATTCACGTTATCACTACGGAAAGTAAGGTGAACCGTGGCCGCCGACTTTTGCCAACGTTGTGCGCGCTACCAAATGTTTCACGTGAAACAATTGGTTTGATGACAGGTCGCGCATTCAGTACCAGCATTCCAGTCCGATGGCACGCACGCACGTACAACTTCATCAGCCCTTTCTGAATCGTGTGATGGCTGGGGTCTACGCAAGCCGATATATGTCGCTCTGATGCACAGACACTAACGCGTGGTGAAGCCACTGAGTTAGAGACAAGACCGAGTGTTAGTTTTCTAGAACGCGAAGATAGCTGCGGTTACTTCTTGTGCCAATGGATACTTGATGAAACCAATCTTCTCGATAGACGCTATTCCACAAATTGTTTCACGTGAAACAATTTTTCTTACCGCTCTTGGAATGCATGTGAACTCATCTGGTTGAATATAAAGCTATTTACGTGATTCCTCGGAAACGACATGCTTAGCGGATCACTCTATGCTGTCAATGGAACGGGTTTCGCATCAATGGCCTAGCGGATCGAACGGATGAAATGGCCGGTCCAATGTGCCACTCATTGCACGACTTGAGTAGGCACCATGTAGATCAAAGCCAAGAACATTGAAGTTATCTGTGTGGAATTATTTTGTGTGGAACTCTTTCTACCCAATCAATTGTTTCACGTGAAACAATTGATTATCGCAACCTAAGCTCACTGGGTGACAGCAAGTATTCCAAGGCCGTACTTGTTTAATGAGAGAGTGCGTGCGGGCGTTCGGACTTCTTCAGAGATCGTGTTGACCTGGCGCATATGCAGATTCGCGAACCTGATTAAAGTGTCAATGCGGCAAATAGGCGAGTGATCTGATTCGTCGAGTCAGAATACTGGAACTATGCAAGTAGATAACTATGCATGGATTCTGCCAGAACGGTAATTAGACGACTGAACTAAAACGGCAAGCCAAGCGAACCATAAGCTAGAGCAATTCATTTTTGAACAGATTATCTCTTTCAAAAGCATCGCGAACAGACCTTTGCCAGCAGGAACTGAGCATCACTATCCGTAAATTGTTTCACGTGAAACAATTTTGGCCAGCCCTTAAAGAGCTGGCCAAAAAGAGAAGTATTACATCAAGTCCTAGTCCTGATTACCCGCAGCGTACTGGGCTATATCTTCCAATACACCGCTAAGACTTCCGTATTCCTCAGCGGCAAGCGGGAACAGGGAAGTGTCCGTCATACCCGGGCTTACGTTGGCGTCAATGAACCAGACCGTGCCGTCTTCACCAAGGATGAGATCAATACGAGACAAGTGCCTCATTCCCACCGTCTTATGAACCCTCAGCGCTACATCGCTTACAGCTGCCAGCTCTTCCTCGGAAAGGCGCGCGGGTACAAAAAACTTAGATCGACCCGTGTTGTAACGGGCGTCGTAATCGTACCTGCCATCATCAGTTTCGATCTCTACCGGAGGTAGCGCCACCGGCTCGCCAAGATCAAGCACAGAAACCGCGATTTCCTTGCCCGGAACGAACTGTTCAACCATCACGGTGTCTCCGTAGGCGAAAGCGTCAACCATCGCCGAGCGGAGCTCTTCCTCGTTAAATACCTTTGATAGGCCCAGCGCAGAGCCACCATCTGAAGGCTTAACGATCAGAGGGAAAGTAAGCCCGGCCTCATTATTGACAATCGACTGAATTATTGCGGGCGCTCCCACCTGGCGGAACAAAGCCTGCTTTAGTGATAGCCACTTCGGTGTCCTCACCCCGCTCAGCTGCGCCAAAGACTTAGCTGTTGGCTTACTAGACGCCAACGCACACGAGGATGCTGTGGAACCAACGTAGGGGAACGAGATCAGCTCAAGAAGATCCTGAACCGAACCATCCTCGCCCACCGATCCGTGGATCAGTGGCCACACCACATCCGGCTCGAACTCAGCAACCGTAGGTAAAAACTGAGAATTCAGATCGCAAACCTCAACCGTGTGACCAGCATGGCGAAGTACTGTAGCCACCCGACGCCCAGACCGTAACGAAACGTCGCGCTCGTGCGTCAAACCACCAGAAACAACCAAAATCTTCAAAGCTTCAGACACAGCGATCTCCTCACTTAAACCTGATCCGGAGCCGGCGCTGACACCGCGTCATCGGGCAACTCTGCGCGATCATTCGTGCCAAACATTTCAACCAACTCGCGCTCCGCATTAATCACGCGAGACAGGCGGCTAACGCCCTCACGAATCTCCTCGGGCGGCGGATAACAGAACGAGAGCCTCATGTGGTCGCCCCCTCGGCCATCAGCGTAAAACGCCGTGCCGGAAACATACGCGACCAATCCGGTTACCGCACGCGGAAGCATTGCCTTTGCATCCAGGCCCTCCGGCAACGTCACCCACGTGTAAAAACCACCCTTCGGAGTGGTCCACTGCAAATCAGGTAAGAAATCCTGTAGCGCGGTCATCATCGCGTTGCAACGATCCCGGTACATTTGTCTGTAAACCTTAACCTGGCCGTACCAGTCATAATCAGACAAATACTGTTCAATAGCCATCTGCCCAACCATGGACGGCGAAAGAATCGCAGACTCCGAAGCTAAAACCAGCTTGTTGCGAATAGCGTGCGGAGCAAGCGCCCAGCCGATCCGGAACCCAGGAGCGAACATCTTCGAGAACGAGCCCAGATAAACCACGCCCTCGGGATTGTAAGACTGTAGCGCTGGAAGTGGATCCGAGTCGAAGCCAAGCAGCCCGTACGGATTGTCCTCAACAATCAAAATATGCTCGCGGCGACAAATCTCGACGATTACAGGACGGCGCTGCTCCGAAAGAGTTACGCCAGCCGGATTGTGGAAATTCGGGATCGTGTACAAGAACTTAATCCGACGCCCCTGTGCGCGAAGGTGGCGGATCATCTCTTCAAGAGCTTCGGGAATCAGGCCATCCTCGTCCATGTCCACGTGGACAACTTCGCCCTCGTACGCGCGGAACGTGCCGAGCGCGCCCACATACGAGGGAGCCTCCGCCAGCACGACGTCGCCCTTCTCCAAGAAAATCTCAGAAACCAGATCCAAAGCCTGCTGCGAACCGGTGGTGACAACTACATCATCAGGATCTGCATTAATACCGTCATACGTCATCACCTCAGTGATGCGCTGGCGAAGATCCTCCCACCCCTGGCCCGAGCCGTATTGCATAGCCTGCGCGCCGTGACGAGAAATGAGCGTGCGAGCAGACTCAGCCAACGAATCCAGAGGCAAATCCTTAATGTTTGGCATGCCTCCAGCCAAAGACACTACTTCTGGCCTCGAAACCACGGCAAACAGAGCGCGGATTTCTGACGAACGCAACCCATGAGCTCGCGCCGCATACGCTCCGTGCCAAGGATCTAGCCAAGTACCTGAATCGGAATGCGGATCTGGACGTTCAACCAATGTAGTCAATCTTTCAAAGCGAAGGGAAAGTTCTTATCTCTCGATTGTGCCACCCAAATCACAAGGAACCAAAGAAAAACCTCAAAAATAAGACGGCGCTTCAGGTCTGCAACTACAAACCACACTCGATATCGGCCTTCAGCTTGGCCTTCGCGCGACCACCAACGATTGTTTTGACCGCTTCGCCGCCCTTAAACAGGATCATTGTAGGAATCGAAACGATTCCGAACTTCGTGGCGAGCGTGGGATTATCATCGACGTTTACCTTGCCAACAACAATCTTGTCTGAAAGTTCGTTTGCAATCTCATCCAAAATCGGAGACATCTGCTGGCATGGGCCGCACCATGGCGCCCAAAAATCAACCAGCACCGGCAACGCAGAGCTCTTCACCGCGTCTTCGAAATTAGCATCCGAAATCTCGATTGTCTCAGCCATTCTTAACCCCTAACTAAGCGTTACAACTATCTACAGGTTCTCCAGGTAATGCTGTGCATCAAGGGCGGCCTTCGCGCCCGTACCAGCAGCCGTGATGGCCTGCCTATAACGGGGATCTGCAACATCGCCACACGCAAACACGCCCGGAACGGAAGTGTTCGTAGTGGGATCAGCCACCTTGATGTAGGCGCCTTCCAACTCAAGCTGGTCCTTCACCAGTTCCGTACGCGGATCATGACCGATAGCAATAAACAGACCGTCAGCGTCAAGCTCGCGGCGCTCACCCGTAACCGTGTCCTCAAGAATCAGACTCTGCAGGCTCGTCTCACCCTTCATGTCCACAACAACAGAGTTCCACGCGAACGAAATATTAGGATCCGCAAGCGCGCGCTCCTGCAAAATCTTCGAAGCGCGAAGCTCGTCGCGACGATGAATCACCGTAACCTTGCCAAACCGCGACAAGAACAGGGCCTCTTCCATAGCGGAATCACCACCGCCCACAACGGCAATCTGCTTATCGCGGAAGAAGAAACCATCACACGTAGCGCAGTAGGAAACCCCGCGACCAGCGTAAGTTTGCTCGCCTTCCAAACCCAGCGTGCGGTACGCAGCACCCGTTGCCACAATCACCGCGCGAGCCTGGAACTCCTCGCCGTCCGAAACAACAACCTTCACATCTGATGCAAGGTCAAGGCGTTCCACGTCCTCCATCCTCACGTCAGCACCAAACTTCTCCGCCTGTTCCTGCATCTTCACCATGAGCTCCGGACCCATCACTCCCTCAGGAAAACCGGGGAAGTTCTCTACCTCCGTAGTGTTCATGAGGGCTCCGCCAGCCGTAAACGAACCGGCAAAAACAATCGGCTTCAAACCCGCGCGCGACGCATAAATAGCTGCGGTATAACCAGCGGGACCGGAACCAACAATGATCAGATCATGGACCATGAGACAAACAACTTTCTGTGCAAAACAAAAGGCCTACACGCAATAACACTCTAACTAACCGCTTCGCGCGCGTAAATATTTCATGCGCGGCGCAAAAAGCTAAACGAACGTCTATTTGAGATCTGATTCGCGTCTAATTGAGAGTGAGCTCGTCAATCTTTGCGCGGAACTGCCCTTCGTCATCCGTGGGAAGAGCCACGAAATCTAACGTGACCGTGGTTCCCACAGCTGGTTCGGACGGCGTGAGAGTAGTGGTCTTAGCCATCTTCGAGGACGTCAAAACGGGCGTCGCAAACGGATCCGAACCATCATTCACCCGCAAATCTACCTGCCCACCATCAATCGGACCCTGGAAGCTAACGCTCTTAACAGAGCTTTCCTCTGCCAAATGAATTACCAGGCGAATGCGATTATCCTCAGGCAGTTCGGGCTGGGCAAAATAGCGCGTTTGCCACCTGGTGGACTGATCTCCATCAAACAGGTACTGCGCCCATTCTGGGTGGTCACCATCGTCGTTGTTATATGAAATAACGTCAATCGAAGCAATCTTGGGTGCGCCCGCAGGCGGTGGAGTGGGAGCCTCCGACGGTGCTTCCTCCGTAGCCTCAACAACTTCGGTTGGCTTTGGATCAATGTTGAAAATAGATGAAGAGAACGTGTGCGTGCCCGCCATCGTAGTTAGCGACACGATCGTAGCGGCAACCATCAGCGCCGCAAACAGCGCAATCGTAGGCCGAGTTGGATCGATACTCTGGCCCTCGTTCAAAGCATCCACAGTGGAACGAACCGAACGCATCGAGTTTTGAATAACCCGTGTGCCCGAAGGCAGTTTCATAATCGAGGAGCCGCGCCGCGTGAAACTAATCTTCTTCGGCAAATCCGAATCGACGGCCTTCAAGCTGTCCGTGTCCCCAGCCATCCGTACCGGCGCACCTGTGGGCGTTGCTTTCGGAATGCTCGTAGAAGAGCGCTCGCGGACAGATTCTTCCTTCTTCGCGGAAGGTGCTTGGCCCTCATCGTCGGAGGATTCGGACGGGATCGGCGCGCTATCGGCACGGCCTGAGCTGAAATCAGACTCATCGGAGAGGTCGCCCCAGCCGGTCTCTACGGGGGCGGGAAGCTCCCCTTCTTCCGCTTTTGCAAGTTCTTCGAGACGCTTGGCCTCCGTCTTGGCGCGACGGGCGTCTTCGCGGGCCGCAGCTGCCGTTGCAATCTTGGCCGCCTGAGCTTTAATAAAGCTTTTAGAAACATTTGTGATTCGTTTAGTTTCGTCGGCGAGGGAACGCGTAGCCGTGGCCTGCTCGTCTCCGTCTGCCGTAGCGATATCCGAGTTGCCTTCCGTCTGCTGGGAACTGCTCGTAGTCTGAGGCTCATCCACCGCGCGATCACGCTTTTGCTCATCATCGGCATGCGCGACGGTTTGCGTCTCGTTCGCAGGCGACGAGGGGTTGGCAGAAGAATCCGGGTCAGAAGAGACATCCTGGTGTTGTGCTGCGCCCTCATTGTCAACATCGGAAAAACGCTTCTTTTGTTTGCCAAGGTGATTTAGGAAATCGGCGGTCATCTGGCCCTGGCCAGCGGCCACTGCGGCCTCATCTTCAGGCTCGGGAGGAGGAGGCATCTTCGGGGAGCGCACACGGGGGAAACGTTCATCTAATGACGAAATGAACTCCCGCATCTTATCTGACTTATCGTCCGACTTCGCGCGCACTTGCTCATTATCTAAGGCAAGCACGTCAGCCGCGACGTCTTCAGAGGCGGGTTCGCTATCAGCCAGCGCGCCCTCGTCAGGCTGGGAAAACTCCGCGTCAGGCCGACCCGCCCGAGAAAACACGCCGCGCAAACGATTAGCCAGGCGACCGGCAACCATCTTCTCGTTCAAATCCTCAAGCAGGGCATCAAAAGATCCACTGGTCTGCTCCGGCGTGAACTGATCGCCGCGATCCTGCTCAGAATCGAAATCTTCATTCGACCCAAGATCGTCTTTAGACATAGAGCCCCCTCAATAACATCAACTGCAAGACTAATACACGCACGCAAAGCAAACCCGCGCCGACGCCCAGTGTCGCTCAAAACCCGCCATCGGTAGGGCTCTAGCAAGTCAGATCCTCAGTTAGGACGGCACGCGGGGCTACCCGTTGTCGGTGAAGCCTTCACCGTCGCCCGAAGCTGTCTCCTCGGATGCAAATCGGCGGAAATACGGGATTCTCGACCCCAACATTCCTAGAGCCGTCTGGAAATTTTGACGATCAATCGTTGCTATGAGCGCGAAGTATCCGACGCTAACAACCACGGCCACCAGAACTGCACGCCAGAAACCACCCCAAATCGCACCCGTTACCGTGTTTGACGTATCAAACGCGCCCACAAAATGCAGCGCCCCCATACCTAGCAGGCCAGCGCCAACCGCTATCGCGCCATACTTCACCATATCTCCAATAACCACCCACGGATTCGCCTGCGGCAACCTCGCGCGAACAAAATACGTCGACAAAACACCCTGCACAATGCGCGAGACGGTCTCGGCAAATAGCGCCCCAAACAGCCAGTACACCGGAGGAAGGAACATCATCAACGTCCATCCTAAAACCACCTGGCCCAGCGTTGGCCAAAGCACCGTATAGAAGACGGGCCGGCCATCCTCCATCGAATAAAACACGCGCTGACTGAAAATAATCACCACGGCGCCCGCAAGACCCGGCAAAATAATCACCAGAGCGTTCGCGTACGCAACCATCTCTGAAATCGCGTTAGACGGCCCCAAAATCTGGAAAACCGGGATCGCCGCCGCGCCCAAAATCGCTGCCATCCACATCGTCAACAACAGTGAGGAGCGCACGCCAATCTGATAATTACGCACCATGCTGGTCTGGTTACCATCAGCCGCTGCCGATGCGATCTTTGTGAACAGCGCCGTAGCAATAGATACCGAAACGATCGACTGAGGCAGCATGTACACCGTAAACGTAATGCCCAGCGCCGCAGTTGACGCCGCAAAAACACCGGTTTGCGCACTCCACGCGTTGGCCGCTGCCGCGATGTTCGACGTAGACAGGTAGCCCACCTGACCTACAACCAGCGTTGCGAACACCCAGCCCGCAATCTTTGACGCTCTGCGCAAGCCGGTGCCTCGGAAATGAAAATCCAAGCGCAACCGCACACCCGCGCGTCGGAGCGGAATGATCAGCAGCAGGGCTTGCGCAATCACACCCAACGTTGCCGGCCCCGCCAAAAGCGCCGTGCGCTGGAAATCCCAAACCGACGGGTCATTCACATCCGAGGCCGTACCGTACACGGCAATGAACACGATCAAACCGATAATCGCGATCACATTATTAACTGCCGGCGTCCACATGTACGGGCCAAAAATGCCGCGGGCGTTCAAAAATTCACCCAAGAGGGCATATATGCCGTAGAAGAAAATCTGGGGCAAACACCAAATGGCAAACACGATTGCCAGCGACTTCCACGCCGGAGCCATCAAACCGGCCGTCAAATTCACTAAAATGCCCGCGGCAGCAACCATCACTATCGTGATACCGAACATGATCAAGCCAGCCAGCGTCAACAGGCGATTCACGTAATCCGAGCCAGACCTCGTTTTAAATGCCCGCACAATCTGTGGCACCAAAATCGCATCCAGCAAACCCGCTGCCAACAGGTTAAACACCACGTTCGGCAACGTATTTGCTACGTTAAACGCATCATTTGCCCCAGCCGCACCCAACGCGGCGAGAAGCAACGCAGTACGCAAAAAGCCAAGCCCTCGTGAAAACGTGGTGCCCAGCGCCATGATCGCCGAAGACCTAAACAGGGAGGACTCCTTCGGATCACCCACCGGCTGATCGTGATCGCCAGCCAACTCGGCCTCACTCATCATGTCCTCCCAAACTAAAATCAGTAGGCGCACCCTCGTTCACGTGCGGTGTTTCCAAACCGCCGCTCGCGTCTTCCTCGGCGATATCCACGCGGCGGCCTCGCCTAATAGTGCGCCAAATGCCCGCCGCCAGCAAAAGCGCCAAAGCAATCGAGAAAACGAGCGTACCCGTAGACTCCCATTCCGCGCGAACCCGAATCTGTAACCGTGTCGCATCATCGATCACGAGGCCATTTGGGCCCTTTACTTTAACTTGAACGGCGACATTACCCGAACCAATCGCGCGAACCGGAATTTCCGCCAGCGATGAGCCACGCGCCGGCACACTAACATCAACACTCTTCTCGATCTGCAGGCGCGGATCAGGTGAAACCAACTCCACAACCACATTCACCGGCTCATCAAGCACCGAACTAACGCGTACAGGCAAATGCGCCTTGCGATCCAACAGATTGATGGGAGCAGACTGCTCAACCTTTACGGATGTCGCCAACGCCTCGGCTTCCTCATTCACTCCCTTAATCAACCGCGAGCGCAAGTCTGGCTGTTCTCGCAACGCCAAAGACGTCGCCAGCAACACGCGAGAGCGCTGCTCTGCAACCGTGCCCGTCGAATCCTCCAGCGCCGAAGTCATCGCAGCCGTAGACTCAATAGCTTCGTACAGAGAACGAACCTCCGCGTCCGTGATGCTACCCGCCGAAGGAACCAGATCCGGCAGGGTAGTGCGCGGCTCGGGCGCACCCGACATGTCTTTTACGTCCGCCACGGAGATTGGGTTCACCCAACGGTCTCCCAGCGCCGCCTTCACCCGGGCCACGGTGACCTCGCTATCCGGATTACGCTGCGTCAAAGCAAGTACGGTGCGTGACTGGTTGGGTAACTGGCGCGTAATAATCGCGGTGGTAGAACGAATCATCTGCTGAACATCTAGCTCATCGCTCTTAGAAGTAGCGGAAGAAGAAAGAAGATCCGACAATGCATTGTGTGCAAGTAAAACGTCCGTGCCGAGCTCCTCTGCGTTCACCGCACTGCCGGTCTGCGCGTCGTAGCGAGACCACGCAGACGGGTCATAAGTGAGGACATCTAAAGGCGCCAGTCCCTGGCCCGTGCTCACAACCGTCTGATCGGCCCACAAATCCACTAGCTGGCGGTCAAGCTCTTCCACCTCTGGCAAAACAAAATCATCTAAAACCTGCAAACCGGCCCCATGCGCCACCGGCAGATTTGCTGCCGACTTCGAATCTTGCACCAACTGCACAATCTGTGAACGCTGCGAAAGATGAGCAATACCAGCCACATCCGCATCCGCTGCCGGTAGTGAAATCACCGGACCCGCACCCGCCTTAACCAGACTCCGAGCGAAATCATCCTGCTCAAGCAAGCCCGCTCCAACCGCAAGCGTCACGCCCTCAACGCCAGCTAAACTCTGCGCCACACGGACCTGCCCGCCGCGAGCATTCGTCGCCCTAACCCCCTGGTCGGTTTCAGCGGCACCCATAGAAACCGAACTGACCACAGACAGGTTCAAAGGCTGGACCTCGTAACCCGAATCCCACAGCAACAAAGACCTGTCCGAGACCACGCGGCCTTCTACCTCAGCCCGCACCTCGATGCCTCGCGGCCCCCAAAAAAACGGGGAATAAAAAGGTAAATCGTCCGTGGGGATAGAAATCGAGAACGGAGTTGGCGTGCCCGCCTTCACATCCTTCAGCGTCGTTGCAGCAACAAAATCACCCGCATAATTGAAATCTTCCAAATATGCCTTCGCATCCGATACCGTCACCATCGAATCTGCGCGCACAAACACGCTCAAGGTCGCCTCGCTTTGCGCCTTCGCAAAACTAACCGTGCCAGAAACCTTCACACTCGTCTGATTCGTCACAACACGGGGCGCCAGATCATCAATCTCCACGGTGTATCCAGACTCGGGGGCCGCTGGGGTTGCTACCGCCTCGAAACCCCCAAAAGCGCCGCAAACAGCGGAAACCAAAGCTCCCGCCAGCAATATCGCAATGCCTCTAAAACGCCCGCTCACACGTTCGCCTCTGGGTACAGCAAATCCAACGCGATTGCCACCACGCGCCGCTCATTCGGATACGCCAACATTCGCGAAACCTTATCCAATGGGAACCACGCGGCGTCCTCAGCCTCTTGATCCGGATCATTCTCTACGGTTACCTCGCCCGACACGTACTCGAGCAAATAATGGTGCACCACCTTATGCACCCGGCGATCTCCCGTAGAAAACCAGTAATCAATCGACGTCAAAACCGTCACCAATCGGCCCGTGATACCGGTTTCCTCAGCAATCTCGCGAACCGCGGCTTCCTCCGCCGACTCCCCGCGCTCAAGATGGCCCTTCGGTAAACACCACTCGATATTGCCTGCCCGATTGCGGCGCGCAATCACAGCGACCCACGGCACGCCTTCGCGCACCTTAATTACCAGGCCTCCAGCCGACGTCTCATCCACAACCGGCAAATGCCGCGCGCTCACCCTAAAACCGCGCACCGAAAAATGGCGACGCGGGGGACGCGGAACACCCATCCGAGGAGTGCCGTCATGAATATCCATGCCCCTACTCTATGACGTGGCGCGTCCGATATACCGAATTGGGAGGATTCATGGCACGCTAATAGGGATGCTAAAGGAACAAGAAACCAACAAACGAGCAACTAAAGCAAGCCAAAATGCGAACGCACTTGACGCCGTGGGGTGCGGCGACCTCGAACTGCTTCGTAGCAACGCCCAAAAAGCCCTCACCGAACTTCCCTCACAAATCATCGAACTTGGCCACGTTTTTCACGAGGCCGGATTTGAACTCGCCCTCGTAGGCGGACCAGTACGCGACGCCTTCCTTGCCGTAACACCGCACGACTTCGACCTCACCACAAACGCCAGACCTGATGACACCGAACGCCTCCTTGGCATCTGGGGCGACAAAACCTGGGACGTCGGCAAAGCCTTCGGAACCATCGGGGCGCGCAAAGGCGACCTCCAAGTTGAGGTCACCACATACCGCACAGAAGCATACGACCCGAACTCACGCAAACCCCAAGTTGAATACGGCGACACACTAGAAGGTGACCTCACCAGGCGAGACTTCACCGTCAACGCCTGCGCCATCACCCTGCCCGACCTTGAACTCGTAGACCCGCACGGCGGCCTCCAAGACCTCGCAGATGCCGTTCTACGCACGCCCGTGACCGCCACGCAATCCTTTGACGACGACCCCTTACGCATCATGCGCGCCGCACGGTTCAGTGCCCAACTTGGCATCGACGTGTCCGAAGACGTCATGAAAGCCATGGAGCAGCAAGCACCCCGCCTCGAAATCGTCTCCGCAGAACGCATCCGCTCCGAGTTCGAACGGCTACTGACATCCCCTAAGCCACGGCGCGGCCTCGAACTCATGGTCCACACCACGGTTGCCGACATCGTCCTGCCTGAACTATCCAACCTCCAAGACCTCAAAGACGAGCACAACAGACACAAAGACGTCTACGAACACACCCTCACCGTCCTCGAACATGCAATCGCCCTCGAATCCGGTCCCGACGGGCCTGTTCCCGGCCCCGATTTCATCCTCCGGTTCGCAGCCATAATGCACGACATTGGCAAACCTGCCACGCGCAGATTCGAACCCGACGGAACCGTCACATTCCACCACCACGAAATCGTCGGGGCGAAAATGACCAAAAAACGCATGGTCGCCCTCCGCTTTGACAAAGCCACCACTAAAGCCGTTGTCGAACTAGTGCGCCTGCATCAACGATTCCATGGTTACGGTGAACAACAGTGGACCGACTCTGCCGTACGCAGGTACGTTACCGACGCCGGTCCCTACCTCGAATACCTCCACCGTCTCACCCGCGCCGACTGTACTACGCGCAACAAACGCAAATCCGCATACCTCCAAGCCGCCTACGACGACCTCGAAAATCGCATCCACGAACTCCAAAAACAAGAGGAACTAGACGCGGTACGGCCCGACCTGGACGGCGGTGAAATCATGCGACTGCTGAGCCTAAAGCCGGGTCCGCAAGTTGGAAAAGCATACAAATACTTACTCGAACTACGCATGGAGCGAGGCCCCCTTAGCAAGGCGGAAGCCGAACACGAACTACTAAAATGGTGGGAATCGCAATAAATCCGTGCACAATTACTACATAGACGAAACGAGGAACCCGGCATCCGATAGCCGCCGGGCAATGCTCTAGAAAGGTGGTTCACATGGCTGACAGTCGCGAACCTAATAAAAACAGCAACCGGAAACCTTCCGGGCTGCCTTCGCGCCGCTCCATCCACTACAAGGGCTCGACCGCCAATACCGGATCTAAGGCGTCCTCTTCTATTCCTAAGCGCCCCCAAAGTAAAGCCGCCGATACAGCGCCGCCTTCGCCTAGAAAAAATACAAACAGTGTGAGTAAACCGAGCGGCAAAACCGGCAAGAAAACCGCGAACAAACCCGCTAGCAAAAACGTCAAAAATACAAGTGGCGGGAAAAAGAAGAAATCTACCGGCGCGCGTATTGGAATCGGCATTCTCATTACCATCCTCATGATGGTCATTCTTGGCTCCGTCGGGTTTATGCTCGCTTACGCCTCCGTTACTGTGCCAAAACCTGGAGAGTTTGCGATGGCACAAAAAACGACCGTCTTCTACTCCGATGGTGAAACCGAACTGGGCACCTTTGCCGAAATTGACCGCACCATAATCGATACCTCAACCATTCCTGACTACGTTGGGAAAGCAGTCATAGCTTCTGAGGATCGAACTTTCTACACCAACTCTGGTATCGATCTGAAGGGCGTAGCCCGCGCCTTCATCAACAACGTACGCGGTGGTTCTCTGCAGGGTGCCTCCACACTCAGTCAGCAATACGTCGAGCGATACTACCTGGACACCACCACGAGTATCCCGGGCAAGATTAAAGAAGCCCTGCTAGCCCTCAAAATCAACAGGCAGCAATCCAAGGAGGAAATCCTGGAGAACTACCTGAACACCATCTACTTTGGGCGCGGCGCGTACGGAGTAGAAGAAGCTTCGCTCAAATACTTTGGGCATCCCGCAACAGACTTGACATTGAGCGAATCAGCCATGCTTGCCGGCATCATTCCCGCGCCCTCCGCGTGGGATCCTGCAGTAGACCCCGACATGGCACAAGCCCGCTTTGACCGCGTCCTTAAACACATGGTTGAAGATGGTTGGATCACTCAGGAAGAAGCAGATAACACCGCCTTCCCCGAAACTATTGACCCGCAATCTGAAACCAGCATGACTGGCTGGAAGGGTCACCTAATGCAACAGATCCGCAGCGAATTTGAAAGCCGTGCAGGCATCACGCCTGAACAGCTGGATTCGGGCGGTTACGTGATTGTTACAACTTTGGATAAGGACCTGCAGAACTTTGCCGTTGAGGCAGTTAATGAACTTCCGGACAATCACAATGCAGGACTTCAGGTGGCTCTTTCGTCCATTAACCCAGCCAACGGAGAAATACTGGCCGAATTTGCTGGGGCCGACTACCAGGAACGCCAATCCAACTCCGTTACACAGGACAGGGCAATGGCAGGATCAACGATGAAGCCATTTGGCCTCATCGCATACATGCAAGCGGGTGGAACAATCGAGGACATGTACAACGGCAACTCGCCGCTACAAATCACCGACAAGCGCACCGGAGAAGTCACGCCCCCGCTCAGTAACTATGGAGACTACTCATTCGGCTACGTCAATATGATTCGTGCGACCGCGCTATCCATAAACACCCCGTTTGTTGAAATGAATAACGAAATGGGGCCGGGCAAGACGCGCGAGGCTGCAGTTAAGCTTGGCCTTCCAGAAGACACGCTGGGCCTTGACGACACGATCCGTAATATCCTCGGATCAGCATCACCGCACAATCTGGACCTAACCCGCGCATACGCCACAATCGCGTCGGGGGGCCTTCGTAGCACGCCTCACATAATTAAGGAAGTTACCCGCTACGACGGCGAACAAATTTATCAAGGCCCTACAAGCACCGAGCGCGTATTCGACTCCGAAATCATTTCCGCTGCGCTTCCGGGCATGCAGGCCAGTGCCCAGTGGGGATCCGGTGAAAAAGCTGGAATAATCGGTCGACCCGTTTTGGCCAAGACCGGTTCATCTGAAGAAAATCGTTCTGCACAGTTCGCAGGCGCAATCCCGCAACTTGCAACCGTCGTGTCCATGTACCAGATCGGCGAAAACGGCAACGAAGTCTCCATCACCCCATTCGGTGGAGAATACGAAGTTACCGGATCCACATGGCCGGGTACCGTGTGGCAATCGTACATGTTGAAAGCGATCGACAAGTACGAGGTCGCAGACTTTGACTGGTACAAGCCTGACTTCCGTAAGTCCACGTTCAAAACCTACACGCCTCCAACGGAGACTACAGCTACAGAAACTAGGAGTACAGAGAGGAACCAGGAACCAGCGCAGACGCAAGCTCCGAACGAAACAGGCGCAACTAATCCTCCCACCGAGCCAGCAACTGAACCCGGTGAGGATCATTAACCCATAGGTTGGACGGCGCCTCGTCAGGGGCGCCCTTCAATTTCGTAGGACATAAAAGGTGCCGCCCTCAAAATCATGAGGGCGGCACCTTTTATGCGTAAACTACTTGGCGCTTACACGAACCTTGACTCGTGCGGAAACCTCCGGGTGGAGGTTGACGGTCACGTTGTGGTCGCCAACGTACTTGATAGCCTTCTCCACGACGATCTTGCGACGATCGATGTCGATGCCGGAAGCTTCCTTGATAGCGGAAGCAATATCACCGGTCTTGACAGCGCCGTAAAGGGCGTCGGTGGTGGAAGCAAGCTTGAAGATCTCAACAAACTTGATTTCCTGAAGCTGGTCACGAACCTCGCGAGCGTCATCCACGTTTGCGATTTCCTTCGCACGCGCGCGCTCAGCGATCTTGTCCAGTGCCTTCTGTGCGCCCGGCGTCCAGCGCTCGGCTAGACGACACGGAACGAGGTAGTTGCGAGCGTAGCCGTCCTTAACGGTAACGACGTCACCGGCAGCACCGAGGTTAGGGACATCGTGGGTCAAAATTAGCTTTGCCATTATTCAGTCTCCTCCCTCTTTAACGTCCGGAGCTCGAGTACGGCAGAAGAGCCATCTCGCGGGCGTTCTTCACGGCCTTCGCGATCTTGCGCTGCTCCTGAACTGACACGCCAGTTACACGACGGGCGCGGATCTTGCCGCGGTCCGAAATGAACTTGCGCAAAAGCGCGGTGTCCTTGTAGTCAATCTTTTCAATCTTGGCGGACTTTAACGGGTTCGCCTTCTTCTTAATCGGCTTATTGCGAAGTTGAGGCTTCGCCATGGTGTCTCCTAAAAATCTCTCGCACTAGCGTGCGCCCTTGTTGTTGAGCAAAGTTAGATAAGAACCGTTAGAACGGAGGCTCCGAATCGAAGTTCGTGGAACCACCCGTTGCCCACGGGTCATTAGAAGCCCCGCCCTGAGGCGCGTCGTAGCCAGCGTCACCGCCGTAAGACGGTCCGCTTGAACCAGAGGAATCTTGCATTCCGCCCTGGTTGTATCCGCCGCCGCCCCCATAGTTGGACGGGTTGCGGGTAATCTGCGTGCGCGCGTAACGAAGCGACGGGCCGATTTCGTCGACCGCGAGCTCCATGGTAGTGCGCTGCTGGCCATCACGGGTCTCGTAGGAACGCTGCTGGAGACGCCCTTGAACAATCACGCGTGTTCCCTTAGTTAGGGAGTCCGCTACGTTCTCTGCAACATCGCGCCACACAGAGCAGCGCATGAACAGGGTTTCCCCGTCCTTCCACTGCCCAGAGTTGCGGTCAAAACTACGCGGAGTAGACGCAACGGTGAAGTTAGCAACCGGTGCGCCCGACGTGGTGTAACGAAGCTCCGGGTCGGAAGTCAGGTTGCCGATGATCGTGATTACGGTATCTCCAGCCATCTTTGGCTCCTCAGATTCTCATCCAGTGTTACGCTTCCGGGCGCATCAGCTTGGTGCGCATCACGGATTCGTTTAGTGACAGCAGTCGGTTGATTTCCTTGGAAACTTCCGGCGTGGTGGTCATGTCTACAACCACGTAAATGCCTTCAGACTGCTTGTTGATTTCGTAAGCAAGACGACGCTTGCCCCAAATGTCGACGTTCTCAACGGAGCCGCCAGCCTCGGTTACCTTGGTCAGAAGCTTCTCCATCGAGGGGCCGACGGTGCGCTCATCAACGGTGGGATCGAAGATCACCATCAGTTCGTACTTACGCATGTTTCCCCACCTCCTCTGGTCTCAACGGTCACGGTAGTTCCGTGACAGGAGGGATATGCGAATCGGTACACAAATGTGGACCGGACTCTCATGCTACCGTGATGGCCCCTTATGTACCAGACCGCGCGAACAAATGTGAGCAACTCCCACGAAAACGCGTGTTACTGAGTCTCTTCGGCTTGAGCAATCCATTTCGATCCGCGAGCGCGTAGTCCGGTAGTGAGCGCACGCGCTCCCATGAATATGCCGGCAAATGCTACCCACACCCACATAAGTACTGTGGTTTGCGTAGCGGCAGTAAGGGTCTTCTCATCCGCGAAAACCTCCAGGATAATCCACAAGACGGGCAGGTATGGCACCAGCGTGAGTATGCCGGCCACAGCGAGGAAACGGTTGTCTCCCGCGCCTATCAACACGCCATCCATCATGAAAACAAAACCGGCCAGAACTTGGAAACCGCCCGCAATCCACAGGCCGCGCGTAGCTGCGCTGTGCATGGTTGGGTCGGTTCCGAAGATCCATGGAAGTAGGCCGGATGCAGCGATAATCACAAGTCCGAGCACAGCGCCAGTTGCAACACCCCAAATAGTGATGCGGCGAACGAGCGCGCGGGTTCGTGCACGGTTGCCGGTACCGATGGAGTAGCCGGTTAATGACTGGGCGGAAATTCCAAGAGCATCGAGAGCGAAGGCCGCGAAGTTCCACACTGTGTTTACAACCTGGTGGGCGGCGAGGGCAATCGCGCCCGCACGCGTAACTACAGCAACGGTTGCGAGGATCGCGATGCGCAGTGTCAGAGTGCGCACAAGTAGTGGCAGGCCAGCGTTTGTGGCGCCTAGCAATCCTCCGAATGATGGCTTCAGGCTGACGCCCTCACGCCGAGCGCCTTTAACCACTACGGCCACGAGGATGATCCCCATCAAGGTTTGTGCTATTGCGGTGCCCAAACCAGAACCGGCAATCCCCATGTCTAGCCCGTAAATGAAGATCGCGTTTAGAGCTGCGTTGCCGGCTGCACCTGCCGTGGCAACGTACAGCGGGGTTTTTGTGTCGAGGAGACCGCGTAATGTTCCCGTCGCTGCAAGAACTACGAGCATGCCTACGAGTCCGGGTGATGAGTACTGCAGGTAGGCGATGGCGTGTGGGATAACAGTAGTGTCGGCTCGGAACCAGCTGATGATGATGGGGGCTGCCAGAATGAGAGCGCTCGCGGTTATGACGCCAAGAAGTGCGGCTAACCAGATTGCCTCAATGCCTGCACGCAAGCCAGAAGCAATATTCCCTGCACCTAGTGCTCGCGCGGTGATCGATGTTGTGGAGTAAGCCAGGAAAATGAATAGGCCTACCGCCGTCATAAGGATCGTTGAAGAGAGGGCGAGGCCCGCTAGCTGCTCCGTTCCGAGGTGCCCCACCATAGCCGAGTCGATGGTAGTGAACAGTGGCTGAGCCAAAAGTGCCCCGAGTGCGGGGAGGGCGAGACGGAGAATCTCTCGATTGAGCTCTAAACCTTCAAGTTGCGGTTCAGTCTTACTTGAGTGTTGTGCCAAAGTTATCCACCTATTTACCTTCGACTTTTGTTCCACAGGGTGTGAACAAAACTGTGGATAATTTGGCGCTGTTCCAAGGGTTTGAGAATGGACATCGTTGACACGACTTCCACACAATCCACACGTTATCCACAGGTTTTAAACAATTTATGGGAGTTATCCACCGAAAATGCACAAGTTATTAACATTTAGGGTTTTTGGAGTTGACCTTTCGGGGATAACCTTACCGGTATTAACTGTTTCCCTCAGTAACTGTTGATAACCGCGCCTGTGTGCAAAATAGAGCGTGTCTCTAGCGCGGCCTCACTAAAATCGTGGGCGCAGGGTGCATGTAACTAAAAGGCGGTTTTTGTGGCAGACCAGTCGGGTTTTGATCGAATCCCCCCGCAAGATATTGAAGCGGAGCAATCCGTTCTCGGCTCCATGATGCTTTCCAAGGACGCCGTGAACGATGTCATCGAGGCGATGGATAGCTCGGACTACTACCGCCCGGATCACGAGATGATCCACAACACGATCATGGAGCTGTACTCCCGCGGCGAACCTGTGGATACCCTCACAGTTGCCGGTGAGCTCAAGCGCCAGGGAAATCTAAGCCGTCTGCCAGAGCCAACGTACTTGCACACTCTGATCGCTTCGGTCCCGACGGCTGCAAACGTGGGTTATTACGCGCGCATTGTGCGTGAGCGGGCGCAACTGCGGCGTCTTGTGGAGGCAGGCACTCGTGTTGTTCAGCTCGGTTACGCCGAGACGGGCGGGGATGTTGATGACATTGTGGATGCCGCGCAATCTGAGATTTATGCGGTCTCTGAGCGGCGGAGCACTACGGATTATGTGCAGCTGTCTGAGATCGCAGATCCATTACTTGCCCATCTTGATGAGCTTGCGCAGAACAAGGACGTTTCGAAGGGCGTGCCTACGGGTATTGCAGACCTGGATCACCTCACTACGGGCTTACAGCCGGGCCAGATGGTTATTGTTGCCGCTCGCCCGGCAATGGGTAAGTCAACTCTCGCGATGAATTTCATGAGGGCGGCGTCGGTGCACCACAACATCACCTCAGTGATCTTCTCGTTGGAAATGTCACGAGAAGAGATCGGTATGCGCTTGATTGCTGCCGAGGCCGGAGTGCATTTCGGCAAGATGCGCCGAGGGGAGATGGAAGATCGCGACTGGACGCGGCTGTCGAAGACGATTTCTAACATCTCAAAGGCGCCGTTTTTTATCGACGATTCGCCGAACATGGCGATGAATGAGATTCGCGCGAAGTGTCGCCGTTTGAAGCAGCAGCACAATCTTGGACTCGTCGTTATTGACTACCTCCAGCTGATGTCGTCAGGCAAACAGGTGGAGTCGCGTCAGCAGGAAGTCTCCGAGTTCTCCCGCTCTCTCAAGCTTTTGGCCAAAGAGTTGGAGATCCCGGTGGTTGCGGTTGCGCAGCTGAACCGCGGTCCGGAGCAACGTACGGATAAGAAGCCGATGATTGCCGACCTGCGAGAGTCGGGCTCGCTGGAGCAGGACGCGGATGTGATCATGCTTCTACATCGTCCGGATTATTACGATCAGGATGAGCGCCCGGGTGAAGCCGACATTATTGTTGCCAAGCACCGCAATGGTGAGACGGGAACGATTCCGGTTGCTTTCCAGGGTCATTACGCGCGTTTTGTGGATATGGCAAGGCAGTAGTTTGAGTGTAATCTTTGCGTTGTAGGTGCGCTCTCGAGGCGCTCGCTTATGCTTTTCGAACTATTTATATCGAGGTGGAAATGTCGTCGAGCAATCCAGTTAAGGTCATGACGATCGCAGGCAACGAGGCAACTGGCGGTGCCGGGCTACAGGTGGATTTGAAGACGTTCCACCAGCTTGGCGTGTTTGGTATGGGTGCGGTTACTTGCATCGTGTCATTCGACCCGAAGAATAACTGGGCTCACAGGTTTGTTCCGGTTGATCCGCAGGTGATTAAGGATCAGGTTGAGGCTGGGGTTTCCACGTGGGATGTGGATACGGCGAAGATCGGCATGCTTGGCACTGTGGCCACTATTGAGGCGGTGCGCGAGGCGCTGGCGACCAACGAGTGGAAGAACATTGTTCTTGACCCGGTTTTGATTTGTAAGGGCCAGGAGGCCGGTGACGCGCACGATACGGACGAGGCGCTCAAGACCAAGGTGTTGCCGCTGGCAACGGTTGTGACGCCGAACTTGTTTGAGACCGAGCAGCTTTCTGGTATTGAGGTGCGCACGGAGGCCGATTTGGCTCGCGCGGCGCAAAAGATCGCCGAACTTGGTCCGAAGTATGTGCTTGCTAAGGGTGGCATGCAGCTTGGAGGCGACGAGGCCGTTGATTTGCTGTGGGACGGCGAGAAGATCACGCGCTATGCCTCGCCGAAGATTGGCGATGAGCGTCCAACGGGCGCGGGTTGCACGCTTGCTGCCGCGATTACGGCCGAGCTTGCTAAGGGCTCGGATATTTACGAGGCTGTGCGCGTCGCTAAGGAGATTGTGACGCGCGGCATTGCGGGAAGTCTTCCCGCGCACACCCCGTTTGATGCTGTGTGGCAGCAGGCCTAGTTAATGGTTACTGGCGCATGAGGCGCTGTTGTTAGCTACGTGAAGGTGGCCGCGAGTTTAGTCTCGCGGCCACTTTTGTGTGCAACGTGCGTGGAAGGCTGCAGTTGGATGGGTCATAGATGGGCTTATCCGTTGCGTGTGGGAGTGTAGTTGTTAAACTTAACCTAGTCGTTCAAACTTGAACAATCTTGTTTTGTGTCTGATTTTGTACCTAGGAGAGCCATGCAGTTTGGGATTTTCACCATCGGTGACATTACTCGTGACCCGGTATACCACACCGCACCCTCAGAAAACGAGCGCATCAAGAACACCGTTGAGATAGCAAAACATGCCGAGGAAGTCGGCTTTGACGTGTTTGCAACTGGTCAGCACCATAATCCTCCGTTTGTGGCGCCCGGCAACCCGCCGACTCTTCTGGCATATTTGGCAGCGCAAACCGAGCGCATCATCCTTTCAACCGCGGTCACGTTGATTACCACGATGGATCCGGTGCGTCTGGCTGAGGATTACGCTTATTTGCAACATTTGGCTGATGGTCGAGTGGACCTCGCTATGGGGCGGGGAAATACCGGCCCGGTATATCCGTGGTTTGGAAGGGATATTCGCGAGGGCATCTCGCTGGCGGTTGAAAATTACAATCTGCTCCACCGTTTGTGGCGCGAGGACGTGATCAACTGGCAGGGTAAATACCGCACGCCGTTGCAGGGATTCACTGCCACGCCACGTCCGTTGGATGGGGTGGCCCCGTTTGTGTGGCACGGGTCGATCCGCAGTCCCGAGATCGCGGAGCAGGCCGCGTACTACGGTGACGGCTTCTTCCATAACAACATTTTCTGGACGAAGGACCACGTGATCCGCATGGTGAACCTGTACCGTGAACGCTACGAGTATTACGGTCACGGGAAGGCGGATGAGGCGTTTGTGGCGCTGGGTGGACAGGTGTTTATGCGGAAGAATTCGCAAGACGCTGTGAATGAGTTCCGCCCGTACTTCGATAATGCGCCGGTTTATGGTCATGGCCCATCGTTGGAGCAGTATCAGAGTATGACGCCGCTGACTGTGGGGTCGCCGCAGGAAGTTATTGATCGCACGCTCGAGTTCCGCGAATTGGTGGGCGACTATCAGCGCCAGATGTTCCTGATTGACCATGCTGGTTTGCCACAAAAGACGGTGTTGGAACAGCTTGATATGTGGGGTGAGGTTCTCCCGGTTTTGCGGGCGGAGTTCGATTCGATGAGGCCCGCGCATGTGCCGGATGGTCCCACTCACGAGTTCCTGGTGGAACGCGACCGTGCAGGTAGGGCGCCGATAGCGGGTGGTGGCCCTGGGTCACAGGCGTTTGCGGATCGGTCCGAGCGTGGCGAAAGCGGCTCGAAGTAGAGCATTTGGAGGAAAGATGAGCGAGATTTTTGAGGGCGGAGCGATTGACTCTACGCGTGATCCGTTCACGCCGGCTTCGCGTCGCGTGGTGGTGAGCGGCGGCCTGTCCGAGTCGGCGTCGTCGACGAGGCTGGCTAAGGCGCTTGCTGAGGCAACCTCGAATCACTTGTCCCAGGAGGGTGTGGGCGCGGATGTGCAGGTAGTTGAGTTGCGGCCTTTGGCTGGTGCGATCATGGACGCGATGCTGACGATGAACCCGGTCGGGGATTTGGCTGAGTCGTTGCATGCGGTGCGCGAGGCCGATGGTGTAATAGCTGTTTCGCCTACATTTCGAGCGTCCTATTCAGGTTTGTTCAAGGCGTTTTGGGATTTGTTTGAGGATCCGCTCCGCGCAAAACCGGTGCTACTGGGCGCTACGGGTGGCACGGCCCGACATTCGCTAATGATCGATTATGCGATGCGCCCACTGTTTTCGTACCTGCGGATGGACGTAATGCCTTCGGCCGTGTTCGCGGCGTCCGATGATTTTGGCGACGTGATTGATAAGAATGACGGCACGCGCGACGCGCCGCTACACGAGAGGATTCAGAGCGCGGGTGCTCAGTTCGCGAAGGCGCTAGTTGCTCGTCCCGCGATTGGTCGGGCGGAGGCCGACGATAAGTTCAAAAACGTGACGCCACTGGAAGAAATGCTGGGTTCCCTTGGGTGAGTTGAGTGAAAAGGACGCGAGGCCGCGCGCTAACATCGCAGCTTCCTCGCCAGAGGAAGCGAAACGCAAGGTAGCTACGTGGCGTGCTTGGCGTGTCTATTTTGAAACTACGGCACGCGCGCAGGACGCTATGGAAGCGGTGCTTCGCGAGGGCGCTGGCGTGACGCTCGCGGAATATAACGTGCTCGTGTTGTTGCAGGAGGCCGAGGGGCGCAGGTTGCGGTTTAAAGACCTCGCCGCCAAGATGTCGTTCTCGAAATCCCGCTTGTCGTACCAGGTGAAGGTGCTGGAAAAGCGCGGCTTGATATGTCGAGGTGATGTAGAAGGTGACGCTCGCGGATTGTACGTGCAGCTCACGGAAGCGGGTTGGCATACGTTCTTGCAGGCTGGGAAGTTGCATGCGCGTCAGGTCGAGCAACTGATGTTGAACGAGTTATCGACGGGGGAGGCCGAGGTGATTGAGCGCGTGTTCACCAGGCTTGCCAAGCGCTTGGAAGAGCCTGCTGAAGCCTAGCGGCAGGTACATATATGTAACACGCAAATTATGAAAACCGCGCCATTTTCATAATTGGTTAACAGGGTTAAGCCGCACTAATTCAACGATCTGCTGGCCTGCACCATTGCGCAACTGGCACGTGCCTAGCATGAACATATGGTCGAAATAAGAATTCATGGTCGAGGCGGACAGGGTGTTGTAACTGCCGCGGACCTGTTGGCAATGGCGGCATTCGAAGACGGCCACCACGCGCAGGCTTTTCCTTCTTTTGGGTCTGAACGTATGGGCGCCCCGGTTGTGTCTTACTGCAGGATCCGCGATGAAGTGATTCGCAGTCGCGAGCCTGTGCTCTCGCCAAATGTGGTTATTGTTCAAGATCCAACTCTTTTGCCGATTATGGACGTGTTTTCAGGTTTGCAGCCGGACGGCTACGGCCTTGTGAATTCAGCAAAATCGCTGGAAGAGCTCGGACTTGCCGAGTTGGAGGAACGTTCTTTACCGGGACATATTGTTACGATTCCAGCCACTGAGATTGCGTTGCAACACCTGGGGCGTCCGCTTCCTAACGCGGTGCTTTTGGGTGGTGTTTCTGCGCTAACCGGAATTGTGCGTTTGGAGTCGGTGCTCGGCGCGATCTCGGGCCGATTTGCAGGCAAGGTTGGCGAGGCGAACCAGGAGGCCGCGAAGGCCGCATTCCGTTTGGTTGAGGAAATGAAGGTAGATAATGCTTGAGCAGATTGAGGGTTCGCAAGCCATCGCGAAGGCTGTTGCTGCGTGCCATCCTGAGGTCGTTGCGGCCTACCCGATTAGTCCGCAAACCCATATTGTGGAGGCCATTTCCGCTCTGGTTAAATCCGGCAAGTTGGAGCATTGCGAGTATGTGAATGTGGAGTCGGAGTTCTCTGCAATGTCGGCATGCATTGGTGCGTCGGCGGTGGGAGCGAGGGCGTACACGGCTACGGCGTCGCAGGGCTTGTTGTACATGGTTGAGGCTGTTTATAACGCTTCGGGTCTAGGCTTGCCGATTGTGATGACGGTTGCGAACCGTGCGATTGGCGCTCCGATCAACATTTGGAATGACCACACGGATGCTATGAGCCAGCGCGATTCGGGTTGGTTGCAGCTTTACGCGGAGAACAACCAGGAGGCCGCGGACTTACACGTGCAGGCTTTCCGCATTGCGGAGGAGCTTTCGTTGCCCGTCATGGTGTGCATGGATGGCTTCATTTTGACTCACGCGGTGGAGCAGGTGGATGTGCCCGAGGCTGGGCAGGTTGAGAAGTTTTTGCCGTCCTACGAGCCGCGGCAGGTGCTGGATCCGTCCGATCCGGTTTCGATTGGCGCGATGGTGGGTCCGGAGGCGTTCACTGAGGTCCGCTACCTGGCTCACGCGAAGCAGTTGCAGGCGTTGGAGCTTATTCCGCAGGTGCAAGAAGAGTTTAAGCGGGTGTTTGGCCGCGATTCTGGCGGTTTGGTGCGCCCGTATAAGTGCGAGGACGCGGAGACGATCATCGTGGCACTTGGATCTGTACTCGGCACGATCAAGGACGTGGTTGATGCTCGCCGCGCTCGCGGTGAGAAGATTGGCGTTCTCGGTATTACCTCGTTCCGTCCTTTCCCCTCCGATGCAGTTCGTGAGGTCTTGCAGGGCGCGAAGCGTTTTGTGGTTTTGGAAAAGGCGTTCTCTGTTGGCATTGGTGGCATCGTGTCATCGCACTGCCGGGCGGCAATGCGCGGATTGAACTTCACGTGTCACGAGCTGATCGCAGGCCTGGGTGGCCGCAACATTACCGCGGGCTCGTTGCATGAATACCTCGATAGGGCGGTTGTTGACGACGTCGATCACCTCACTTTCTTGGATTTGGATAAGGAACTCGTTGAGCGTGAGTTGGAGCGTGAGGCGCGCACGCGCCGTTCGGGTGCTCCTGCCGAGAACATGATTCGCGACATGCAAGATCGGGTGAACGCGAAGTTGGATTTGGAAGTTTCTACGAAGGCGGATAACTGATGAGTACTGATAGTGGGGTACACGAGGGCTTTCCGCAGGTGCGCCAAACTGCTATTCCGGCGCGAGAGAAGGTTAAGTTTTACCAGGTTGGCTCTTATGCGGTGGGTAACCGTCTGGCTGACGAGCAGTTGCGTTCGGTCCAGTCTGATCCGGACCGCTATAACTCGCTGACCTCAGGTCACCGCGCTTGTCAGGGATGCGGTGAGGCGTTGGGCGCCCGCTACGCCCTCGATACGGCGATGCGTGCAACCGATAAGGACATGGTGGCTATTAATGCAACCGGATGCTTGGAGGTATTTTCAACGCCCTATCCGGAAACGTCTTGGACTATTCCCTGGCTGCATTCCCTGTTTGGTAACGCGGCGGCGGTGGCAACGGGTGCGGCCGCAGCGTTTAAGGCAAAGGGTCGGACAACGCGCGTGGTGGCTCAGGGCGGTGACGGCGGCACGGTAGATATTGGCTTTGGCCCGCTGTCTGGCATGTTTGAGCGCAACGATGACGTGCTTTACATCTGTTATGACAACCAGGCGTACATGAATACGGGCGTGCAGCGTTCGGGTGCTACACCGGCGACGGCGCGTACGGCTACCACCCAGCCGGTGGGTCCGAATCCGGGCAACGAGTGGGGTCAGGGCAAAGACATGCCGCGCATCGCGATGGCTCACGAAATCCCGTACGTGGCAACGGCAACCGTGGCGGACTTGCGCGACTTGGAGTACAAGGTGAACCGCGCGATGCAGTTCCACGGAGCGCGTTACATTCACGTGCTGGTGCCGTGTCCGCTGGGTTGGGGCTCGGCCTCCGCGCAGACGGTCCATTTGGCACGCCTTGCCGTACAGACGGGTATTTTCCCGGTTTACGAGGCCGAGTATGGTGAGGTCACTTCGGTGATGAAGCTACGTAGGCCCACCCCGGTTGAGGAGTATTTGAAGCCGCAACGCCGGTTCGCACACCTGTTTAAGAAGGGTGGCGACCAGGAGGCGATCAGGCGCATCCAGGCGGGTGCGGATAGGAATATTCGCCGCTACAACCTGGTGGATGATGAGGATTATGACCTCGCAACTGAGCGTTTTGTGGAGTTTGAAGAGGCTCGCTACGGATTCAGGAAGCCATTTGATGAGTTTGATGAGGGCGCCACGGAGCAGACGGACGCGACCTCAACGCAGGGTGAATACTCTGCGGGCGCGCAAACGCGCGCTGACGGGGCTGCAAATGTGAAGGCTGGCGAGGGCGCTGGCAAGGCGGACAAGCAAGGACAGAACTGACGATGAGTAAGAGTGATGTGACAAGTGAGGCCGTAGACGTTTCGGCGGCGGCACGTAGTGACGCAACTTCTGGCATTAGTGGTGATACGAAGCCGTTTGCTATCACTTTGGACGTGGGTTCGTCGCTGGCAAACGAGACGGGTTCGTGGCGCACGGAGCGTCCGATCTACGTGGATTTGCTACCTCCTTGTAATAAGGCGTGTCCGGCTGGTGAGAACGTTCAGCAGTGGCTTTACCACGCCGAAGAGGGTGACTATGAGTCCGCTTGGCGCGAAATCATGGTGAACAATCCGATGCCTGCCGTGATGGGGCGCGTTTGCTACCACCCGTGTCAGACGATGTGTAACCGCGGCAAGGTTGATGAGACCGTGGGGATCAACGCGGTTGAGCGTTTCTTGGGCGATAAGGCGCTTGAGGAAGGCTGGACGGTTGAGCCGGTGAATGCGGATACGGGTAAGAACGTGCTGATTGTTGGTGCGGGCCCGTCCGGCTTGTCCGCGGCGTATCATCTGCGCCGTTTGGGTCATAACGTGACGATTTACGAGGCTGGTCCGATGGCTGGCGGCATGATGAGGTTCGGTATTCCGTCGTATCGTCTGCCGCGCGGCATCCTTGAGGGCGAGATTCAGCGCATTATGGATATGGGCGTGAAGATTGAGCTTAACCGAAAGGTTGAGAACGTTGAGGACGTGACGGACGACTTTGACGCGGTGTTCCTCGCGGTTGGTGCTCATATCGGTAAGCGCGCTTACGTGCCTGCGGGTGAGTCGGCGAAGATCATGGACGCAGTTTCGATGCTGTCCGAGGTGGAGACGGGTGACAAGCCGCTGCTGGGCCGCCGCGTGGTGGTTTACGGTGGTGGCAACACTGCTGTTGATGCCGCTCGTACGGCTAAGAGGCTCGGTGCGGAAGAGGCTGTGATTTTGTATCGCCGCACGCGTGACCGTATGCCGGCACACGACTCTGAGGTCAAGGAGGCCGAGGAGGAAGGCATTATGATGCGCTGGCTGTCCACGGTTAAGCACGTGGATGGCGGTTCGATCACGATTGAGAAGATGGAGCTGGATGAGAAGGGATTCCCTCAGCCCACCGGCGAGTTTGAAGAGCTTGGCGCGGATTCGCTGATCATGGCGCTCGGCCAGGAGGCCGACCTGTCGCTGATTGAAAACGCTAAGGATATTCAGATTGAAGATGGCGTGGTGCAGGTTAACCGCCAGATGATGACGGGCCTGAAGGGCGTGTTCGCGGGTGGTGACATGGTGCCATCTGAGCGCACGGTTACGGTTGCGATTGGTCACGGCAAGAAGGCTGCTCGCTACATTGACGCATACCTGCGCGGAGGCGAGTACGAGCCGGCGGTCAAGCACGATGACGCCGCGTTTGAGCGTCTGACCACCTGGTATTACGCGGATGCGCCAAGGCGTATGCGCGCTCGTTTGGAGGGGCCGCGCCGCGCGTCTACGTTTGATGAGGTAGTGAAGGGTCTGGACGAGGATTCGGCGCTGTTTGAGGCTCGCCGTTGCATGTCGTGTGGCAACTGTTTTGGTTGTGACAACTGCTTTGGCGTGTGCCCAGATAATGCGATCACGAAGATCAAGCCGGGCGAGTACGAGTTCAAGTACGACTACTGCAAGGGTTGCGGAATTTGTGCCGAGGAGTGCCCGTGCGGTTCGATCTCGATGGTTCCCGAGCAGGTTTGATTTTGTGAGGCCCTGGCCGCTTTGCGGTTAGGGGGAGCGCGGCGGTTTTGCCGCGCTCCCCCTTGTTTTTGGGCTGGACGGTGGCACGACTGCGCACCTTTTGTCGCTGTTATACTTTAAGCGTGCAGTTACAGAAGATTTCCATTGTTGTGCCCTGTTTTAATGAGGAGCAGACACTACCTGAGTTGGTTCGCCAGGTGGAGGCCGTGTTTGTGGACGGCCCGCAAGATTGGGACCTCATTTTGGTTGATGATGGGTCTTCGGACAATACCGCCGCGGTGATTGAGGAGCTTGCGGGCAAACATGACCGGGTTCGCGGCGTGCTGTTTTCGCGCAACTTCGGGAAAGAACCGGCAATGCTCGCCGGGCTGACGTATGCCGATGGTGACGCCACTTTGATCATGGATGCGGATTTGCAACATCCGCCCCGACTGATTCCTAAGCTGATTCAGACGATGGAGGATGAGGGCGTTGACCAGGTGGTTGCGCTTCGCAATCGCGATGGTGACTCGAAGCTAAGAACCGCTTTCTCGCGCATGTATTACAGGTTGTCCAACAAGATGATGGAGGAAGTGGAGCTCGTGGACGGAGCCGGCGATTTTCGTCTGCTTTCGCGCCGAGCTGTGGAAACACTCCTCGCTCTCGATGAGCGCTCGAGGTTTTCAAAGGGTTTGTTCTCTTGGATCGGCTACCCCACTTCCTACGTGAAGTATGAGAATGAGCAGCGCATTGCGGGAGCTTCTTCTTGGTCGTTGAAATCACTGTTCAACTACGGGTGGGACGGGATTGTTTCATTCAATGCGAAGCCGCTACGCATGGTTGCGGGTCTCGGCGGTTTCATGTTCGCCCTGGCCTTCGTCTACCTGATTTGGCTAATCGTCAACTGGTCGATTTACGGCGTGCAGACTCCCGGTTACGTTACGACTATTGCGGCGATCATTGCGTTTTCAGGAATTCAGCTACTTGCGTTGGGTGTGATTGGCGAATACGTGGGTAGAATTTATCGTGAGGTTAAGCATCGTCCTCATTTTGTAATCGATAAAGAGGTCGGATTCTAAGAGACCGGTGCGCGCGCGAGGGAGCGAGGCATGGCGCAGCAGGTTACGTTTGAAGGCGCGACGGGACTGAAGCTCAGCGGGGTGTTGGATACCCCCGACGGCGAGCCGCAAACTTGGGCTATCGTTGCGCATTGTTTCACGTGTAACATTTCTGTTCCCGCGGTGTCACGGATTGCGAAGGCCTTGAAGAATCGCGGGATTGGCGTGTTGCGTTTCGATTTTGCAGGGTTGGGAGCGTCGGCTGGAAACTTTACAGAGTCCACGTTTTCTGCCGATGTTGAAGACTTGAAAGCCGCGTGCCGGTGGATGAACTCGCAGGGACGCACGGTGAAGTTGTTGGTGGGTCATTCACTTGGCGGCGCGGCTGTGCTTGCGGCAGCTGGGGATTTAGATTCGGTTGTTGCGGTTACAACGATTGCGGCGCCCTCGGATCCGGGGCATGTGGCCGAAATTTTGAAGGATCGTTTGACACCAGTGTTCCAAGAGGGCACGGCTGTCATTCAGATTGCAGGTCACGAGATGCTGGTGGGTGCGCCGATCTTCCACGACCTTAAGAATCAAGACGATTTTCATAAGAAGATCAGTTCTCTCTCGGCCGCCCTGCTGGTGATGCATTCGCCTCAAGATGGGGTTGTGGATGTGCATAACGCAATGGATATTTACCGGTCTGCGCAGATGCCGAAGAGTTTTGTGGCATTAGATGGAGCGGATCATTTGTTGACGAGGCCGGGTGTAGCTGCCTGGGCGGGGGAAATCATCGCCAGCTGGGTGTCCCGTTACATTTAGCGAGGCCCAGCAGTCGACTTTGTTTTGTAGACCTATGGCTGGCTTCAGTGGGCCTGTGTTCGGGCGGATGTTCGCATACTTGTTAGACTTTGGGAGCTAGCGATCTGAGGGGTTTGGTATGCGCGCGTTTTCGATTAGGGCACGGTTTCTGTCCGGTTTGGTTGCCGCGTTGATGCTGAGTGGTCTAGCGGCCTGCTCGAGCGCGCCTAATGGCTCCTCTGAATCAGCGTCTGAACTTACAGAGGCCACGCAGCCCGCCGCGCCTACTGAAACGGTTGCTTTTGATACCGATGTGGAGGTTTCAAAGGCGCTGTTTGATCAGGCTGAGGCCGCGGTGGTTGCATCTCCAGAACCGGTTGCGCAGGCACGGGCGGCCGCGGTGGCAGGGGCTCTCTCAATCCCGATGCTGACTGAAGTGTCCGCCAGCGACGTGGGCGCAGAGCTAACGCGTTTGGGCGTGAAGACGGTGTTGGCCGTGGGCGCGGTGGATGTTGTAGCTGATGTGGATGTGATGACGGATGCGGGCGACGTGCAGGCGCTGAGCACTGTTTTGGGGTCCGAGGTCAGCGTTTCCGATGAGTTTGGCGTGGATGATCTGCTAAGTCTTGATCCGTCCAATGTGGCGGTGCCAGAGTTTGAATCGCAGCTGGCGCCCGAGGATGTCACGGAACTCCCCGCTCAAACGGAGCAAACCGGCGGAGAGGAGGGAAATGTTGAGGCAACCCCCACCTCGCGAATGGTGGAGCTAGCGGCCCTTCCGCATGGTGAAAGAGGCAAGGCGAATCCGAATGCGGTTGGGTTTGCCACGCAGGATTCTCCCTTGGGAGTGGTAGCTAATGCACTGACTGCAGGTCTTGACGTGAGTGTGCTGGCGCAGGCCGATCCGCGTGCGACGAGTGAATCAATGAAGATGATGCGTGAGGGTAGGGTTGCGGTTGGTTTAGGCCCGGATTTTGGGGGAACGCAGATGCTGGTCCAGACCGCGCAGCTGGCGACTTCTGCGGATGAGTTGCCGGGCGGGGGTGGTCTGGTGTTCCCGGGCAGGCGAATGGTGGCTCTGTACGGCCACCCGAAGCTGGCGGCCTTGGGATTGCTAGGTGAGCAATCTCCAACTGAAGCGGCACAACTGGCTTTGCAGTATGCGCAGCAGTACCTGCCGTTCAGTGATGTGCAGGTTATTCCGGCGTTTGAGATCATTGCGACGGTTGCGTCGGCGGGCGCGGGAGATGACGGCCTTTATTCGGATGTGACGCCGGCAGCTGATTTGGATCCTTCTGTTGATGCTATTACCGAGGTGGGTGGTTACGCGATTATCGACCTGCAGCCGGGGCATGCGAAACTGCTTGATCAGGCGAAGCTTTACGCGGAACTGTTGAAGCGCCCGAACGTTGGATTAGCGCTCGATCCGGAGTGGAAGCTGTATGGAGACCAGGTGCATTTGCAGCAGGTTGGTCATGTTGAGATTGCGGAAGTGAACGAGGTTTCGCAGTGGCTGGCCGAGCTTGTGCGCGATAATAATCTGCCGCAGAAGGTGTTTATGTTGCACCAGTTTCAGTTGCAGATGATTCGCGACCGCGACCAGATGGTGCATCATCCCGAGCTGGCAACGGTTGTTCACGTGGATGGTCATGGAAGTCCGGAAGCGAAGATGCATACGTGGGATGTGATTCGTGAAGACATGCAGCCGTGGGTTTGGATGGCGTGGAAGAACTTCATCGATGAGGACAAGCCGATGCTGAACGCGGAGCAGACCATGGGTATTGAACCGCGCCCGTGGTTTGTGTCGTTCCAGTAGCGAGGCAGAACGCCGGGTTGCTGGTTTTTATGGAAGCATTTGCATACTATTTCAATCGAGCGATAACCGTTTGACTTAGTTATTGATGTCAGTTCTTCGGTACATGAGATGAAGGGACGGAAAACTTGATGGCGTTGCGAGATATTTCGGTTTCGGCGCGGATTTTCCTCGCCCTTGAGGTTGTATTGGCGACATCGGTTATTGCTCTTTGGTTTTTCCTTTGGAGATATCCAATCTGGTCGATAGACGACCTGTATTTTGTCACTCGCGACGGCTATGCCTGGGGCGGAACTTCATTCACCTCATTATGGCAAGATCTTCTTTATGATGTCGGAGACCGAAACGGACGTACAGCAGATATTGTTTTACAGATTGTTCTGGTTTTTGGTGAGGCAGCCGCATTTATATTTCCGCTAATATGTATCTTCTTTAGCGTTGCAGTATATCGGTTTATTCGGATTCATATTCCGCGAGAAGTGCCTTGGCAGATAGGTCAACCCACGCAGTTTGTTGTTTTCGTTATTTCTGCGATGTCCCTATTTATTATCGATGCGCTGGCGTTCCAGACTGCAGGAACCACCATCATGTTTATGGCTGCTACGGTTGGTTATCTTGGCGGGTTTATTCTCTTCTACCTTGTAGTTGGGACACTACTTCGTATTCGTGAGGGCTCCAAGTACGGCGTACACGTTGCGTTTCTCCTGTTAACACTTCTGGCATCTCTCCATCACGAGATGGTTGCAGTAATGCTTTTCGTGTATTTTGTTGCTTTTCTCCTGAGTCATCAGAAGCTACCTAGCCGAACTCTCATCACCGTATTGGTAGCGATGGGTATCGCGCTCATGCGGTTTGGGGTACCGGGAATGTGGGCGCGCAACGAACGGATTGAAAAGTTCGTACTCGAAAACGATTCATTTTTAGTCTCAAGAGCTTCTACATTTCTCTATTCCCTTCAGGGATACGTTTCTTCATACCGAACATTTTGGTTCGCAACCCTGGTTTTCATCGTACTTTTGACTATCAGTGCAGCCCTTATGTTAGGGGTGAAAGATCGTAGAGTATTAACACTCGTAGAGCTCAATTTATTTGGTTTGGCTATCTTTGTGTATTTTTCTGGGCGACTTGGAATTGCCAGAAACTTCGTGTCAGGTGATGCCTTACCAGGTTTGTATCAGTCGCCGTCGGCATTAGTTTCTTTCGTTGCTCTAGTGACACATCTTATCTGCATGGCGACGCTCGCCGTGTTGCTGAGAAAAACCTTGTACATGATTCCTCTTATTCCACTCGCCTGCGCTTATGGCGCGACAGCTATGACAGCTTTTGCTGGGAATATGAGTGTGCGATCGATGTTTCTAGTGCACGTCCTGCTCGTGGTCTTTATTTGTCTAGCGATCGTCGTTATTGTTCAAAACTTTGGAAATGGGTCCGTTTGGTCTCGAAGGTTCACTAACCAAGCAATTGCAGCGAGCATTTTAGTGGTGTTGGCGATAGCGCTTAAGACCGTAAATCCGATGCTTCAACTTATTCATCATGTGAACGCGAATGTTGAGGTTCAAGCAAAGATCTCGAAGAATATCGGGGATATTCGCAAGGGTGAATCCGATATCTTGTACTTACCCGAACAGTATCCGTACGAGGACTATTTCACGTGGTATCAACCGCGAGAGTCCGTTCAGGAACGGTATTTGTTCTACTATGACCTACCTGCGGACACGCCAGTACGAATCGTTCCTCCCGATGAAATGCCGTAGGTTATAACGCTAATTGCGAAATTAAAACCAAAATAGTTACACGCCTGCTTTGCGCTGGAAGACTGAGACTGTGCGTTTGGAGAAAACGCCCAGGTCTAAATGACTACGAGTTTTCTACGCGTGCCATTTGGCCCAATCGGCGCTGTAAGTGTGAGCTAGACTATAGGGGCGTTAAGCCGTGCTCAACGAGGAGCCGGTATTTGCAGATATGGATGAGGACGCAAAGTATGACTCCCGGATCTAAGCAGGTTCGGCGTCGTTCAGCTACGCCGACGGTTAGGAAGTCCGCGCCCCGTAAGTCGGGGCCAAAAGCAGTGATGGCTCAGCAGACCACCAAGCTTCAGCGATTTGGTCAGATCGCCGCAGTAATAGGCTTTATTGTTCCGTTTTTTGTGGACATTCCGGGTCTTGATCCGGTTGGCTCGCGCATGTTGGCGATCTTCTTGGCCGCGATCATGCTGTGGGTGACCGAAGCTATCCCACTGTCTGCTACCGCTGTGCTGGTGATAATGGCAGAGGTTTTGCTGGTTTCCGATCAAGCTCTGTTGCCGGTTCCTGACAGTGTGCCGACTTCTGCCACGTTCTTTGCATCGCTCGCTAACCCGGTGATCATCTTGTTCTTGGGCGGCTTTATGCTTGCGGATGGAGCAGCGAAGTTTGGTGTGGATAAGGCGATTGCAGCGGTTATGTTGAAGCCGTTCTTGTCTTCTCCAAAGATGATGTTGATGGGCGTCATGCTGATCACGGCCGTCCTGTCGATGTTCATGTCGAATACGGCCACCACGGCCACAATGTTTGCGGTGTTCATGCCGGTTTTGACGCAGCTGCCTGAGGGGAAGTCTCGAGTTGGCCTAGCCCTGGCAATCCCGGTGGCTGCAAACGTGGGCGGTATTGGCACGCCCGTGGGTACGCCGCCCAATGCTATTGCGCTGGGTGCACTTCAAAGCGCAGGCATTCACATTTCATTCATCGGCTGGATGGCGCTGGCGATCCCACTAATGCTGGTGGTTCTGGCAATCTCGTGGGCATGGCTAGCGTTTGCCTACATGCCGAAGGACCTCAAAATCGAGCTTGATCTAAGCGCTAGGTTTGATCGTGGCCGCAACGCCATGATCTTCTACGTAGTGGCGGGTATAACCGTGCTGCTGTGGATGACGGAACCACTACACGGCATTTCGTCGAACACGGTTGGTTTCGTACCCGTGGTGCTCCTGATGGTGACGCAGGCGATGTCGGGCGATGATCTACGCAACCTTGACTGGCCTGTGCTGTGGCTCGTTGCGGGCGGTATTGCCCTGGGTATCGGTGTGGGAAAGACGGGCCTCGACGCTTGGATAATTGGTCTCATTAACTGGGAGGCTGTGCCGGTTGCCCTGCTTATGCTGACGCTCGCGGGAGTGGGCTTCTTGATGTCAAACGTTATATCGCACTCGGCTGCGGCAAACCTTTTGATTCCGCTCGGTATGGGTCTGGGCGCATCGGTTGCGGCAACGCCGGCCGAGATCGCGGTGGTGTTGGCGCTGGGTTGTTCGCTGGGCATGTGTCTACCGATCTCGACGCCTCCGAACGCTATTGCCTACTCGACGGGCGAGATCAGCACGCCGCGCATGATCAAGACGGGTCTTGTGGTTGGCGTGTCCGGTACGTTGCTACTCGCCTTTGTGATGCCGCTGTACTGGGGCGGGGCAGGCCTGTTGTAACGCGAGGCGTTTAGCGGAAAGCAGGTAGATGTGAGCGTGACGCGCGTGGGCGACGATTCGGCAGAATATATGCTGCATATTTTGGCCGTTGCCGCAGATGAGAGCGATCCGGTTTGCCAGGCGGCCTCTGATATTGAAGGGCAGCTTAAAAACTGTGACGTGCGTGTTGCGTTCGGGTTTGAGCAGGTGGAGCGCACGCTCGCGTCACAGTGCGAGACCGGCCAGTGTTTAGTGCCGGGCGTCCTCATTTCTCCGCATCTTGGAAATGTGGACGAGGTGGTGGAGCGCCTAGGTAAGTTTGGTGTGCTGGCGCGATCTGGCTTTGTGTTGATCACGGATAAGAAGCGGCACGAGGACGTGGCCCGGTCTGTGAATGATGGCTCCCTGGTATCGGTGGTGGCGGTGCCGTGGACTCCGCCCGCACTGGTTGAGCAAGTTTCGGCGGTGATCAACAGGTGGTTGTTCAAGTATTTGCCGGACGCGGAAATAACGCGGGTGACTGCCGGGTTTGATGCGTGGGATGAACCGCGAGCGGGTGATTTGCTGTACGGATTGGACACTCCGGGTGAGCAGGTGCAGCGCGTGCTTCTGGAGGGCATTGAGCGGATTTTGGGGCCGCGCCCACGCATGGTGTTGCCCGAGGGTGTGGACCTGACACGTCAGGGCGAGTCTGTGGACGCGGTGTACCTGGTGCTCAGCGGTTCGGTGGCTTTGCATCGCTCCTCCCAGTTTGGGGACGTGCTTTTACATCATGCTACTTCTGGGCCGCTCATCGGATTGCTGTCGCTGGCCCGCCAACAGCGAGCCATGTTCACGTCCACCACCACAACGCAGGTGGAGTTGGTTCGCCTGTCTATTGAGCAGTTGGAGTTCGTGCTCCAACATTCTCCCGATACTTCAGCTAACTTGGCGGTGGTGGCAATCCAGGCTCTTACCGCCCGGTTGGTGCGCGCCGAGTACCTCCATATTGAAAACCACGAGCTGGCCGAACAGCTTGAGATGGAGCGGAAGAACCTGTCTGAAACGCTTCAGCAGCTTCGTTCAGCGCGTGAACAGCTGGTGGAGCAAACGAAGTTCGCGATGCTCGGTGAACTTTCGGCTGGCATCGCGCACGAGTTGAACAATCCCGTGGCGGCGCTGCAGCGGGCCACCGAGCACATTGCCAGCGATGTGGCTACAGTGTTGGGCGCTCGCGGTGGCATGGAGGATGCGGCGGAAGCGATGGTGCGCGCCCGCGATGCGCGTCCGCGTTCAACGGCGCAGGAGCGGGCTTTGGTGCGCGAGGTCATGGCTTTAACTGATGGCAACCGGGAGCTGGCGAAGAGGCTGGTGGGCGCTGGAATTACGGACCCAGATCAGGTTCGACAGGTGTTGCGCGGGCAGAAGAAGAGCAGGTTTGGACGCGGCTCGGATGGCCCGTCGTTGGAGGCTATTGAGGCCGCGGCTGGAATCGGACGTTCGGTGCGAAACTCCACGGTTGCCGCGGGACGGATTACGGATTTGGTGTCTTCTTTGAAGGCGTATGCGCGTCCGGATACGTCCCCTGTGGAGGGCGTGGATCTGGATGAGAATATCGAGGATGTGCTACGCCTAACCGCGCATCGCATGCGCGGGGTGGAAGTGGAGAGCCACTTCGCGGATTTGCCACCGATCCGCGCATATCCGGCGCGGTTGGAGCAGGTGTGGACCAATCTACTCATTAATGCAGCAGAGGCTATCCAGGACGAAGCTGGAGAGGTGGCGCAGGCGCCCACCCCCTCGCTTCCGGCGCGCGGTGAGGAAGCGGCGAAGATTGTGGTGGAAACGTCGGCTCCGGATGAAGCGCACGTGCGGGTTGCCATTACCGATAACGGCCCGGGCATCCCCCAAGAGCTTGTGCATCGCATTTTGGAGCCTCATTTCACTACGAAGGGCGGCTAGGTGCGGTTTGGGCTGGGTATGGGAATGTCGATTTCGAAGTCGATTGTGGATGATCACGACGGCTCGCTTTCGATCGCGTCCGTGCCAGGGCGCACGACGATTTCTGTGGTTCTACCCGTTGCGGGGCCAGATGTGGAAAAGTTGTTGTTAGAAAATAGTGGAAACGAGGAATGATGAAGCTTGCGATCTTGATTGTGGAGGACGAGCCGGAGGTTCGCGACGCGCTTGAGCGTGACCTCGAGTCGTTTCAGGGTGTATGTCGCATTGAGGTGGCTGATTCGGCGGAGGACGCGCGCCTTGCGATTGATGAGCTTGACGAGGACGGCGACGTGCTTGCGCTGGTTCTGGCCGATCACAGGTTGCCGGGAGAGTCTGGCGTTGACTTCTTGATTGCGTTGGCCTCCGATGAGCAGACGGCAGATACGCGCAAGGTGCTGGTGACGGGCCAGGCGGATCAGGAAGACACGATTCGGGCACTGAATGAGGCGAGCTTGGATCACTATTTCACAAAGCCGTGGAACGCGCAGGAACTTGTAGACGAGGTGCGCGAACAGTTGACGGACTACGTGATCTCGATGGGCGTTGACCCGCTGCCGCATATGCGGGCGTTGGATGCTGTGCGCGTGATGGATGCGATCCGTTAGGCACGTGCCTCCCGCTCGTGGGGGAGTGCGCCCGATTCGCGTGGGCGTTTCGGATTTTTCGACGCTTCACGACGCCCTGGTGAATCGGTTTCCAACCCTGGATGAGGCCGTGATTGAAGCAATTTTTGCGGCTGGGGATGTGGTTGATTCACGAGGGAGGAGCTTGGATGCGGATGCTTCTACGGTAAGTCTTTCGCAGGGCGTGTGGATTTATAGGCCAATCCCGGACGAGCCTTCGAGCGCGATTGAGGTGGAGGTGCTGGCTCGCGGTGAGGGATGGCTGATTGCGGATAAGCCGCATGATTTAGCCACAATGCCGCGAGGAAGGTTTGTGGCGCGCACGTTAACGGTGGCGCTTCGCCGGCAGGAGGGCAATGACGACATCGTGTTTGCGCACCGTTTGGACCGAGCCACGGCCGGGGTGATTTTAGCGACTTCGGATCCCGCTAAGCGCGGCATGTATCAGCAGATGTTTTCGCGCGGCGAGGTGAAGAAGAGCTACCTTGCGGTCACGGGTCTCCCAGCGGAGGATGCTGCGGGGTTGCCGGGCCGGGAGTCCTCTGGCGTGGATAGTGCGGGCGCATTGGACGTGAGCTGGTTTGCGGCTCGGGCGCACGAGAATGTTGCAGTGTCAGGCGGCGTGGATGAGCGCGGCCCCTACCTGTGCGTTACTTCGCGTATTGAAAAGTGCGGAATGAGGGTTTTTAACGAGGAGGGTGAGCCTAACTCGCAGACGATAATTCGCCCCGCTACCGGTTTTCTTCCCGAGGCTTCCGGGCCGGTGCGTGGAGCGGGCTTGCAGGTGTGGGACGTTGAGCCGGTGACTGGGCGCACGCATCAGATTCGCGCACACTTTTTTGGGGTGGGTATTCCGATTGTGGGTGACCCGCTGTATGGAGGGCAGTTTGCGGCACGCTACGGGCTGGACGAGACCCCGCCGGGATTCGCGCAGCTACAGTTGCTGGCGAAGAATCTCGAGTTCACTGATCCCCAAACGGGTGAGCTGGTCAGTGTGTCTAGCCGGCGAGGGTTGGAGTTTGCAAAGCCGGGCTGAGGTTAAACCTTGAGACGGCGTTGAAGTCGCTAATGATTTAAGAAAAGGCTCGCTCGAAAGGGCGAGCCTTCTGCGATCAATTAGACAATTTGCAAACTGAGGCAAAGAAATAAGTCAATAGATGGTAAAGTAGATTTACCTAATCGTAAAAGAGGATAGGGGGTTGCGATGTTTGAGATGAATGCGGCATTCGATTCACAATCGGTGAGCCTGGACGCTCCAGTTGGTGTTAGCTTGACCAATGCGTTCGCTCGTTGCGCACAGCGCGCCGGCGTGGAACAGATTGATCTTTCCGGCCTGCGTTTTGTTGAGGCCACGGACTCCTCTTCGCAATCCCTTCTTGCAGATGCTCCCGCTCAGTCCGCGTTGAGTATCCACCTTGGTAACCCAAGCGAACCCGCGGCGCTGCCCGATCTTGGTATGGACCCGCAGCTGCTTGAAGTTAGCGTCTTGGCTGCGCTCCAACGCACGGGCAGAGAAAACCTGGACATCGTGCAGCTAACCGGACAGTGCGCCGACCATTTGCTCTCGCGCAGGCAGGTGCAGACGCTTCGCTCCTTGAAGGATGAGGGTCTGGTTCGCAATTGGGGTGTGCGTGTGCGCACGGTCCGTCAGGCAATGCGCGCAATGTCGATAGTGGGTCTTAGCTACGTCTCGTTTAACGCATCTGACTTTGGGGCCGAGGCCACCGCAGGCATTCTCGCGGCGGCGCGCCGGGCGGGAACCACCGTGATCGTTTCGGTAAATGCTGATACGCCCGCCCAGACCATCTCTGGCTTGCGCCACAATCCGAGTGTTCTTGGTGTGTTGATTGAGGTTAATTCCCTGGAAGGTCTGGCAAAATCAGCTTCCACTATCGAGGAGCTACGCCGCTTCAGCAACGTTTTGCGCATCGCTTAACAAGAGCCCCTGCTCTCACGAGTTTTGCTTGGAGTGCAGCACGGTTTGCCGCGGGGACATCTGCAGCTGATGGTTTACGCAGAGGGCGCCTGCCGATTTTTACCGGTAGGCGCCCTCTAAAATATGAAGACGAATGCTTTAGTGGTCTACGCGTGAAAGATCGGCGGTTGCGGGATCTACCATTTTTGAGCGGGTAACTATCTTGTGGCCGATCCACAGCAACAGGAACGCGATCAGACCAACGTAGGTTGAGAAGATTGCGCCAACATTGAACTGGCCTGAGAATATCTCCATGTTCTGCCCGAAGATAATGACCAGAACCATGATGAGGGCAACGATGGGGCCGAGTGGGAACAGCTTGGAGCGGAAGGGAAGCTCGGCCGGATCGTGACCCTGGGCCTTCATGGCCTTGCGGAAGCGGTAGTGGCTCCACGCGATGCCCGCCCACACGATGAAGCCGGACAGGCCGGAGACGGTGATGAGCCACAGGTAAGCCGCTCCATCGCCAATCAGTGACGTGATGAAGGCGAATGCGCCTACCGTGGTGGTGGCCAGGAGGGCGGGCATGGGGACCCCGCGCTTGTTTACCTTGGTGAAAATCTTGGGGGCCTTGCCCGACAGAGCTAACGAATACAGCATCCGGGATGAGGCGTACATGCCGGAGTTTCCTGCTGACAAGATCGCGGTTAGCACCACTGCGTTCATTATGGTTGCCGTAGCCAGAATGCCCGCGCGCTCAAAAATGAGGGTGAAGGGCGAGATGGAAATGTCGCCAATATCTGCCGCTAGTAGGTGCGGGTCAGAGTAGTGCAACAGGAAACCGATGACAGCAATCGCACCAATGTAGAACAAGGTGATGCGGAAGAATACGGTGCGCACAGCCTTAGGGATGGTGCGCTCAGGGTTCTCGGCCTCGCCCGCGGCAACCGCAATTAGCTCGGTGCCTTGGAATGAGAAGCCCGCGATCATCATAATTGAGAACCATCCCAACCATCCGTTAACAAACGGGGCATCACCAGAAGTCCAGTTTTGGGTGCCGGGGGACGGGCCGCCCAAAATGCCAAAAATCATGGCTACGCCAACAATTAGGAACACGATCACCGTAACGACTTTGATGAGGGCGAGGTAAAACTCGGTTTCCCCAAATCCCTTAACGGTGAATGCGTTGATAAGGAATAGGACGGTGAGGAACACGGCTGACCACACCCAGGAGGGCACGTCTGGGAACCAGTACCGCATGACTAGCGCAACGGCCACGATCTCTGCGGCCAGGGTGATAGCCCAGTTGAACCAGTAGTTCCATCCGGTTGCAAAGCCAAATGAGGGTGAGATCCAGCGGGTTGCCCAGTTCTCGAACGAACCAGCGGTGGGTAGCCACGTGGACATTTCCCCCAGCGATTGCATCAGCAGGTAGACCATGAAACCGATGGCTGCGTAGGCGGCTAGGGCGCCACCCGGTCCCGCTTGAGAGATGGAACCACCAGACGCAACGAGGAGGCCGGTGCCGATAGCGCCGCCCATAGCGATCATGTTCAGGTGGCGAGCCCCAAGCTTTCGCTGCAACTTCTCCGGGTTTGACCCAGACTCACCAGCCTGTGGTCCCGATGGGGTATTTTGAAGAGCGCTCATCACGGTTCCAATCTCGAATGCTATTTTCTATTGGGAAACTTACAGCAAAACGCTTCGCGCTCCGAAGGGCGCTCGTTTTCTGCCCGAATTGTGGACGATACCCGCAAGTAAGGGCGCGTTCAATTCTTTGTGCCGAGTGCCGCAAATCCAGGCGTGTGTGCGCGTGGTTTGAGTTTTGGCTCGGGCCTTGCTTGATAAATTTGGGACGGAAGGAGCTGCTATGAGTGTTAGTGAGCGTTTGGAAGAACTTGGTATCGAGTTGCCGAAGGTGGTGGCTCCTGTAGCCGCGTACACGCCGGCCCTCGTTTTTGAAAATACGGTGCGCACGTCCGGTCAGTTGCCGATGGCGGACGGGCGGGTGACGTGTCAGGGCCGCGTTGGGCCGAACCGGACCAGTCCAGTGGAGGCGTACGAGGCTGCGCGCCTATGTGCTTTGAACGCGCTGGCTGCCGCAGCTGAAGCCGCCGGAGGAGTGGATCGCATTAAGCGAGTGTTGAAGGTGACGGGTTTTGTGGCTTCCTCGCGCGCATTCCACGCCCAACCGGCCGTGATTAACGGGGCGTCGGAGCTGTACCAGGAGATTTTTGGTAGCCAGCACGTGCGCTCCGCGCTTGGAGTGAACGCACTCCCGCTCGACGCTTCCGTTGAGGTTGAAGTCGAGTTCGAACTGCAAGATTAGGCAAAAGCCGGTAGCGGGATTTTGCTACCGGCTCTTGTTAGCTACTTAGCTACGCCCTCTTTTACTGCGGCGGCGAACCACCTGGTGATTGACGTGGGGTGCGTGATTGCGGTGCCAACCACGGCTGCCCAGGCGCCCGCCTCCATTACTTGACGGGCTTGATCAACCGTGTGGATGCGGCCTTCGCACAGCACGGGATGGTCGGGGAATTCCTCGACGATGCGGTGGAGCACTTCAAAGTCGGGGCCATCGGTTTTGGGTCGTTCACCGGTGTAGCCCGAAAGGGTGGTGGAGAGAATGTCACTGCCGGCCTCGGCGGCCATAACAGCATCCTCAAAAGACCCGCAATCAGCCATCACAACGGCGCCTTCATCGTGCAGGACCGCCACGGTTTGTGCGTAGGTTAGGCCATCTGGGCGGGGACGGCGCGTGGCATCAAGAGCAACAATGTCGGCTCCGGCCATCATGCACGCACGCGCGTGGCGCAACGTGGGGGTAATGAATACGCCGTCGTGGCCGTCTTTCCACAGGCCGATAACGGGTACGTCCACCTGACCGCGAATCGCAGAGATATCGGCTAGGCCCTGGCAGCGAATAGCCACCGCTCCGCCCTGCTGCGCGGCGAGCGCAATCTGCGCCATCGTTTCGGGGTGGCGCATTGGCTCGCCCGGGTAGGCCTGGACCGAGACTACAAGGCCGCCTTTGATCTGCTGTAGAAGGGTGTTTGCTCTATCGTTCATTTTTTACTCCTTCAAGTTTGGAAGCGGCCCAGGTGGTGGCGCCAAGTAGGGGAGCGTCAGATCCGAGCGTGCCTTCAAGTATTTCGATTTCTTTAAGAATGGGCAGGGCTCCGGCTTGGAAGGCATTCTTGAGCGCGGACCACCAGATCTCGCCCGACCTTGTGACCGAACCCGATAGAACCACCGCCTGAGGGTCAACACAGTTCGCGATCCCCGCAATCGCATCGCCCAGCCCGGCGCCCGAATCTGCCAGAACCTGAGTGGCAAGGGCCTCGCCAGCCTGCGCGCGCTGAGTGATTTCTCGCCCGCTCTTGGCCTCGTCCTCATTCGCACTTGTGCGCGCATTGTAAAGATCAACCTGGCCGGTGCCGGACGCAACCGACTCGATGTGTCCACTAGCGCCGCACGAGCAGGGGAAACCGGCCGCGAGCGGGTGGGGAACGTGGCCAACGTGTCCGGCGGCGAAATGCGCACCCATGTGGAGCTTGCCGTCTGCAACGATAGCCCCGCCAATGCCTGTGCCAACCGCCACCGCGAGTACAGAGCCGTATTCCTTCCCCGCCCCGAACGTACATTCGCCAAGCGCGTGAGCGTGCACGTCGTTCAAGGTGGCCACGGGCAAGCCAAATTCTTCTTCCACCAGCTTTGCCAGGGGCGTTCCCGCCCAGCCTTTGATCAAATCCGTTGCGGAAATGATCGCCCCGGTTTCAGTGTTCACAACGCCTGCAGATGCAATGCCGATAGCCGCAGGGGCTTCATTTTCGAGGGCGAGGCAGCGGTGAACTGATTCAAACACGGCCTCAACTACGGCCTTGGATCCGGATAGGGCGGGGGTGGGAACCTCGGACTTGTTGCTAACGAGGGGGAGGGGGTTGGCAAGCTCCACGGTAGCTGACGCTATTTTGGTGCCGCCAATGTCGATGGCGATAAAACGTCGGGGACTGTTTGTTGCTGAGGAGGATGGTGCCACTGCTGGCTCCTTTGCGTGAACAAATGTTTCTCTCAAATCCTAACAAATAAGACATCAGACGAAAGGGGTGTTGGTATTGAAAATAGAATCGCGCTCGCGGGCGAGCGTTAATCTGGTGGGGTGGCACTTACAGATCTAACTTTGACCGAGATGCGCACGTTCCAACCCGACGTGCACATGCCCTCTGACTTCACTTCGTTTTGGGAAAATACGCTGGCACAAACCCGCCAGAAGATCGCTCGAAGCGGCCTTGTTTATTCGCTCACCCCACTTGACACCCCGTATAAGCAGGTAGAGTATTACGACCTCGAATTTCCCGGTTTTATGGGGGACCCAATCCGGGGGTGGCTGTCCGGGCCGGCCGGTTTTATGCAACAAAGCGATCTGCCAATCATGGTGCAGTATCACGGCTATGGAGGAGGGCGAGGAATCCCCGGTGCCTACCCACACTGGCCGATGGCCGGCTACGTGCACCTGTCGATGGACTCGCGCGGGCAGGGCGGTGATTTTGGAGGATACGCTGCTACGCCGGATCCGCATTCAGCTTCTCCTCACGCTCGCGGTTTCATGTCCAACGGGATTGAAAGCAAGGAAGACTACTACTTCCGCAGGCTGGTAACCGACGCCGTAATGGCTGTGGATACTGCGTTGGAGCTTCCGTTTGTGGATAAGTCGCGGGTGTTCGTTACGGGCGCCTCCCAGGGCGGCTACCTGTCCATCGCGGCGGGTGCCTTCCACGATTGCGTGCGCGCCTCCATGCCAGATGTGGCGGGCTTTTGCTACCTGATGCGCGGAGTGGACCTCACTGATGACAATCCGTACCGCGAACTCGCGCGTTTCTTTAACACCCACCCCACGCGCGTAGATCACTACGTGAAAGTGTTGAACTATTTTGACGGCGTGAACTTTGCGCGCATCACCCAGGCTCCGGCGCTATTCAGCCTGGGCATGATGGATGTGACGGTGCCTCCATCCACCACGTACGCCGCATACAACGTTTACAACGCTCCGGCTGAAATCGAGGTTTACCCCTACGCCGGGCACGATGGCGGAGGCCTGCATCACTTCCTCAAGCAGGCCGAATGGGTCAGCCAGTTCCTCTAGCGCATCGCTTGAAAGAGTGAAAGGGCCCGCTTACGTGCCAGTAGATATCGGAGGTAAGCGGGCCGGATGCTAGTGGATGCTAGTACCTGATCGCGTCGATCGGTTTTACCTTCACCGCGATGGCTGCGGGGATGATACCGGCGAGGGCACCCACACCCGCTGCGATGAGGACGCCCAGAAGCGCGGCGGTCATCGGGTAGGGGATGGATGAGACCGGGATCGGGAAGTCCAACCAGTCACTCGGCGCAAACCGGATGGTGAGGATCGAGAGCAAAACGCCCGTAAAGCCGGCGGCAGTAGTGGCCACCACGGATTCAAGGAATACGGAGAAGAACACGCGCCGAGCGGAGGCGCCCATTGCTCGCCTAATGCCGATCTCGCGGATACGCTGGCGAACCGTCACAATCGAAACGGTCAGCAAACCAAACGCGCCCAGCATGATCACAATGCCACCGATGATGGAGACGATGGTCGTAATGATCGCCCGCTGATCCTCGCCAACATCGGACTGTTCCCCAGACCAATAGCTGTTCACCTGCCAATCGGGTTCAAGCTGCGACTTCAGCGTGGCCAGCACAACCTCGTTCGCATCTTTTTCTTGCCCAACTGGAACCAGCGCGCGCAACTCGCCCGCCTCAAGATTTACCGGGCCGCTTTTCCCCGCACTAAGACGAGGTTGCGAACCAATCAGGCCGTCGTAGTGCATGAAAATCTCGTTTTGATCCCACCTCGTCTGAGTCTTAACAACACCCACCACGGTAAGGGTCAAACCCGGATCGCCCTCAACGATGATTCGCGGATAGTTCAGCGGATTGGGCCTGCCCATGTTGTCCCACAGCTTTTCGTTGATCACAACGGGATTCATCTGAAGCATCGCGTCAGCGTCATTAATGAAGCGCCCCACCAGAAGCTGGCGCGCAAAAAACTTGAAATAAATGGGGTCAACGCCGCTTAGCTCCACCTGGTTATCAAAGCAGTCTTCCTTGTTGTAATCGCATTTAGACACCCACGAAGAGGTGCGCACGTTCGGTGATGTTTTCACCGAACGCGACCAGTTGGTGATCTTGAGATCCTCCATCGTTGCGCGGGCCGCTGCCCCGAACTTGCTTGTGCGCATACCCGTGGAATCTTCCACGAGGTCGGCGCTCTTGCCCAGCTGCGACTGGCTAGACCTACTGCCGTAACCCTCGGGGCCGTACGGGTCGGAGGGGCCAAACTTGGTTTCCGGATTACCTTCGCCACCACTGGAAGGGCTGGCTTGGAAGGTGAGAATACCGGGCCGGTTGCCAGAGATGGTTTGGAAATACTCATCGGTTGCAATCGCCATCGAACCCAGTGCGAGCACAGTAGCCATAGCCCACACGGCCACGGCCACACCCGTTAGGGACAGAACAAACCGGCCCTTGTTGATCTTGATCTCGCCCCAGGCCTCAATGAGGGCGCTCAGAATCTTATTCACTGCGCCTCCACCTCTAAAGACCGAGTAGCTAAAGCATCGTGTACCTGTTCGTGACTGCGCTCAACCAGCACGCCCTGACAAATCTGATAAATCTGCTTCGCACGGGCCGCCACCTGCATGTCGTGCGAAATGATGATGAGGGCGGAGTTCATTTCTGCTGCCACTTTTTCCAACAACTCCATCACCATGTTGCCGGTTTGCAGGTCAAGGGCGCCCGTGGGCTCATCCGCGAGGATCACTTTGGGCCGGCGCACGAGGGCGCGAGCAATTGCAACGCGCTGCTGCTCACCGCCCGACAGTTGGCTAGGCATCGCCTCCAGACGATCTCCCAGACCCACAAGCTCAAGCATTTCTGCAGCCAAACTAGAGCGGCGAAACAGCGTTCTTGTAGAGGACGAATACAGTAGCGGCACCTCCACGTTCTCCAGTGCCGTGCGCGCGTTAAACAGGTTGAACTGTTGGAACACGAAACCAAACGAGCTGCCGCGCAGAGCCGCACGCTTGCTTTCAGAGAGTTTAGCTACGTCCTCGCCCGCAAAAATGTACGTGCCCGAATCGGGTAGATCCAACATGCCGATGATATTCAGTAGCGTTGATTTACCCGTTCCGGACTGGCCCACAATCGAAATGTGATCGCGCGCGGACACGGTTAGGTCAACCCCGCGCAAAATCGGGAGGGGATTGCCGTTTTGAAGAGTGACCGTTCTGGTTACGCCGGTAAGTTCTAACACGGTTTAACCGACTCTACCCGCGCCCATGTCGTCACCTGCCGGATCATTATTCTGGTTGTCCTGGCGCGGAACGAACTCCAAAATCTCCTGGCCTTCGGCCAAGCCCTCTTTGATTTCAATGAGGTAGCCATCCGAAATGCCGAGTTTAACCTCAACCTTTTCCGGCTTTTGCGTGATGTCGTCCGTGGGGAGATAGACCATACCCCGCTGGTAGCGTCCCTCCACAGCCGTGACGGGCACGACGAGGGCATTTTTAGCCTCGCCACCGTGGATGATTAACTTGGCTTTCACACCGTCAAACACGAGCTCGGAATCAGGAATGTCGCAGCGCAACTGAGGGCCAGAATTGCTTTGTCCTTCGCCCTCTTTTTGTACCGGGGAGCCGGTCACGGTCTTTAGGCCCGTGCACTTAAACGGCGCGGGACCGCCGGTAACCGCCAGTTCGGCTTCCTCGGGAACGCCCTGCAGTGAATACAACTGATCGGGCGTAACGGGGACTTCCGCGTGGAACGTGTCGGGCACGATCGTGGCAACTTGGGTGCCCACGTCAACCTGCTGGTCGATGAGAGCGTCCAAAGAAACCGTGCCGGGTGAGGCCGCAACTACGTTGTGGTAAGTCTCAACCGCAGGAGCAGGAGGTGCCACTTCACCATCCGGGCCAGGATCGGGAGTTTCTGGAACCTCCTTGTGCATGATCTGCATGATGCGATCACCCGCGTTCACCTTCGCGCCTTCCTCCACGAACAGCCACACCACGGTGCCCTGCGCCGTTGCCTTCACCGTTTCAGACTTGTTTCGCACAACCGACGCATCCAGCGTGACCTCGTGCGAAATATCGGAGCGCGTCACCTGCGTGGTGGGGAACGTGAAGTCCCCATCTCCCACCAAATCCGGCGCCTTTTGTTGGTTTGGAAAGAACGCGAACTTAACTAGCGCAACGGCAATGACCACCCAGATCAGCATTCGCAGGATCTGCATTATGAAAGTTCTAGTGGGGTGTGCGTTCATTGGGCGCCCTCTTTGGCTTCGCTTTAGTTAGGTATTTATGAGCATATTACTTTGTGGGTGGCCGAAATTTTCAATTCCGCACCAGTTAAATCTGCGCGTGTCGCTGTGCATCCTCATTCAGCGGCCGGAAAAAGGGAAAAGGGAATGAAACTGAACCATACGCCCGCGGTTTCTCGCTCCCACACCATTCCGATCCCATTTTCTAGGGCAACGATGCTCTGGTAGCCGTGGTGGCGCGGATTGATCGCTAGGCTAACCCAGTTTGGTTTCGCATCCGGGCGCGTCAGGCTTTGCGCGTCGGTTCGATACAACGTTCCGCACCCACGGTACGGCAACATTCGGGAGGCGTTAGCAAAATATATGAAGCCTTCGTGGGCTGTGGCTGCCGGTTGGCAAAAAATCTCCGAAATCTGTGTCTCCTCCGTGACCTCGCCCCAAGTTAGACCCCCATCTCGTGAAACCGCGCGCTGGACGAACGGGCGTTGCGACCTCGAAAACATCACAACGTCTCCATCGGGTAGTTCAACTACCGCGGACTCTGACATCGTTGCCGCGGGAGTAGTGAAGCGGCGCGGATCCACCTGCTTCCCCTCAACCGCGCGTGCGTCATTAGTGGAACCGGAACGTTGCCACGTTTTGCCGTCGTCATCGGAGTAGATTACCGCGGCCGAGAACTGCGAAGCGTCCTCGTTTGAAAAATATACGGGCACCAGCAGCCGGTCCGCGTTATCCCCATGGCGCAAGCGGATCCCCGCGCCCGGTCCGATTCCCAGAAACGTCATCCACTCGTCTTTAACATCGGCAGTTAATAGACGAGGACTTGACCAGGTTTCTCCTCTATCCGAAGACGTCACGATAGCGATGTGCCCCGTTGGGACTACCGTTAGCGGGCCATCCCCCAGAATCTGCGGGCTGGCTTGGGCCACAAACTCCGTGGACTCACCACTGCGAGTCACCACAGGTGTGGGCCGCTGCGGCCAGCCTCCGGGTACTAAAAACTCCTGCCCGTCTTTTGCCTGTAGTAGCAGATCTTGTCCGTCATGGCCGTGGCCCGGCTGCGAGTTCAGCAGACCAATGCCAGCTGGATACAGGTCAAAAAGCAGGTGGATGTGGCCCTGGGCATCCTCCACGCACGCCGGGTCCGTAACCGAAATCGGCTGGCTTGGGCTTGACGGGTAGCCCGCAATCACTCGCGGAGCAGACCAGGTGGCGCCCTCATCATCTGAAACAGACACAACAATCTCGGTTACATTCGGAGAATCATTTGGCAGGCCGTGGCGCGCATCCGCAAACGCTACCAGGCGCCCACTACTATGATGTAAAAGGCTGGGAATCCGATGAAAAACACCGTTCGGGAACCGGTCAAACACCGGGGTTTGCGCCACGGACCGTCGCCCACTCAGAGCCGCAATCTGTTGATCGTTCAACGCCGGGTAGATGCCGCCGCGACTAACCTCGCCCATCAGACGCTCGCCGTGCAGCGATTGCCCAACCACGAAGCGATCAAGGTGCGGCGCAGAACCAGGAACATGGCCCGTCAGCCAGCCGTCCAAAAACACCTCGATTGCTCCGCCTCCAAATGCGATTACGAGGTCGTGCCAGCGCCCATCAGACCAAGGGCCAGCGCACTCAATCCGGGTAGCTGCCGCGGGTAGCTCCACCTCAATACCGCCCTCATCAATAAAAGCAGTGAGCGTGGGTTTGCCTTGGCTTTGGGCAGCAAACACGGTGCCGTACTGGTCTTTCCCGCGCACCCGGAAGCGCGCGTGTACCGCCCATTCGCGTAAGTCACCAATGCGTGCGGCATCGCGTTCATTGAGCTCCATTGCCGCGAACTCAACCAGTGCCTTTGGTAGCTCGCTACCTTGCTTTGCCAGGCGTGCAATGTCCTCATAAGCGTTAGTGGGCACCTCTATCGAAGAATCCGCATCCACCGGGTCGCCAACGGTTACCGGCGCAGACCACACCTCGTATCCGTCCAAGAAAATGCGGGTAGGCCCGCCCGTATAAACCGCAACCGTATGCTCGCCTCTTAGGCGCGTGTCCTCTATCGTGTAGTGAAAGGGTCCCGGTTTGTCTCCCGAGAATACCAGGCAGTCACCATCCACCTCGAGGGTCCAGCCAGGGCCGCTCATAACCGTGGCCGCACCGCCAATCCACTTCGAAAACCAAACGTTACCGGGCATAATCATCGTCGTCCCCAAAATAAACGTGGCGCTACCCCAAGCGAGGTGCGCCACGATGAAATGTTCATTGCTCTAAAATCAGCTGAGATCAAGAATGTTTGCAAGCGGCTCATAATGAGCGTAAACGGCAGCGCGATACGCATCCGCGTCACCAGCCTGCGCAGTTTCCAACATGAGGGCGTGCGCCTTCGCGGTCGACACCAAGTCCGGCCGGATCGTTTCCTCCATGTCTGGAATGAAAGACTGGTGCACCATCCACATTGCCGCAACCAGCTGATTCAGCAGGCTGTTATCCAAATAGGAAGAAAGCCCATTGTGGAAAGCAATGTCCTCCTCCAGGTAGGTCTGCCCGGCCTCGGCCTTCTTAATCATCACCTGAACTAGCTCTTCCAGCTGCGGATTAGAAGTTCCCTTCATCTCCCGCGCCAAGCTGTCACTCATCCCTAGATCAATGTACCTGCGAATAGCTACAACGTGTCGCAGCGATTCCGATCCTTCAAAATGGTCCAGGGCGTAGCGCAAAACCAGCGTTTCAACCATCGGTTGAAGCGACATTTCGCCAACGAACGAACCGCGTCCTTGCTGGACGCGCACAATATCTAAAGCTTCGAGCTTACGAATCGCCTCGCGCACAGAGGAACGGGAAACGCCAAGATCTTCGCACAGCTGGATTTCCGTAGGAAGAGGATCGCCAGGTTTTAGCTGATGGTCGAGTATGTACGCCTTCACCGCATCCATCGTGGCTTTGGATCTGTGAACAGACGCAATTCGGCCGGATTCAGCCTTTTTCGGCAAGTTTTTTGAAGTAGTCCCTAAAAACACTTGCATCAGGTTGTCTGTCATCATACGATTATCCTAACTGATACGTAGCAACGATGCTTATTGTTTCAGAAGTGAAGCGAATCCGTTTCATTCCCATCTCAATGGAGAGGAAAAGTTATGAGTTCTTCGAAACGCTGGGCCAAAGTAGCCGCAGTTGCGGCAGCCGCGGCACTCGCGCTCTCGGCTTGTGGCGGAGGGGCAGACAAAGGCACCACAGAAACTACAGGTGCGGCCGGTGATGGTGCACCCACCGGCACCCTGAACCTGGGTGTAGCCTACGAAACCACCAACTACGATCCTTCCACCACGTCCTCAGCCCTCGCAATGGGCTCGAACTGGCACGTAATGGAAGGCCTGTACGAGTTCGACATGGCAACCTACGAGGTTTACCCCGCACTTGCTGACGGGGAACTCAAGCAGGTTTCCGACACCGAATACGAAGCCACGCTCCGTGCGGACGCCAAGTTCTCCGATGGCACTCCCGTCACCACAAAGGACTACCTCGAGTCCTGGGCACGCACCACGGACGCGACCTCCATCTACCAGCAGTTCTTCGCAATGGTGGACTCGGTAGAGGCCAAGGACGACTCCACCCTCGTGTTCAAGCTGAAGTACCCGTTCGCCAACCTGGCACAGCGCCTCGTGAATGTTAAGGTAATTCCCGCATCCTCCACGCAGGAAGAGATGACGGCATTCCCCGTTGGTACCGGCCCGTACAAGTACGAATCCATCACCGACACCGCCATTGAGGCCGTTCCGAACGAGTTCTACAACGGCTCCAAGCCCGCAACGGTTGAGAAGATGCACTGGGACATCCTGAAGGATGAGTCGGCCCGCCTCTCCGCAGCACTGGGCGGCACCATCGACATCATGGAAACCGTTCCCTCGGCGCTGAAGTCGCAGGTTGAGGGTGCCGGCTGGACCATCCAGGAAACTCCGGGCTACAACAACGCGTTCCTCATGTTCAACACCTCGAAGGCTCCCTTCGACAAGCCGGAGGTGCGTCGGGCATTCCACCAAGCCATCGACCGCCAGAAGCTGGTTGAGCAGGGTCTATCAGGAGACGCAGTAGCATCCACCTCGTTCCTGCCCGAAGTTAATCCGGCATACAAGAAGGCCGCCACGCAGCTCGACTTCAACACCGAAGCCGCGAAGGCAGCATTCGCAGACGCTGGCCTCACCGAAATCACGCTGATCACCACCGACCACGCGTGGATCGCAAACCTTATCCCGCAAGTTAAGCAGGACCTCGAGGCAGCCGGCCTGAAGGTAAACGTACAGTCCATGGCATCCTCGGACCTGTACGCAAACTACGCGGACGTTGACGCCGCAACCTACGACGTTGCAATGGCACCCGGCGACCCGTCAGTATTCGGACAGGATCCAGGCATCATCATCGACTGGTGGTACGGAGACAACGTATGGACTCAGAAGCGCACCTTCTGGCAGACCTCAGATCCGGAGAACTACAAGAAGCTCCGCGACCTCGTAGCCGAAGCCTCCCAGCTTGAAGGTGATGCAGCCAAGGCCAAGTGGGGCGAAGCTCAGGATCTAATCGCGGAGAACGCACCCCTCTTCCCGCTCTTCCACCGCACCATGATCACCGGTGTGAACGAGAACAGGGTCTCCGGCTTCCAGGGCATCGGCACTACCGGCCTTGAAGCACTTGGTGTAACTGTCAAGTAACACGTAGCTAACCAAGGGAGGGGCGGGATTACGTCCCGCCCCTCCCTTCAGCTTTACAATAAATCCCATCAAAAATCTGCGTCAGTTCTTAGCGAAGATAGAACAGGAAATGGGTTGTGAACAATCTTCTTAGACTACTCGGACGGCGCCTCGTCGCCCTCCCGATCATGGTGATTGGAGTGACCTTACTGGTCTTCTTCATCATGTACCTGTCGCCTATTGATCCGGCCTACTCGGCCCTAGGCGAATTTGCCACGCCAGAGGCGTTAGAAAAATACCGGATCGACAACGGCCTAAACGATCCGTTCCTAGTTCAATACCTCAACTACCTGGCAGGCATGATCCAAGGCGACCTCGGATCCTACGGTGTTGGTAGCGCAAACCGCGTCTCCGACCTCGTTGGCACAGCACTGCCAATCACACTACAACTAACCTTCTTCGGCCTCATAATCGCGATCATTTTCGCATTCCCCCTCGGTATCATCGCCGCCATCTACCGCGGCCAGTGGCCAGACCAGGTAATCCGCGTACTGTCAGTCATCTTCCTTGGAACCCCGTCATTCTGGTTGGCCAGCCTCCTCGTGCTCGGCTTCGTAGGATCATCCCTACCCGTGTCGGGTGCCCTGCCCTCAATCACCGGCGACTTCTCCGGCTGGTTCCTCCGAATGCTCCTCCCCGCCATCGCCCTCGCCACCCCCGTCGTTGGGCAAATGACCCGCGTGGTTAGGACATCAATGGTTGAAGAACTAGACTCCGATTACGTTCGCACCGCACTCGGCGCCGGCATCCCCCGCGCCGTCGTCATCTCACGCAACGTTCTGCGCAACGCACTCATCACGCCCGTAACCGTACTCGGTCTGCGCGTCGGCTACCTGATCGGTGGCGCAGTAGTTATCGAAATCATCTTCAACCTGCAGGGCATGGGACGTGTGCTCGTCACCGGCATCCAAGCGAACTACGTGACCCTGGTGCAAGGCGGCGTGCTCGTTGTGGCAATCGCATTCATCATCGTCAACATCATCGTCGACTTGCTCTACCTGCTAATCAACCCGCGCATAAGGTCGGTGTAAACAGTGATGACTTCAAAAAAGAAAAAGCTAGAAAAAGTCACTCAGCCGGGCGTTAAATTCACGCGCTTCAAGAATATGTCGATCGGTTCGCGCATCTCTGTTTTCGTGATCGCGTTCGTCGTCATCCTCTCACTACTTGCGCCCCTAATCGCGCCCTACAGCCCATCCCAAACCTTCGCCAACTGGGTAGCCCCCAGCGGTGAGCACCTGTTCGGAACCGACCACGTCGGCCGAGACATCCTCTCCCGCCTCCTATACGGTGGCCGCTACTCGATTGCCATCGGGCTGTTCGCAGCCCTCGGTGCCCTCCTCGTCGGATCAATCATCGGCGCCATCGCCGCAGTCTCACGCAAGTGGGTTAACGAAGTCATCATGCGCATCATGGACGTCATCATGGCGGTTCCTGGCATTGCAATGGCTGCCGTCATGGTCCTCGTGTTCAGTAAACGCCTGGACGTAGACAACGTAGGTGGCATCGTCGCTGTCATCGTTATCGCAATTGGTTTCGTCTACACGCCCCAAATTGCACGCATCGTCCGCGCAAACGTCATGAGCGCCTACGGAGAAGACTATGTGCGCGCAGTTATCGTTTCCGGTGCGAGGGCCCCATGGATCGTGACCAAACACGTTGTGCGCAACACTGCGGCACCCGTCCTCGTGTTCGCAACCGTCCTTGTCGCCGACGCGATCATTCTAGAAGCCTCTCTTACCTTCATCGGTTCGGGCTTGCAGCCAACCATGGTCCCCACCTGGGGTAACGTGCTTTCCGAAGCCTCATCGTCCGGCTCAATCCTGGCGGGCATGTGGTGGACTGCAACATTCCCCGGCATCATGATCATGCTAACCGTCCTTTGCCTCAACATCCTGTCCGAAGGCATCACGGACGCAATGGTTGCCGCCCCCGCATCCAGTCAGAAAGTTCAGGCGGTTTCCGGTGAGCGAAAGGAAGACCGTCTACTCCTTGATCCGCGCCTCGCGTACGCCGAACAGGCCGAATCGCTACAACAGCGCATCAACCAACTAGCTGTCGTTGAACGCGAACGCACCGACCGGTTTGCCCCCGTAGAAAACGGCAAGGTGCTACTCGAAGTCAAGAATCTATCGATCAAGTTCCCTCGCCACGGCGACGTGAACGTGGTGGACGGCGTTTCATTCTCGGTTCGCGAGAACGAAACCATGGGCCTCGTAGGCGAATCCGGATGCGGTAAGTCGATCACTGCTCTCACCATCATGGGACTGATTGACCCGAAGGCGCAGATCACCGGCGAAATCCTCTACCAGGGTCGCGATCTGTTGAAGATGACGCCCAAGGAACGTCAGAAGCTCCTCGGTCACGAGCTTGCAATGATTTACCAAGACGCCCTGTCTTCCCTGAACCCCGCCATGCTGATTCGCTCCCAAATGAAGCAGCTGACCAAGCGCGGGGGAACCCGCACCGCGGAAGAGCTACTCGAGCTCGTTGGCCTGGACCCTAAGCGCACGCTCGAGTCCTACCCGCACGAACTCTCCGGCGGTCAACGCCAGCGCGTCCTGATTGCAATGGCGTTAACCCGCGACCCGAAGCTCATCATCGCAGACGAACCCACCACGGCACTCGACGTCACCGTCCAACGCCAAGTGATCGATCTGCTCAACGAGCTTAGAGAAAAGCTCGGCTTCGCCATGGTGTTCGTATCACACGACCTCGCCCTCGTGGCCGAAGTCGCCCACAAGATCACCGTCATGTATGCCGGTCAAGTTGTAGAGCAGGCAACCACCTCGGAACTGCTCACCAACCCGGTACACGAGTACACGCGCGGCCTCCTCGGCTCCGTGCTTTCAATCGAAGCCGGATCGGGACGCCTCCACCAGGTTCCCGGCACCGTGCCGTCACCGCGAGACTTCCCCGACGGAGACCGCTTCGCGCCCCGCTCATCACACCCGGACGTCGGCCTGCACACCAAGCCGATCACCATGAGTATTCCGGGCGTCAGCCACAGGTACGCAGCTGAGCCAGACAGCGCTTGGATTGAGGCCGGCTACGAGCCGCCCAAACAGCCAGGCAAGCCAGTTGAAACCGAGTTGAATGAGGAGGCAAAATAATGGCTAGCAAAGCTTCAATGCCAGAACTCGCCCCTTACGATGGGCCCATCATTGAGCTACAGGACGTCAACGTAACGTTCAAAACCCGAACCGGCTCGGTTTTTAGCCCACACAAGGTTCACGCCGTGCAAGACGTCAGCATGAAACTTATGCCCGGCAAGGTCCTCGGCCTCGTGGGTGAATCCGGCTCCGGAAAGTCCACTACCGCCAACGTTATGTGCGGCCTGCAGTCCGCAACGTCGGGCAAAGTGTTCTTTCGCGGTGAAGAAGTCACCAAACGGTCAGCCGCTGACAGGCGCAAAATCGGGCGCGTAGTATCCGTAGTATTCCAAGATCCCGCAACCGCATTGAACGCCCGCATGGCTGTACGCGACCAGCTGAAGGACCCTCTTCGCGTCCACAGAATCGGTAGTGAAGCTGACCGGGAAGCCAGAGTGGAAGAACTCATCCAGATGGTGGGACTACCTCATTCGGCTCTAGATGCGCTTCCCGGACAACTTTCTGGTGGCCAGCGTCAGCGCGTCGCTATTGCGCGCGCCCTCTCGCTCAGCCCAGACGCGATCATCGCAGACGAGCCCACGTCTGCACTAGACGTGTCGGTGCGCGCCCAGATCTTGAACTTGCTGATGGATTTGAAGAACCAACTCGGCCTCGCAATGGTCTTTATTTCCCACGACATTCAGACCGTCCGCTACATTTCAGACACTATTGCTGTGATGAACTCCGGCAAAGTTGTGGAACAAGGCCCTGCGAAGCAGCTGCTCGAAAACCCACAGCATCCATACACAAAGACTCTTCTCGGTGCGGCGCCATCACTGCTACACCCGGATCTAGGAACCACTAAGGCTTGAGGAAAATAATGAAATTCCACGGAATCATTCCCCCTGTTGTAACCCCACTTACCGACGATCACGAACTTGATGTCGTTTCTTACGAGCGGTCTTTGAATCGTATGATCGAGGCCGGTGTAGACGGGTTATTCGTACTGGGATCGTCCTCCGAAGTTGTGTTCTGCACGGACGAGCGGAGGCGCCAAATTGTCGAAACGGCACTGCGCGTTGCCGATGGCCGAGTGCCCGTCATGGTTGGCGTTATTGACACGTCCACTCCTCGCGTCCTCGAACACGTGCGCGTAGCGGAAGAAATGGGTGCCGACGCGATCGTTGCCACCGCCCCGTTCTACGCAATCGTTGGGCAAAAAGAGGTTGAACGCCACTTCCGCCTCATTCACGAGGCCACCGACCTGCCCATCTTCGCCTACGATCTGCCGCAGTGTGTCCACATCAAACTACAGGGCGACATGCTCGTGCGACTCGGCGTTGACGGCGTACTAGCCGGCGTCAAGGACTCCTCGGGAGACGACGTAAGCTTCCGCTACCTGACCATGGCTAACGACCTTGCAGGCCACCCGCTACAGGTATTCACCGGACATGAAGTTGTAGTTGACGGCGCATACCTGTCCGGCGCGGACGGCTCCGTTCCCGGCCTCGCCAACGTTAACCCGGATCTGTACGTAGACCAGTGGAAGGCATACCAGGCCGGTGACTGGGATAGAGTTCGCGAACTCCAAACCCAGGCTGCGCGTCTTATGCGCATCACTTCGGTGACTCGCGGCGAGTTCGGCTTTGCTGCCGGCGTAGGAGCCTTCAAAACCGCACTTAACCTGATGGGCGTCTTTGACTCCGCGCAAATGCCAGAACCAGTACTGCCTCTGGAGGGCGAGAACCGGGTAGCAATCGCCCAGGTTCTCAAGCAGGAAGGCTTGCTGTAAAACTGCAGGAAGACCTACTGTAAAACCGTTCAGGCCCAAGAAATAACACTTCGGACCCGAACGTAATACATGGGGGCGGCCCGAGCTTTTACTCGGGCCGCCCCCATGTCATCCCATCAACACAATGCAAGGTTTTCAGTCTCGAGGAAACTAAATCTGAAAACAGCGCCTCGCCGATCTCCTCAGCGATTAATTAAAATGTAAGCCCCTATTCTGGGTAGGGCTTAAAACTAACCTGGAAGTTTCTTGGGAAAAATTTTGGTGGACCACTTTCGTGGCCCACCAAAATCAGTATTCAACTATGTAGCGCTGTTACATGCTTCGACGCACGATGTCGAGCGTGCGAATGTTAAACAATGCGAAGCGCACAAGCTGGTAGGGAATGAAGTTCCGCTTGAAAGTCGTGTACTTGGTTGGAAGCGGTGCACGTGAAAGACGTGCAGCCGTTCGCGGGTCAAGCTGTTCGACAGTCTTCATTGCTTCCGCAGTTTTTTCTGACATGTTGATCACTCCGGCAGTAGGTTCCAGCCCGGAAGAGCCTTCGCCTTGTAGATGAACAGGTAGTGGTACAGGATCTTGACCCAGTGGCCGAACAGGCCGAGCTCACCCTGCGTGAGGGTGGGGTGACGACCCGTTTCGGGGTACACGGTGTTATCCGGAACAACCGGGTACATGACCATCGCGGCAGCGGAGCCGGAAAGCATGTTACGACCGGTAGAAGCATCACAAATCGCGCCGAGATCACCCAGGGATGCCTCGCGAAGCGGAGCATTGGGATCGTTTAGGCGATCGAGGATGGACTCAGCAACCTTAGCTGCCATCGTGCCCGAAGGTTGGCCGGTGCGCGGAGGCGCCGGAGCAATCATCGTGCCGTTCGGCGTCTTGGTAGGCTCAGAAATTGCGTGCGGCGGAGCGAACGCAATACCAACAGCAAACATGTTGCCGTAGGTCGGGTTCTGGTAGGTGCGCGGCCAGTCCTTTGCACGCCACTCCTCGTAAGGCTTCGGCGTGTAGTCCGCGTCAACCTTCATGAAGCCCGCCGGGTTGAAGACAACGTCAGAAATGTCATTGCCCTCGCGGTCGAATGCCTTCATCGGAATACCCGTGAACGGAGGTAGAAGCATAGCGAAATCGTAGTCGAGATCGTACTCTTCACCGTCAGCGTTCTCGTACGTCAGCTTGTCGGCCTCGATATTCTTGACCGCAACCTGAGCAATAGCCTTAACGCCACGCTCGCGGAAAATGGACTCGGTCCACAGCTGCGAGGTGGTGTAGTAGCCGTCCTGCTTGAACGTCATGCCGCCAACGCCGAGGTCACCGAGCTTGGGCTCGTTCGTGATGTAAACGATTTCAGCCTTGTCGCGCACGCCGTGCTGACGAAGCTCGAAGTCGGTGTTGAAGGTGTATTCGAAAGCAGCGCCCTGGCAGGTGCAGTTACCGGCGCCGGTGCCAATAACGAAGCGGAGGCGCTCGCCATTCTTCATGCGGTTAACGGCGCGAAGGAACTCTTCGCCACAAACCTCAGCGTGAGCGTCGGTGCACACGGACTGCGTGTAGCCGCCGTCTGGGCCAAGACCCGGGGTTGCCGCGAAGTTCAGCTTCGGGCCGGTTGCGTTAATCAAGTAGTCAAACTCAACGCGATCCGTCTGGCCTTTATGAGCCGGATCGGTGTATTCGAACTCTACTTGCGGACGCGGGTTATCTTCCGTGCCCTCCGGGTAGATGTTGTGAGCGGCCGCCTGGCGGAAATCGATGCCGTACTTTTCGTAAAGCGGGCGAAGTTCGAAGACCACTTTTTCACGAGGCATTGAGCCCGTGCCAACCCAAATGTTGGACGGAACCCAGTTCCAGGTTGGTTTTGGCGAGACGACCACGACTTGATGTTCTGTGTTCTTTAGCTCTCTTGCGAGGATCATCGAGGCCGTGTGACCAGCGATGCCTGCACCAAGAACGACAATTTGAGCCACGGTGTTTCCAATCGTCGGAATTGAAATATGACAACAATAAATTAAGCTCATCTGACACAACTTTGTGCTCTTAATTCACTGCGCTGTGTGGTTGAGCTACATCCTCAATGCTAACAGGATGCCTGCGTGTTAGCCACGTCACCGAGTCGAAAAACAGCTCAAAATATGTGACTTCGTATACGACGCCTCGAAAATATGTGATTAGCGTCTTATGTTTGCGTGGGTAAAGTGAGCAGTGAATCCCCTCTGAAAGCGCCTTGATCCAATCCAAGAAAAGACGAAGGGCGCGAGCCGAAGCCCGCGCCCTTCCGCCCAGCACTGGTCTATAGCGCTGCGATGATGTTTTCTACCGAAGCCTTTGCGTCTCCGAACAGCATCTTTGTGTTCTCCTTGAAGAACAGCGGATTCTGTACGCCCGCGTAGCCGGTGGCCATGGAACGCTTAAACACGATCACATCGTGGGCGTTCCACACCTTCAAGACCGGCATGCCGGCAATCGGCGAACCCGGCTGCTCAGCTGCAGGATTCACCGTGTCATTAGCGCCGATGACGAGGACGACGTCTACATCACCGAAATCGTCATTCACCTCGTCCAGCTCCTTAACAATGTCGTAAGGGACCTTCGCTTCAGCCAGTAACACGTTCATGTGGCCGGGTAGGCGGCCTGCAACCGGGTGGATGCCGAACTCGACCTCGACGCCCGCGTCGCGGAGCTTGCGAGTCAGATCCGCAACCGGGTACTGCGCTTGCGCAACAGCCATGCCGTAGCCCGGGGTGATCATGACGCGCTTGGCGTCCTTCAGCAGCTCGGCAACCTCTGATGCTTGGATCTCCTGGTGCGTGCCCTGCTCTTCGTCGCCGGAAGCTACCGCGCCATCCGAGCCGAATCCGCCCAGGATTACCGAAATGAACGAGCGGTTCATGGCCTTACTCATGATGTAAGAGAGGAAGGCACCGGAAGAACCAACGAGGGCGCCCGTAATAATCAGCAGGTCGTTGTTCAACATGAAGCCGGCGGCAGCCGCAGCCCAACCGGAGTAGGAGTTCAACATCGACACAACCACAGGCATATCGCCGCCGCCAATGGCTGCCACAAGGTGGAGGCCAAACGCCAGAGCGATAAAGGTCATCAGGATCAGCATCGCTGTTGCGAGCGGCGTGACACCACCCTCGCGAATAAATACCACCATGATGATCAGTGTCACCACGAGGGCTGCCAGGTTGATCCAGTTGCGGCCGGGTATCATCAGCGGGGCGCCCTTGATCTTGGCCGACAGCTTCAGGTAGGCGATGATCGAGCCCGTGAACGTGACCGCGCCAATAAAGACACCCAGGTAAACCTCACCCAGGTGGAAACCGCCGAGTAGCTCCGCCTGCGCATCTGGCGCCAGGTATGAGTTGTAACCCACCAGCACAGCAGCAAGGCCAACAAACGAGTGGAGTAGCGCGATGAGCTCGGGCATGCCCGTCATCTCGACGTTGCGAGCCTTCCAAATTCCGATCATTGCGCCAATTAGCATCGCTACCGCGATCAACAGTGCGGTTACTGCCACACCGCGATCAGGGTTGGAAGATATCGCTAGCGCAATCGTGGCGATGAGCGCAATGGTCATACCAATGATGCCCGCATTGTTGCCTTTTTGCGCGGTTTCGTGCTTAGAAAGGCCTGCGAGGGCGCGAATAAATAGCAGTGCCGCGATGATGTATGCCAACGACACGAACGTTTGGACGCTCGATGCGGAGGCGGCTTCAACGGGAGCGGCGGGAAGCAGAGTGCTCGCTTTAATGAGAGAAGTAAACATCTGTATCAGTCCTTCTTGAACATGGCGAGCATGCGGTGAGTGACCGTGAAGCCACCAAAAATGTTGATGGAAGCCACGACAATCGCAATGAACGACAGGGTTGAGACGAGGAGGTTGCCGGAGCCAACCTGCAAGATTGCGCCCACCAGGATGATGCCGGAAATCGCGTTGGTTACAGACATGAGGGGCGTGTGCAGTGAGTGGGTGACCGAGGTGATCACGTAGAACCCGAGGATAATGGCCAGCGCAAGAACCATATAGTGACCGAGCACGGGCGCGGGTGAAACCCATACCAGGGCAAGGCCCAGAACTGCCGCTACCAGAGTCCAGATGAACTGGTTGCGCTTCTTAGCGGCCTCCTTCCGGGCCTCTTCTGCAGCTTGAGCGGCTTCGAGTGCCGGGTCTGGCTTGGGGGTAGCAGCGGCGGGGGCCGCCGACACCTTTACCGGAGGGGGTGGCCACATCACATCACGCAGATGCGTGATGGTAATGCCGCGCACAATCTCGTCCTCGAGGTCGAAAACGATCTGCCCGTCCTTTTCCGGTGTCATGAGCTTTAGCAGGTTCACAATGTTTTGGCCGTAAAGCTGCGATGATTGAGCGGGTAGCCTGCCCGCAAGGTCGGTAATGCCCAGAATGATCACGCCATTTTCGGTGACTATCCGCTCGCCAGGAACCGTGAGTTCACAGTTGCCGCCATTTGCGGCGGCCATATCGACGATGACCGAACCGGGCTTCATACCGGCAACGGCCTGGGCGGTGAGCAAAAGCGGCGACTTTCGGCCCGGCACGTTCGCCGTGGTGATGACGATATCGGAGGCCGCGGCTTGCTCGGTGTATAGCGTAAGTGCGGCGTCACGCTGGGCGTCGGTCATCTCCTTAGCGTAACCGTCGGAGGAAACCTCGCTGGCTGCTGGAATGGCAACAAAGTTGGCGCCCATGGATTCGACTTGCTCGCCAACTTCTGGGCGAACGTCGGTAGCGTATACCTGTGCACCCATCGAGTTTGCGGTGCCGATTGCGGCCAGTCCGGCAACGCCCGCTCCAATCACGTAAACGCGTGCGGGTGGCATCTTGCCAGCGGCCGTGACCTGTCCGGTGAAAAGACGGCCGTATTCGGCAGCGGCTTCAATGATGGCGCGGTAGCCGGCTACGTTTGCCATTGACGAGAGCACGTCCATGGATTGCGCGCGAGAAATGCGTGGAACGGTGTCCATGGCGAGGGCGGTTATGCCCCTGCTAGAGAGCGCTTCGATAAGCTCCGGGTTACGTGCGGGAGCTAGGCGTGCGATGAGGGTCGCGCCCTCGTGCATCATGTCTAGCTGACTCGTGGTGGGCGCATCGAGCGCTAGCACGATGTCGGAATCCCAAACGGTCTCTGACGTGGCGATGCGCGCGCCGGCTTCTTGATACTGCGCATCAGGGTAGCTGGCTAACTCTCCGGCGCGTTCTTCGAGGGCAACTTCGTAGCCCAGTGCTATAAGTTTTTTGACTGTATCGGGAGTGGCCGCCACAAGTGGTTGCCCGTTCCCTTCTTTTGGAACCCCTATGCGCAAAACTGCTCCTTTGTGTTCGAGGTTAAGGCGGCTTTACCGGTTCTTTAGTCCAAGAGGCCGCAACTACTTACGAGAATAGCGGGAAGGCAAGACGATGCAAACGCCGCGTTGGGATTTCCCATAATTCAAAATGGCATGTCGTAAACGTAGTGATTTGCGCGACTTTTCGCCCTGTTTTGCCGCGTGGTACGTTGTGCGAAGGAGTTGAAGGAGGATGTGTGGGCGCTTGTGATCCGTGGGATGAGAGCGCGCCGGCTAACGCATTTGAGCGTGCCGGTAGTGAGTATCAGGATTATCGTCCTTCGTATCCGCCCCAGTCAGTGAGGGCAGCCTTAGGCGTTGAGGATGCACGTGGCTTGCGGGTTGTGGATGTGGGCGCAGGCACGGGTAAGTTTTCACGCCGGGCGCTGGAGGCCGGGGCGCGCGTGTGGGCGGTGGAGCCCGCGTTGGCGATGAGGCGCCAGCTGGCTACGGCACAGAAGAATTATTCGGACGATCTGCAGGTCGTTGAGGGAGTGGCCGAGGCTACGGGTCTGCCACAAGGGTTTGCTGATGTGGTGGTGTTTGCGCAGAGCTGGCATTGGGTTGATCCCGGCGCGGCACTGGTAGAGGCGGCAAGGCTTCTGCGCCGAAATGGGCATGTTGCGATTGTGTTTAACCAGATGGATGTGTCGATTCCGTGGGTGCATCGCCTGACTCGAATCATGCGTTCGGGAGATGTTCACACTCCCTCCCGGCCCCCGATACTTGGCGGAGGATGGACAGTGCCCTCGTTGCATAAAACTGATTTTGTATCCGGCCTCGATATTGAAGGGGTGAAGGCGCTGGCGCGCACACGCTCGTCTTACTTGAAGTCCACGCCGGCGAACAGGCAGAAGATGCAGGAAAACTTGCAATGGTACCTGGCGGAGCATCTTGGCTATGGCAAAACGGACGTTATCGAGATCCCGTATTACACACTTGTGTGGAAAACGACGCTGAAATCTGGAGCATCTGATATCTAACAGCTCACAAAATGGCTAATTTCTCCAGAGAATGGACGGATTAGCGGAGATTTCAGCAATCTTGATAATAATGTGACCGTCCGATTTTCGTTTGAAAGATGGTGCGCAAAATGCGTAACAGTCGCACTTACGTGCTTGTAGTAACCGGTATGGCTTTGTTCGCAATGTTTTTTGGCGCGGGCAACCTTATTTTCCCCGTCATGATTGGCGTGGACGCTGGCGTTTCGTTCACGCCCGCGATTCTAGGATTCCTAGGAACCGGTGTGCTACTACCTGTTCTAGGCATTGTTGCGGCCGCTACGTCGCAGGAGGGCGTGACGGGCATTTCGTCTCGCATTGGTAAGTGTCCAGGCTTGGTGTTCACGATTGTGATCTTCCTGTCCACGGGCATGCTGTATGCGATTCCGCGCGTTGGCACGGTTAGCTACGAGATGGCGGCGGTACCGCTGATTGGCGCTGAGCGTGCGGGCTCGGGAGCGCTAATGATTTACACGGCAGTGTTCTTCACGGTCACATTCTTCTTGGCGCTCAATCCGAAGGGATTCTTGGATCGCATTGGTGCGTGGCTGACACCACTGCTCCTCGTTTTGCTGGTGGTATTGATCGTGGCTGCGATGGTCAAACTTCCTGTAGCGATGGGAGAGCCCACCGCAGAGTACGCCCAGACCCCCTTTGCTGAAGGCCTGTTGAAGGGTTACTTCACGATGGACGCGATCGCCTCCCTGGTGTTTGGCATTGTCATCATCTCCTCGCTTCAGCACTCTGGCTTGTTCAAGACGAAGAACCAGGTTTTTGCTGGCACCGCCACGGCAGGCGTAATCGCGGGTGCGCTCTTGGCCGTGTTTTATCTTGGTCTTGGCCAGATCGGTATTCGCATGAGTCCGTTTAACCCGGATAACGGTGCCGAGGCCTTGGCCATCGCTTCCGTGGAACTGTTTGGGTCAGGACGTCAGGCACTGTTCGGCCTGATCGTTGTGCTCGCTTGCCTCACTACCGCGGTTGGCCTGGTTGGAGCGTCATCGCAATACTTTATGACGCTGTTCCCGCGTATCTCGCGCATCCAGATGGTTTCTATCCACGTGCTGGTTTCATTCGCCCTCGCAAATCTCGGTTTGCAAACAATCCTTAACGTGGTGGCTCCAATCAACCAGCTGATCTACCCGATTGTTATCTGCATCGTCTTCATCGCCCTGTTCGATATTTTTGTACCCGGCGAACTCTACTGGACGTACCGACTAGCGGCTTGGTTTGGCGCATGCTTTGGCGTGTTGGAAGCACTGCGTTCGATCGGTGATTCGTTCAACTGGCTACTGCCGTTCCTGGATTCGTTCCCGCTGGGGTCGGTCAACATGTCGTGGGTTACTCCCGCGTTGCTGGGCTTTGCTATCGGCTTGATTATCGACACTGTTAAGGGAGATCAGATCTGGACTAAGCGTCCGAACCAACAGTCTGTTCAGGCCTAACTCGCACTTGTCCCATAAGATCGAGAGCGTGGATACAGCTCGTCAAACAAACGTGGAAATTGCACGCCAAAGCACGTCGCGTCTCAAGCGATTTGTATCCACGCTCTCAGATTTTTCGCCATCGTCGAGGGCCGGAATGGCGCTTGCGGCGATAATGTTCGTAATCTCGATGTCGCCGTCTTTGTTGCCACGTATGTGGTGGTGGCAGGGCGTGGTTTCCGGCATTGTGATCGAGGTTAGCTACGCGGTTGGTGCGCTGGCTGGCTGGTTACTGAATCGTATTTGGCGCGGCGCTGACGTGCGGATCAGCGCGAACCCGAAGTGGGTGAGGGCCGGCAAATGGTTGCTCTCGTTGTCCATCGGCGCGTGGGCGGTGTGGATGCTGGTGAGATCGTTCATCTCAAACAATCGCGCTGCCAAGCTCATGGGTTTCACCCCTCTGAGTGTTATTGACTATCTGGCTGCAACCGCGATGGCCGTATTAACCGCCGCGGTAATCGCAGGGCTCGCGATTTTGATTGTCGGACTGTGGCGCTGGGTTGCGAAATGGGCGTCACGCCTGCTTCCCAAGTGGGGTGCGGGCATTGTAGCTACGGTGATTCTGGCTGTGCTGTCCACTTTCTTGATCTCAGACGTGTTGTTCACGCGCGGCATGGAGTACACCTATCGCACGTTCGCGGCAGTGGATCAGGCGGAAGAGTCGGGTGTGACTCGTCCGGTTTTACCGCAGCGGTCGGGCTCGATCTACTCGTATGAGAATTGGGACAACATTGGCAAGCAGGGCAAAAGATTCCTGTCTAAAGGGCCGCGAGCGCAACAGATCGAGGAGGTGACGGGCCGCGAGGCGATAGAGCCGATCCGTATTTACGCGGGTTTGGCCGAGCATCGCAGTTTGGAAGAGAGCGCCCGCGTGGTGGCTGCCGAGATGCAGCGTACGGGCGCCCTGTCGCGTTCGGCGCTCATGATTGTGACCACTACGGGCACCGGTTGGGTAGAGGAATGGTCTGTTCAGCCGTTCGAGTATTTGACCGGCGGAGATTGCGCGATTGTCGCAACCCAGTATTCGTACGTGCCTTCTGCCATCGCGTTCTTGCGTGAGTTCGACCAGCCGGTTACCGCCTCGAAAATCTTGTTTAAGGCTGTGATTGATGAAGTGAATAAGCTTCCCGAGGATGAGCGTCCCGCGGTTTATCTTCAGGGCGTGTCTTTGGGCGCGTTTGGGTCGGAGTCGATTTTCGAGGATGAAGCTAGCCTGCTCGAAAATGTGGATGGCGCGGTGTGGGCGGGAACGCCTAATGTGACGCGGCTGTGGCAGAAGCTGACGCACGAGCGCAATGGGGGCAGCCCGATGATCGCGCCGGTGGTGAGTAGCGGGCATAATATTCGTTTCGCTACGAAGCCGGAGGATTTGCGGGCCGATATTTATGGGCGAGACCTGCCCCAGTGGCAGTATCCGCGTGTCGCAGTGTTGCAGCATGCTACGGACCCGGTGGTGTGGTGGAACACGAACATTATCCGTCGCGAGCCAGATTGGCTTAAGGAGCGCCCGCCTTCGGATTTGAATCCGGACATGCAGTGGACGCGACTAGCCACGTTCATTCAGATGAGTGCGGATCTTCCCGTTGCCGGTTTGGCGGCGGACGGGCATGGCCACGTTTATCACCGCGAGTTCATTCCTGCGTGGGCCGAGGTGCTTGGCCTCGTGAATAATGGGGAGTCGCAGCGCTATACGGGGGTAAATCCGTATCGTGGAGCAGATATTTCGTGGTTTGACTCGAATGTAGAGAGTGCCATTTCTACGGCAATTAGTAGTGATTTGTACGACTAGCAGATAGTGAGGGGCGGGTGGTTTTGGTGAGGTCCTTTAGGCCACTGATTGGTTTAGCGTTGGCCGCCGCGTTGGGGTTGGCCGCTTGTTCGCCTTCGCACGAGGCCGAGCCGGTTGTCGAAACGCAGCCCACACTTGCGGCTACGCAGCCCACTGAGCCTGAGGTGCAGCCGGTGACTTTCACGGTTGTGGGTACGGGTGATGTGCTGTCGCACATGCCGGTGGTGGAGCATTCGATTCAGGCTGATGGTTCTTATGATTACGCGCCGTTGGTAGCGGATATAAGGCCGTTCATAGAGGGTGCAGATTTGGCGCTTTGTCACCAGGAGGTTCCGCTGACGCGAGATGAGGCTTCTGCGCACGGGTACCCGGTTTTTGCCGCGCCGGCTGGGTGGGCTAAGTCAACGGTTGATTTGGGGTATGACGGTTGTTCAACCGCTTCGAATCATTCGTGGGATAGCGGCTGGGATGGCCTAGTTGAGACGGTGGAGATTCTGCAGGAGAACGGTCTGGGAGCTGTGGGCACGTCGGTGTCTGCCGAGCAGTCTCCCATCCAGTATTACGAGCTTGAACGCGCGGGCCGCAAGATTTTGGTTGCCCACCTCGCATATACGTACGGGTTGAACTATGAGTATGTTCCCGAGGTCGAGCAAAACCCCTGGCTGGTGAACATCGACAACCCGGACCGCATGATCCAATTGGCAAAGCAGGCACGAAGCGAGGGAGCTGATGTAGTAATCGTCTCCGCGCACGGCGGCATTGAGTATCAGACGGAACCATCGCAGCAGCAGGTGGAATGGGCGCAAACGCTTGCAGATTCTGGCGTGGTTGATCTTTACCTAGGCCACCATGTGCACGTGCCGCAACCGATCTAGCAGTTTGAAGGCGGAGTTGAAGGCCAGGGAATGTGGGCGTTCTTCGGTACGGGCAACCTCGTGTCAAACATGGGGCCGCACATGGGCTGGGGAACGCAGAACGGTTACATTGCCCAAGCAACCATCACGGTTCCCGCTAAGGGAGCTACCACTGTGGATGAGGTGGGCTATACCGGCCTCGTGTTGGATACGGACACGAACCACGTGTATGTTGCCGCGAATTACAATCAGGCGGATCACCCTGAATCACTTCTATCGAATGAGGTAAATGCCGCGTATTACGGGTATTTGAAAGACGTGATGGAGGATGCAAAGGAGGTCACGCAAGCGCCTGCGAATCCGGCTATTCCTGCAAGGGTGGTTGCGCGCCGCTAGCTAGATCAGCACGTAGAACGCGCTGATGAATAGGAATTGAGCTGCGATTGAGGCCCATAGCGTAGTGAACATGCGACGCAGCGCGAAAGTGCAGGCGCCAAGAACTGGCCCGAGGACTACGAGAATCACGCCGTTAGTGAGGGTGAGTGCAGTGGCGGCGATCGGAATCATCCACAGGATTGAAAGCAGTAGAGAGGCAAGCAAAGGTTTCGCGTCGTTGCGGGCAAGTCTGCGAGCCTGAGCAATCACGAGGCCGCGCAGCAGGTATTCTTGCGTGAATGCCCAGCAGAATGCGGCGAACAGGCCGGTTATGGCGCCCGTGGGGGTGACTTCGCTATCGGCAAGGCCGAACGTAATGACGATGAGGGCGCCCAGTGTTGCGAGTGTTCCAGCCAGCCACCACAGGCGTGAAATGCGTGGTTGCACGTTGATTTCGTAGAGCGGTTCGGGTTCTGACGATAGCGCGGTGCCCAGCAGAAGATCATCGGAGGTGTCGAGGGGCGGGGCATACGTGGGAGCCTTGCCTCCATTCTTGGGGAGCACGTATTCGGGCTCGCGCCAGATGACGTGAGTGAGGTGGGCGCGTACCGCGAAGTATTTGATAAGCACTGCCCCGAGGATCATAGGGATTGCAACCTCGTATATGGCGAACATGGGTTCGCGCAGACGCAGCAGGGCGGGAAGGGGCTCGTAGCCGTTGGAAACCACCCAAATATGGCCGGCAAGAGTGGTTACGAAAACGAGGGCATATACGGCGAAGTACTGGAGCAGCAGGCTGATCCAGCGCCTTCGCGTTTCACTTGCCACGGTTTCGCCTTTCTTTCACGGTTAGGACGATGAGGGCGATGAGGACGGCTGCAAATGCGAAGAAGAGCCATCCGGGCACGCCGGCAACGCTGTTTATGATCTTTGATTCTAGTTCGACTTGTTGCGTTGCGGTGAGGATGGAGGGCAGCCCGGATTGTCCGCCAAAGAATACAAGCAGACCGCCAAGAATGACGAAGATGGTGCCGGAAATGATGTTCATGCGAGTGGTCCACCGGCCAAGTAGTTTGGTGGGTTTGGGTTTGAGCCAGCTCTTTTCACTGAGGTTGAACAGTTCCCACAGGAGGGCGAGGAGGGCAACGGGCAGGACCATGCCTATCGCGAAGGTGGCCATGAGCAGGGCGCCGGTCAGAGTGGACCCGCCAAGGGTGGCGAAGGAGAGAACCGCGCCGAGGATCGGTCCGGAGCACCCCACGCCGGCGATGGCATAGCCGATGCCCAGTAGGAACACTGCCAGGTTGGTGGGCGCCCCCGCACCGCCTTCTTTATTGCCTGCTGATCTAGGAGTCATGAGGGAGGATGCCCAGCGCGGCATGGGTATGGAAATGGCGAACATTTGGATGATGCCAAGCGCCATGATGAGTAGACCCGCTACCAGGGTCACTGTTTGCGAGTAGCTGCGGATCAGGGCGCCGAGGCTACCCGCGAAAGCTCCGAGAGGGACCAGCACGATGATGACGCCGAGGGCGAATACGAGGGTTCGGGCAAGCAGTGTTTTTCGCGAGGTGAAGGCGTACGCGAAGAACGCGGGGAGGAGCATGGCGGCGCAGGGCGCGAAGATCATGAGGGCGCCGCCAAGGAAGGCAGCCAGGTAGCTGATTTCCATGAGTTAGCCTGCTAGTTCTAGCTGACGCTGGATGGTGTTGATGAAGTAGTCGACGGGTTGGGCACCTGAGATCACCGCGTCATTGATGATGAAGAATGGCGTGCCGGTGATGCCGATGTTCATCATGGCGTGGTCGGTTTCTTCCTTGACGGAGGCCGCAGTTTCGGGTGCTTTGTAGTCGGTTTCGAATTTGTCTAGGTCGGTAATGCCAATGGCCTGGGCAATTTCGAGGACTTTTGCGTCATCGTAGGTGGGGTGATTGCCGGCTCCAGCCATGTCGTAGGCGGTTTCGGTGTATTCCCAGAACTTGTCTTGGTTCGCGGCGGCTCTTGCGCCGTGTGCGGCTTTGTCGGACCCGTAGTTCGGGAAGATGGTGAGGTCGTGGAACTCGATGCGCAGTTTGCCTTCGTCAACGAGGGCTTTGAGTTGTGGGTAGACGTTGGTGAAGAAGACGGTGCACATGGGGCAGGAGAAGTCTTCGTAGGCCACCATAACGACGGGCGCATCCACTTTGCCCATTGCGCGCGGGTCCCCGTCTTCGCGCCGCGGTTGGGCGCGAAGTAGTTCCAGAATTTCAGGCTTTTCCTGCGAGTCGGAGTATTGGGGGCGCTCATCCTGCGATTGCGCTGCTTCGGGTTCCGTCGCGGCCGTTGTCTGCTCGTTAGGTAAGGGCTGTGCTTCTGGCGTGCTTACGCTTGCGCGACCAAGGAAGAACGAGATCACCATGGCGAGGATTATCGCGATGACGATCAGGATGTTCTTGAGAGTGGTGGTTGAAGTCTTTTCCATGTCTAAACACTCACATAAGTTGCGGGGCTTGTCATCTTCGGCGGGGATTATTAGTTGTTTCGTGGGTTGGTGAGCCCGCGTCACGGATTTTGGGGGCTAGATGAGGTTGCGGCGTTGCAGGATGCGCAGGGCTATCCAGCCTAGTGGCGCCCTGGCGTAGAAGGTTACGAGGCGGTAGACGAGGGCGGTGGAGATGGCGATACCGGAGGGGATACCCGCGACGGTGAGGCCGGCGGTGAGTGCGGCTTCGACGGGGCCGATGCCGCCTGGTGAGGGGATGACGGAGCCGAGGGAGGTGGAGGCAAGGAATGTGATGGCCAGTGTGGTGGCGTCAAGGCTGTAGCCGAATGCGGCAAGGGATGCGCCGAATGCGGCGACGTAGGAGACGGTCATGATGAGGTTGCCGAGTACGCCGATAGCTAGACGTTTGGGTTGGCTGGCTACCCACACGAGGCGTTCCCAGATTTGGTTCCAGCTGGGCTGGATTTTCTCCCAGATCATGTTGCGCAGTTTGGGGATGACGAGGATGATCGCCACGATTGTGACTACTGTGCCTATCACGTAGACAAGGGTGCCGGATGGAATTTCAAGGGTTGTGGAGCGTCCGGTTACAAGGATTACGAGCAGTAGCGTGATGACGGTTGTGGCGAACTGGGTGAATTGGATGAGGGCAACCGTGGCTAGACCAACGGGCGTGGAGACGCCGCGTTTATTTAGGTAGCGCAGGTTGAGGGCAGCGGGTCCAATACCGGCGGGGGCAACGAGAGATACGACGGATGCACCAATTTGAACGAGTGTAGTTTCACGCAGGTGGAGTTTTTCGGGTACGAACCAGGACAGTGGCATGGCGGCGCCCACGTATGTGAGTAGGCCGAGCGCGAAGGCGCCGAGAATCCACCAGGGGTTGGCGGTTTGTACGGCCTCGTATACGGCTTCAAAGTTGAGGGAGCCGAGGATGACCCACAGGGCGATGACGCCAATGATGGCGAGGATGACGGTTTTGAGCGAGAAGCGAGTGAGCGGTGTTTCGGGCACCTGCTGGGGAGGAATCTCGCCAATCATGTTTTGCCGCAGTTCGTTCAGAAGGCCGGAGCGTCGTAGCTTCGCGCGCGTGGGGGCGGGTAGCGCAACTTTTTGAAGTACGGGCGCGGTGAGTTGCAGGGTGCGTTGGCCGAATACGCGGTTCGCGGAGGCGAGGGCACGTTCAGGTGTGGTGATGAGGGCGAGGACGGTGAGCATTTGTGCAATGTCAATGTGGCGGTTGACGTTGGAGGTGGCAACTTGGCCTTCGTCCCAGCCGAGTATCCACGTGCGGTCGCCTTCATCTACGGCTAGTGAGGTGGCGGTGATGGAGCGGTGGGCGATGCCGCGGTGGTGGGCTCGTTTTAGTTCGGTGTAGAAGCGGTCGAGGATTTGGTCGGTGATGCGTTCGGGGGGAAGTTCGGTTAGGGGGGTGGCGTCGAAGACGGGTTCTTGGACGGTGAATACGGAGCTGCCGGCGGAGGTGACGGCGATGGGCTTGGGCGTCATAACGCCGGCGTTGTGTGCGGAGATTTTGACGAGGAGGCCGCGTTCGGCCATGGCTTGTAGGGATGGCGCGATCCATCGACTGAGGTTCTTCAGCCGGATGTTGCTCCACAGGTCGTGGATGAGGGAGGTGTATTCGGTGTCGGGATCGAGCACGATGAGGTCGTATTGGGTGCCGGTTGTGTCCCAGCAGACGTAGTGGCGGTCGGATTCGGCGGCGAGGCTTTTCAGAGTGCTGAATTCGAGGGTGCCTAGGTCGTGTTCTGCGGCAGCTTCGGGGCTTTCGATGAGGGGAAGGTAGGCGGAGCTCCAGCTGTTTTGGTCGCCGGTTTTTTCGGTGACGATGGTGGTTTCGAGGGGGTGCTGCTCGGTGTCAAGGTCGGCGCGAACAATGCGCGTGGGCGTGATGCCGATTTGGAGGAGTCCGTCAACGAGGTCGGTGGGGCCGCCGCGTTCTTCGCGGTAGCCGAGGACGTAGCGTGAAAGTAGTCCGATGGCTCGCCCGATAAGGAGGGTGACAAGGGCGGAGGGAAGGGTGAGGGTGCCGCGGAGCACGTAGATGAACGCCATGGCGTAGAGGAATATCCACGTGTAGCGTACGGCTTTGGATTCGGAGGCTTCGGATGCGCTGGTGAGGAATGCGGCCAGGACGGCGATGAGCGTATCGAGGGCCAGGTATGTGCTGGTGATGGTTAGGGGGCCGGTGATTTCGGAGGGGAGGTGGGGGCCGGCGGAGATCAGCGCGGTCATGAGTAGCGCGGTGACGGTTGTGGTGATGATGGTTTCAACGATTTGGCGCAGCCGTCCGCGGATGGCTAGTTGAACGATGATGAATATGGGGGCGGCCAGGACCACGACGGATTCGACGAGGGTGAGGGGCAGGAGCAGGATTTGGCGGAGTACACCGGATAGAGCGCTACGGACGTCTTCGGTGACGGCGATGGTAGTGGATTGAGCGAAGGCGCCGATGAAGATGATGAGCGCGATGGCAAGGAGTGCCAGGGTAGTGTCAATGAGGTCGCGGGTGCGACGTACGCGAGTGCTGCGCCGGTCGGCAACGAGCACGGGGCCGCGTAGGCGCGATACTGGCGTGGGCTCGTAGCTTACTGGGGTTGCGCTCATGGTTATAGCTTACGTTGAGTTGGCCAGATAGTGGTTTTTGGTGAACCTAACAACACTTGTGTTTTGCGTTAAGGCTTTGTTTGCGGGCGCGGTTAGGCTGTTGTCGAACTGTTGTTAGGGGGATTCCTTGTCGCTTACTTTTGCTTTTGCTGATGCGATTTCGGATTTGGTTTTGCAGGTGGTGCCGGGTGCGCCGTCTTGGTTGGAGACGGTGATTGAGTGGTTTAAAGATCCGGAGACGCTGCTGGTGGCGATGGGGCCGTGGGTTTTGGCTGGCGTTGCGCTGATTGTGTTTATTGAGTCGGGCGTGTTGTTTCCAGTTTTGCCGGGCGATTCTTTGGTGTTTTCCGCGGGTTTGTTGCATTCTCAGCTGGGGTTGTCCCTGTTTGTGTTGGTGGCGACGATTACGGTGTGCGCGGTAGCGGGCTCGCAGGTGGGTTATTACATTGGTCATCACTGGGGTAGGCGCCTGTTTAAGGATGATGCGCGGGTTTTGAAAACCGAGTATTTGGTGCAGGCGGAGAACTTTTTTGTGCGCTACGGGGGACGCTCATTGGTGATCGGCCGTTTTGTGCCGTTTGTACGTACGTTCGTGCCGATTGCGGCAGGTATAGCGCGGTATAACCACATGCGGTTCACGCTGTGGAATCTGCTGGGCGCACTGCTGTGGGGTACGGGCCTCACGCTGGTGGGAGCGGCGCTGGGCGGCGTGGCGTTTATTCATGACAATTTGACGGTGATCATTTTCGTGATCATTTTCGTGTCGCTCTTGCCGATGGTGTTCGAGTACGTGTTGCACCGTATTCGTAGCAAGAATGAGTTTGATGTGGCGGAGCAGATTGCCGAGGCGGTTGTTGGCGATGACGAGGAGGCACCGTCCTCATCTGCTTCTAGCTCTTTTTCTGATTCGGAGTAAAACCGGCGTTAGGTTAGCGGATGGACTGGGTTTTACAGCTGCCAATTTTGGTGGCAATGCTGCTGGTTGTGGCGCTTCCAGGTTGGATGTGGTTGCGCGTTTTTAGCTTCCGTTTTGCGGATCGGCGAGTGGGTACACTGGTGCAGCTGGCCACGGCTCCGCTCCTCGCATTTGGCTTGCTTGCGGTTTTAGCTAATCTGGCGCCCCGTTTGGGTATCCGCTGGTCGGCGGGCTTCGCGGTGACTACGCTCATGGTGGTTGCGGCCGCTGGATTTGTGGTTGATTTGATTGTTCGTCGAGGACGCCGCGCGGTGGCTGCCGGGACTTCGCCTGCGAGGTGGGATTGGCCCCTGATTGGCGCTATCGCGGGTGCTGTCACGATTGCGGCGCTACCGCTGCTGGTGTTTGCTGATCCGCGTAATCCACTGCAACAGTGGGATCCGTCGTTCCATTACAACGGCGTGTGGCAGATGGTGCATTCGGGCGACGGTTCGCTGTTTGGTTTGTCTCCGATGTTCTCCCTGATGGGCGAGGCGCGCACTTACTATCCGTCTATGTGGCACGCGTTCGCAGCTTTGTTTGCAACGCCTTCAACTGTTGTGCAGACGGTGAACACGTCTTCCTTGGCGCTTTTAGTTTGGTGGATTGTGGGGATGGCGGCCTTCGCTCACTATCTGTGGGACAATCGCGTGGCAACTCTTACTGCGCCGGTGCTCGCGTCGCTTACTTTGAGTTTCCCAGCTGACTTCGTGTCGATGTACGCGCAGTGGCCTAACGCGGTTTCAATGGCACTACTGCCTGGCCTGTTGACTCTGGCGTGGGTGCTTGGAAACGCATGGGTGCGAGCCCTGTTTTCTTCCAATCAGTGGCGCACCACCACGCTTTGGACCGCGCTGTTCCTGCTCGCTGCGCTGGGTGCGGTTGCGATCCACCCGATTTCTTTCTTCAACGCGCTAGTGTTCGTGCTGGTTCCCCTGGTGGCTGCGATGGTTCGCCTGATGCGGGGTGCGCGTAAGGCTGGTCGCCGCGGCCTGGTCACATTTCTGGGTGTATCCATGGGCGGGGCCCTCTTGCTAACGGCGCTCGCGGTGTTTAATCCGCGGACTCTCGCCACGGCTACTTTTGAACGTGGGCGCTCACTTATAGACGCGCTGGTACGCCCGTTTATGCCGGTTCCGCCGTTCCCGTTGGCACCGGGTTTTGTACTTGCGATGGCAGTGTTTGCCGGGTTGTTGGTGCTTGGTTTGATGCGTGCGCGAAAGCTCTCGAAGTCCCGCTGGCTGATTGGCACGTGGGCGATGTTCGCGGTTCTTGTTTTCTTGGCGTACGCGCCAAACTTCGGCCTGCAGATATTGACCGGTCCGTGGTATTCAGATCCGCGCCGCTTGATGGGTGCAATGCAGGTTGTGATGGTGCTTTTGTTCACGCTGGGCGCTATGCGCTTTTCGGCGTGGTTGCGGCAAAAGAAGTCAATGCATAGGGCTCTTCCGGTGCTGCTGATAGTCGTATTGAGTGGCGTTGGCGCTATTGATTCAAGGTCGTTGGCAGTGCGTTCGGTTTATGACCCGCAGAATCTGGGCCCGGCAGGTATGGCGTCTAGTGAGCAGCTCGATTTGTTCCGCACGACCGGATCTGTGCTGCCCGGTGACGCGTTGGTGCTGGGTGATCCGTCGGTAGGAACGGTATATTTCCAGTCGCTGGGAGGCGTGCGCGTGGTGTTTCCGGGCTTGTCTAACGCGGATGTAGATGCGGACGTACGCGGTTTGCAGTGGAATTTCAATCAGCTACACACAGATCCATCGGTGTGTGAAACTCTTAACCGGATTAGCGTAACCCACTTTTACGAGGGTGCGGACAGGCCGTACTATCGCACGCTGCGCTCAGAGGTTCGCCCGGGCTTTTACGGGGTGGATACGTCTCACGGTTTTGAAGTTGTGAAGAGTGTTGACGGGGGAACGCTGTACGAGCTGACGGCCTGCAGGTAGTTAAATTCTGCAAACCTCCGGTTAGAATGTCTGCAAATATCCGGCTAGACCGCCTGCAAACCTCCGGTTAGGACATCTGCAAACCTCGGCTTAGTGGTATAGTTTTCCTATGAACACAGGGAAAAAGCAGCGCGCTCCGTACATGCCTAGAACGGTGGATTCTTTGATTGAAGAGCGATTGAAAATTGCTGGCGCGATCGTTCTTGAAGGGCCGCGAGCGTGTGGGAAGACCCGTACGGGCTTGGAGAGTTCAAATACTGCCTATTTCCTAGATACTCGCCAAACACGAGCGCTTATTGAGGTGGCGCCTGATTTGGTTCTTCAAGGCGATTCGCCTATCTTGCTTGACGAGTGGCAGTTGGATCCGCAGCTGTGGAACGAGGTTAGACGAGCTGTCGATGCTACTCCTGATACTGGTCGGTTCATTTTGACGGGATCTTCTGTTCCAAACGATGACATTACACGTCATACAGGGGCGGGCAGGTTCGTCCGGATCCGCATGCGTACAATGACTTGGCATGAAAAGGGAGTCAGTGATGGACACGTATCTTTGTCTCATTTACTTGCGGGAGCTAGCGTCGATCCAGCTCCTGCCGTAATGGAATACCCTGATCTTATCGAGGCCATTCTAAAGTCCGGCTTTCCAGCTCAAACGGAGTTTTCAGGGAAGTCTGTGAGGCCTTTGCTGGACGCGTATCTTAATGAGGTCACCCATACGGATGTTTTTCGTATAGCTGATCTTCGGACGGAGCCTAGTGCCATTGCGCAGCTAGTTAGATCGCTGGCAAGAAATACTGCCACTGAAGTTTCCTACGCTACGTTAGCCAAAGATGTTCGCTCGGTTTCGCCTTCTTTTTCTCCCGAGACGGCAGCGAATGTGGTTTCTTTACTTGAACGGTTGTTTGTAGTTGAGAAGGTTCCCGCATTTGCTCCGAAGCTTCGTTCAAAGGCTCGGCTACGGACTTCGCCAAAGTATCATCTGGCGGATCCTGCATTGGCAGCTGCAGCCCTTGATGCAACTGAGCAGAATTTGTATAAGGATCCGCAAACGACGGGTTTCTTGTTTGAGTCTGCAGTGGTACATGACCTTCTGGTCTGTATGGAATCAATTGGCGGAAAGGTGCGGCACTACCGCAATTCGAACGGTCAGGAGATTGACGCGATTTTGACGTTCCCAGACGGGAGCTGGGCCGGTGTTGAAGTTAAGTTAGGGGCCTCTCAGATTCAGGAGGGGGCGCAGTCGTTACTTGATGCTGCATCGGTCATTGATGCGGGTGAGCCGCGTTTCCTTGCTGTAATAACCGGCACGGGCCCAAGTGCAACATTGAAAAACGGGGTGTTTACGTTCCCCCTGGCTGCTTTGCGGCCTTAACCTATTTTTCCGCGCTGCGCAGTCTTAGTGAGTTGCTTACGACGATGACGGAAGAGGCAGCCATGGCGGCTCCTGCGATCATGGGGTTGAGGAGTCCGGCGATGGCTAGGGGAATGGCCGCAACATTGTAGGCAAACGCCCAAAACAGGTTCTGTTTGATTATGCGCAGGGTCTTGCGAGAGATTTTGATAGCCGTTGCCGCCGAGCGCAGGTCGGAGCCGGTAAGTGTGATGTCAGCTGCCTCGATTGCTACTTCGGTACCCGAACCCATGGCCATGCCCAGGCCTTGAACACCAGCTTGGGCAAGAGCGGCAGCATCGTTCACGCCGTCGCCAACCATTGCGACGTTGCGTCCTTGAGCTTGTAGACGGGCTACGATGTCGCGCTTTTCATCTGGCAAAACGTTCGCGTAAACCCGGTCGATGCCTACTTCTTTGGCAACCTGGTTGGCAGCATTTTCGTTGTCGCCGGTAAGTAGTGCAGGTTCAATGTTCAGCTCCCGCAGCTGCGAGATAGCCTCGGCGGAGGTTTCTTTGACTTCGTCCGCAACAGCAATAACAGCGGCTGCAAATCCTCCACTAACCCGGGCTTTTTGCCAGCCCGTAGTGGTCACCGATGTGTGTGTCGCCCCGCCTTCGCGTATTTGGGTCCGGCCCGTCAAAGAGGCTGTGTATCCGGCTTTTTCAATGGTTTCAATCAGTTGCTCATTGGTAATCGCCGCGTCGTCAAGAACAACGTGAGCTGCTTCGGTGGCCAGGTTTACCTGCGCACTAACTCCTGGAATTTTGCCGAGTTTGCGTTCCACTCGGTTCACGCATGACGCGCAGGTCATCCCTCCAACACTAAGGTCCACGGTCCATTTGCCGGCCGCAGAATCGTTATCTTCCACCGCTACTACTTGGTGTTCCTCCCCCAAAATCACATTGGCTAGGTCGGTGGTTGCAACTACCGAGACCGTGGCGCCGCCGCGCCGAGCATCTGAAATAGCTTCCTGGACTTTTTCCAAGGAGAAGCCAACGTCTTGGATCCACGCGGGGTTTCCCACAAACACGCGCTGGTTACCAACTGTTGCGGAGACGCCAGAGCCGGCATGGTTTACGAATCTTTCGGCTTTGACGTCGGCCTCGAATGCGTTTGTGATTGCGGTGGCAACGGGATGGGATGAACCGGCTTCCAAGCTCGCAGCCATGCGCAGAGCCTCGTCTGGCCCAAAGTGGGATGCTACGTGCATTTGCGCTTTGGTTACAGTTCCCGTCTTGTCCAAAACCATGGTGTCGATTTCGCGCGTGGATTCGAGAATTTCGGGGCCTTTAATGACGATTCCGAGCTGAGCGGCCCGGCCGGATCCAACTAGCAGTGCGGTTGGGGTTGCCAAGCCAAGGGCGCAAGGGCATGCGATAACGAGTACAGCTACCGCTGCGGTAAATGCGGGTTGCACGCCGGGGCCGAAAACCAGCCACCCGATTAGGGTCAGGATGGAGATGGCAATAACGACGGGTACAAATACTGCACTGACGCGGTCGGCGAGGCGTTGTACGGGGGCTTTGCCAGCTTGCGCTGCGGTAACCATCTGGCCGATGCGAGCCAGTGTGGTTTCGGCTCCAACGCGCGTAGCGGTAATGGTCAGCTGGCCGTCGGTGTTGATCGTGGCACCGGTTACCGGGTCTCCTGGACCAACATGGACGGGAATGGACTCGCCGGTAAGCAAAGAAGTGTCGAGGGCGGCGTGGCCTGTGTCGATAGTGCCGTCAACGGGAATCTTCTCGCCGGGTTTAACCACAATCTTGTCGCCAACTTGGAGGGCGTCAACGGGTACAACCTCTATTCCTCCCTCTGGCTTAACGCGGTTGGCGGATTTAGCGCCAAGTTCCAAGAGGGAGCGCAGGGCATCTCCTGCACGGTAGCGCGAGCGGGCTTCCGCGTAGCGTCCGGCCAGCAGGAAGGTGACCACCATCGTGGCGGCCTCAAAATAGATTTCTGCGTGGTCAGTGGAGGCGTGGCGGGGCATGAAACTCATGTTCATGGTCATACCAATATGTCCGGCTCCGCCAAAGAACAGGGCCCAAATAGACCATAGCGTAGAGGCAATCACGCCCATGGAGACTAGCGTGTCCATGGTGGAAGAGCCGTGTCTTGCCGCTCTGAATGCTGCAACGTGGAAAGGCCACGCCGCCCACACCACGACGGGTGCGGACATTGCGGCCACCGCCCACTGCCAGCCAGGGAATTGGAGTGCGGCAACCATAGAAAGGGCCATCACAGGAGTCGCAAAAACTGCGGCTACAATCAACCTCTTCTTTAGGTCCTGGGCGCGCTCGCGGGTTGCTTCACCAATTTGTGGAGCTCGGGCTGGCAGCGGGCTTGAGGTCATCGGTTGATGCCTGCGAGTTCGAATCCGGCCTCGGCAATAGCGTCGCGCAGCTCATCGTCGCTGACAGTGCCGGTGGTGCTTACGTGCACCTTGGATGCTACGTCGGCGCTACCGGAAAGGTCTACGTTTACAGATTCGACGGCTCCGATTTCAGATAGCTCTTCGGTTACGGACATGACGCAGTGTCCACAGGTCATGCCTTTGACGTCAAGATCAATGTTCGCCATTTGCTTCTCCTAGATGTAATTTTGCGCGAATATTCGCACAAAACGCGTATTCCGCATTCAAGAATAGTCCGCAAAATTTGCAGTGTCGACAGGTAGAGTGGGGCGCTAAAGTGGTGTTGGTAAGCAGGTGTTTTCGTCCCGGAAGGATGGTGTTATGGCCAGCAGGTCGCGGCTTTCTCGACTTCTCGCGCGCCGTGAAGCACTGTTTTCTGGGCGTTTTTGGCAGCGTTCGCCGATAGCGGAAGACGCGGATGTGACGCCGCGCAGGCACCGGCAGACGCCCAGGTATTACGGGGCGCGCAGGGTTCCCGAGACGATGTGGCTGGGTGATGCTCTAGACGTGTTGGGGCCACTGGTTGCACAGGTGGGGGCGCATTTTGCACTCTCAATGATTGCCGAGGCCGCCCCGCTACCTCCTGCGGCAAAGGCCGTAATGAGGGAGTTCTCTGCTCGCCAGGGCGAGGAGTTGTTGGAGGACGCGCAGCGTCGGTTCTTTGATAATCCGGGTTTGGACACGCTGGTGGTGCAGGCTTTTGCGCGGGCGTGGCGCGTGCCTGTAAAGGCTGGCAGGGGCTACCTGCGCGCGAAGATCGCGCTTGGTTTGGATAGGGACGGCAGGGCGGCAAGAATGCTCCCGCTAGTACCAAAGCGCGATTTTGAAGCGCTGATGGTTAGCTATCTGACCATTGGCACGGCCGTGGGCTGGTTCCGTGGCGGAACGGTAACAGCGAATTTGTGGTACCGAGATGGCGAGTTCTTGGATCTGCCCACGGGCACCCCTAACGTGCGTCCGCGCAGGTTGGAGGCGCCGCGAACGCTCACGGACATGGCGGCCGATATTGACGACATGTATTGGATTGAGGGCACGGGCCAGCCGGTGAAGATCACAAGTGTGGGCGAGGGCCAGCTTCGCAGGTGGTTGATTTCGCTTCCTGGAACGGATCACATGGATCCCGCGTCTACGCTGAATCCCGCGGATTCGGAGACGAATACGCGCGAGGTTTTGGGCCTCACGTCGGCAATGCAGTCGGGTGTGGTGGCGGCGCTTCGCCACGCGATGGCACTGGAGAGCGTGAGTGAGCGTGACATGGTGCGCGAGCCGGTGGTGATAATGGGCCACTCGCAAGGTGGCATGGTGGCGCTTTCTTTGGCGGATAGGCATCCGCGGAAGGTGAACGTGCGCGCAGTGGTCACTTTGGGAACGCCGGGCCGCAGGCTTCGTGTGTCTCGTGATGTTGCGGCTTTGACGTTGGAGCATGATCAGGACGTCGTTCCCTCGCTTGATGGTCGCCCGCGTCGCCGGGTGGACGATCGCGTGGTTGTGGGCCGGCATTTGATTCGCCCCCGCACGGGCGCCCTCTTTTATGCGCATGCGTCGTCGACCTATACGGAAACAGTTCATTTGATGGAGCGCCGCGCAAGAGTGTCACCGCAATCGCGGATTGGCCGAATGGTGGCGCGCATTGAGCCATTTTTGCCACGCGAGGACGAGGCCTGCCGTGTGTATGTGTATGAGGTGGTTCAAGAGCTACTGAGCGGTTCGGCTCCTGATTTAGAGGAGGCGATCGAGGTGTTTGCGGCAATGCCGGAGGGTGTTTATCCTCCCTCGCTGGTTGGTAGTGAGGTTAGTGACCGCCGGGTTACCGCTTTGGTGCGGCCGGCGCTGGCACAATGGAAGGAGCGCAGAATGGGTAAAGGGAGGCGCAATGACTGATCCACGGCCGCTGCCTGGCATTGATAGGTGGCGCAGGGTTGTGCGCAGCATGGGTGAGAGCTTGCCGGTGAACAAGTTTGAGGCGGGTGCGCGTCGCTCGCGCAGAATGCCAACTATTAGTAATCCGGTGCTGATTGGCAGCCTGGGGGTGGCGGCTGTAGGTGCGGGGGCAGCGGTGAAGTATTTGAAGCCGATGGCCGCGTCGAGGCAGGATCAGCAGCTGTTGAAGTCGTTGCACGCCAAGTTGGAGCGCGTGCCGGGACTGGCAGATATTGGTGTTGAGACAAAGCAGTCGTTTGGCAAACCGTTGCTTGTACGCACGTCTGTTGAGCTCTTGCAAATGCCGGTTTCGCCCGCGGATTTGCTGGAGCGCGTGGCTCGCTACGTATGGGATGGGGCGCCCAAGAGTCCGGTTGCGCTACAGGTGACGCTGTCGAGTCCGGGCGAGCAGTGGACTTTAAAAGACTTGGATTTCCCAGATGAGGTTGCGCGCCCCTACGAGCTGTATGAGAGGTTTGGAGCCCCTGCCTCAGATCCAACGTGGAAGCCGTGAGTATTTCTAAGAAGCCGTTAACTGAGCCCAGCCCGACGTGGTCAGAATTGTTAAGAGGAGCGGACCCTTGCGGTGTCCGCGCCTTCTCGTTCAAGCGCTAGTCCACGTAGTTGATGACGTCTGCGGCGAGCCCAACGTAGGTTGCTGGAGTGAGCGCAAGCAGGCGTTCCTCGACGTCGCTGGGCATGTTCAGGCCCTTGATGAACTCACGCATTTGGTTGCCGGTTACCCGGTTGCCGCGAGTGAGTTCCTTAAGGCGCTCGTACGGATCTTCCATGCCGCTGGCTCCCGCGATGGACGCCGCGCGCATGGCCTGCTGGACGGCTTCGCCCAGCACCTCCCAGTTACCGTCAAGGTCGGCGGCCATCTTTTCAACATTAATGTCAATGCCGGCAAGGCCTCGTTGGAGGTTGTCGAGGGCAAGTAGCGAGTGCCCGATGGCAACGCCGATGTTGCGCTGCGTGGTGGAGTCGGTGAGGTCGCGCTGCATCCGCGAGGTCACCAGGGTGGCACCGAGGGTGTCAAGGAGGGCGCTGGAAATCTCTAGGTTCGCTTCGGCGTTTTCAAAGCGAATGGGGTTCACCTTGTGCGGCATCGTGGAGGATCCGGTGGATCCTTGTGCCGCGAGGTTTTGGTGGAAGTAGTCCAGCGAAATGTAGGTCCACGCATCGGTTGCGAAGTTGTGCGCGATGCGGTTGTAGCGCGCAATGTCGGCGTACAGTTCGGCCTGCCAGTCGTGGCTTTCAATCTGCGTGGTGACGGGGTTCCAGGTGAGTCCCAGGTGCTCTACGAATCCGCGCGAGATCTCAAACCAGTTGGCGTTTGGTACGGCAATGATGTGAGCGCCAAAGGTGCCGGTAGCGCCGTTGATTTTGCCCAGGTATTCGGTGTTTTCTACGCGTTTGATCTGCCTGCCCAGGCGGTAGGCGAATACGGCGAGTTCTTTCCCGATTGTCGAGGGGGTGGCCGGCTGTCCGTGCGTGCGTGAAAGCATAGGCACGTCCGCATTCTCGCGGGCACGGGTGAGTAGATCATCTTTGAGGGCGCGGGCGGCGGGTAGCCAAACGTTTTGGATGCCGGCTTGAATGACGAGGGCGTAGGCCAGGTTGTTGATGTCTTCGGAGGTGCAGAAGATGTGCACTACCTCGTGCAGGCTCGGCAGGCTGGTTTCGCCAAGTTCGGAAGGGGCGGCTTCGAGTCGGTTCTTGATGTAGTACTCGACGGCTTTGACGTCGTGGCGCGTGACGGCCTCGGTTTTAGCAAGTTCCGCGATGGTGCCTGAGTTGAAATCGCGGGTGAGTGCGCGCAGATAGTCGCGCTCGGGGTCGGTGAGGTTGGGCGCCCCAGGTAGGACGTTGTTGTCCAGCAGGTAGATGAGCCATTCCACCTCTACGTATACGCGCGCGCGGTTTAGGCCGGCTTCGGAGAAGTAGTTGGTAAGTGGCGCCACCGCGCCGCGGTAGCGTCCATCTAGTGCGCCAAGTGCGATTGGGGGCTGCATTTGAGCCATGTCTTGCATTGTTTCGTTTGTGTACGCCATGTCTTCATCGTGGCATAAAGCGGGCAGGTTTTGGACGCCGGTCCGGCTTTTGGCTACTCGTCCACAACACTTGCGTGTGCGAGCTTGTCCACGACCTCAAATATTGATTGTGCTACGGGCTCGAGAAGGCTCTTAGGTTTGGCGCTATGGATGCAATTTTGGAGGCCGAGGCCGGCCTACAGGCTTTAGATTTAGCGATCTCGTACGCGGCGGGCGTGCGCATGGACTGGGACGGCGAGGCGGCGAGAGCAGCAAATGCGCAACTGAGCGCTCAAATAGGGCAACTGGTGGAGTTGCGCCACCGCCTGTTTGACGCGCGAGAGGCCGTCGTTGCGGCTCGGGTGAACTACTACGCGCAGATGAGCGCCGCGTGTTTGGGGGCACTGTGAGCAGTGCAGTGTTTATCGACTCGGGGCCGGTGCGCGTGAATGCGGAAAGTGTGCGGGATGGGGCGCGCTTAGTGGGGCTTGCGACCGGGGCACTAGATTCAGCTCGGGCCCGGGTGGCGGCAAGCGCAGGAGCCCTCCAGTTTGAACCGTTGTTTTCCGGCGGGTTCAGCGGCGCGCTTGATATGGGAGGAGCAGGCTACCTGCACGCAAGCACGCAGCTGTCGGACGTGGTCGGACTGCTGGAGGTAGCGCGGGAAAACATGAGCTGTTTAGCGGCGAGTTTAAGTCTTGGAGCCGACGTGTATGAGGGGGCGGAGGCAGCTACAACCCTGACATTTGCACAGATGCTCGGCCTGCAGCCAACCAACCTGGGTATAGCTGAGCGCGCACAGGCAGGTATGGGCCTTTTAGGCGAGCACCTAAGTCCCCTCATTTCGAAGGCTGATTGGTATGCGCGTGCCCTGACCGCAGCCGCGTGGGGCTTTTCTGACGTCACGAACTATCGGGTAAGTGCGGCCACGTCGTTCGCTGCGCTCGTGGCGCAGCGCGGGCGGTTGCAGCGAGGTACGGACACTCCACTGGAGCGTTCAGCGGCAATACTCACGCAGGTTTACCCCACGCTTGAGAAGCTAACGGGAACATACAAAGGTAACCTGGTCATGCATCGATCTGAATCAGCTACTCCGGCCCTCGTGTGGAGCCGCGAATCGTACAAATACGGCCTCGAGGGGTTTAACTTGCGCCGGGGCGCAAAGCTTTCTTCCAACGCCCAGCAGGTGCTATACCCGCCGTTAACTGCAACGATCCTGCCGGTGAGGGCGCTCGGTGGCGGCACTTCAGGCCCGCCCTCTAGGGTGGCTACCCCGCGCAAGGCCAGCGATTTGGTGGAACGTGTGCGAGAAATGCGCATGAATCCAACTGCTGAAGGCGCAAAGGGTGATGACTCTACGCACGGCGAGTTTGAGATTTTGCGTCACAACAATGGGGAGGACAGGCCATCTTGGTCGGTAATCGTGCGGGGCACGCAGCAGTGGGTGCCGGGCACGCCTAACCCGAAGGATCTGCAGGCGAATCTGCAGCTCTTGGCTGCGGTTCCGGCGGATGAACAGTCGGCGATAATGGCGGCGCTGGAATTGGAGGGTGCGCAGCCCGGCGATGTGGTGGAGCTTGCCGGTCATTCGCAGGGTGGCATGGTGGCAGGCGCGATGGCAGCAAACCCGGTGTTCAATACTCGCTTCCAGGTGGCCAGTGTGGTGGCAGCTGGATCTCCCATTTCAACGATGCCGATTCCAAACTCAACGCTCGTGCTTTCATATGAGAATGCCGATGATTTTGTGGCGTCTTTAGATGGGGCGAGGCAGCAAACCTCACCTTCGAAAATCGCGGTCTATTCGCCCGGGAGGGCGAAAGATGCACATTCGTTAACCCAGTATGCGCTAGATGCGAGAAGCGCGGAGGGGCAGGGGAACGCGGATTTGCAGGCGTGGAATGAGAAGCGTGAGCGTGCCCTTGGGCTCACCGCAAATAGTGAAACTACCGGCCAGCGTTACACGTTTACAAGGCGGTGACGCTGGCCGGATTAGAGCAAGATTATTTCTTTGAACCCACTGTGGCGCCCAAAATAGCGCCGGCGATGGACGAGAAAATTGCTGTAACTACCGCGCCAAAGAGGGCCGCCCAGAATCCGGTGACCTCCATGCCGTAGCCAATCTGAGTGGTTACCCAGCCGGTCAGCATGAAGATGAGGGCGTTAACCACCAGGGAGAACAGGCCGAAGGTGAGGATGTAGATCGGGAATGTGAGCACCTTCAGCAAGGGACGCACAACCTGGTTCAGTGCGGTGAAGACCAGCGCAATGACGGCCAGAATCAAAATGGCCTGCAAGGCTCTCTCAGAAGAAGGTAGCGTAATGCCAGGAATTATGAGGCTGGCAAACCAAATGCCAACCATGTTTGCAATCAGTAAAAGTAAAAAGCTCATGCTTCCAGTCTAGGCACGTAGCGCCACAGCCGCGCCTTGACAGTAGATGCTTGGGTTTAGGTCCACGGTAAAGTGGCGAACACCAGCAGCGAAAGAGCTGTCTCCAAGACACCCACCACGGCCGGCCTCCACGGTTTGTTGCGAGTTTTGGCAAGCCAGGGCATTAGCGCCGCGCGCACGCACACCACCACCCATGCCAGGCCGTGCCAAAGCGAAATCCAGCCCGATAGTGCAAGCGCGAGTGCCATCGAGGTTGCCACTACGTGTCCGATTATCGATCCCCACAGCCAACTGGCACGTCCTCGCTCTCGAATTAGGGTCTTCACATACGGCACCGTCAAACCAAAATAGGTGCCAAGCAGGCCCGCCATTAGCCACGCCTGCGTGTCCAAGTGAGTGAACCACGGCCGCAGCAATGGCACATTGACGGCCACGGGGAGCACCAGGGCCGCGGCTGCGATCGTAGAAAAACGGGAAGCAAGCTCGCGTTCCTTTCGGTTGCGCACACTGAAAAACCAGTAGCCAACCAGAGGGGCAAATAGGATGCTCCACCAAAGTAAGTGAGGCGAGGTTGCAAGCAGAGCGGTAGTGAATGCTGCGGTTACCACCCCGTAAGTGATTACTGCCGCGCGATAGCGAGGGCGGAAGCGGGACTTAATGTACTTCTCGCTGACGCTAAACAGCAGGAACCCGCTGATCCAAGCGAGCGCAAGAAAAATGTGCGAGGGCGTTTTGGGCGTAGCAATTATGAGGCCGCCGGCAAGTGGCATAAGCGCCATGGGCCAGGATCCGTGCTGGTCTGGAATCCATCCATTTTGGAGGAGGGAAGACCTCTTTCTTCTTGCTGAGTTAACGCTACCCATGCCCCAATTAAACGCGAGCAGAGCGGCAAGCAAACGGGGCGCGTGCCCTTCGGCAACTACTAATGCGCGTGATATGGGCTATTGCGAGTGGCGTTATGAGATTCAGACAGGGCGTCACAAAAGCGGGACGCACGTCTTGCGCGTCCCGCTTAGGTGATGAAACTATCTAGCTGAATCGGTTACGGTTCAACTTGTTTATCGCTTGGCTTCACGTCCCACCGGGGGTCGGACTGAACGCCCTTTTCAACCAGCTTCGGATCGGCAGAAAGCGGTGTGCGTAGCTTAGGCCAACGCTTGTCTACCTTCTTCCACCACGGCATGTAGCTTACGTAACCGTCAACCGGGGGCGTGTCAGATTCGGGTTCAAATCCGAGCTCGCGCGGGGTTTCAGGGATCATGTCGGTGAGGAAGTACTTGTCCTTGTCGTCGCAGTGTTCCTTAACGAGGTTCCGGAAAGCACCCATCTCAAAGAACAGCGCGTTGGTAATCGGGTTGCGACGGTGCTTGACCACCTTGTAGAGCCAGTAGATGAATACGCCAATGTTGAACGCGAGCGCTAGGCCGGAGCTGAAAATGTTCGCATTCGGATCCATGGTTGCGAAGTTGTGCATCGCTCCTGGTGGCGTTGATAAGTAGGGGAACCAGTTGTAGAAGCTGATCCAGAACACCAGGGTGAAGCATCGGAACCAGATCCATTGCCCCTTAGCCCATGTGAATGCCGGGATGGTGCAGGCCAGTAGTAGCGCGAGCGTGCAGTACCACGTGTAGTCCGCCAGGGAGTTGTACAAGAAGGCGTGGTTCCATAGGTCGTAGGCGATGATCCAGGGCCATACCTGGTCAACCCAGAGCAGGCCTTGAACCTTCTGCTTACCCCTGGACGAGACGATGATCTTGCCCAGGCCGGTTACGGTGATGCAGTTGAGCAGGCCGGCAGCCGCGCTCATCAGGTTCCAGTATCCACCGATGGTGCGGAAGCCGGTTGCGGGGTCGATGCCTACGTGGCCGGCTGCGAAGTTAGCGGCAAGAGCCTGGTACCAGGCGTCCGAGTGGAGGGGTTCGGTAACTCCGCGCGCCTCGGGTAGTCCAGCTAGCATGTCTGCCGCGTGGGTGTCGTTAATGCCCTTCAAGCACTGCCAGTCCGCTGCGCATTGGTAGTACGTGTCTGCTTGGAAGTAGATCACGACGTCACGGATGTTTGCTTCCATAATGTTGAAAACAAGACCGATCCACAGCGCTACACCAAACCAAATGGCGTACCTGCGTGCTAGTTCGGGGTTTCGTTTACCTATGACCAGGAGTGTTCCTGTCATAGTTGCGGTGAGGACCATGAGGACGTATTTGCCAAAGGGGAACCAGCCAAAAACTGGTTCACCGACGATTGCAGCGTAGGGCATCATAAGGACGCCGCCTACTGTCCACAGCGCAAAAATTGTCCAGTTCCATCGCCTGTTGATTTCGGCAATGGCGATTTGCGCGACAAAAACTACTATCCAGATGACCCAGACGCGAAGAGGTCCGACCTCCCATAGGAATAGGGAATCCATCTTTCTGACTTTCTTAATAACTGTGTTGGGATGATGTGGATCACATAAGTAAAATCCACTCAAAGTTTATCGCTGCGCCAGTTCTAAATTTTGAACTCAAAATTTGTTCAGCAAATCCGCATAAAGCTGAACGAAATTGCAGGTGATGTTGAGGTTTTGTAACGTAGCTCAATGCTAATTTGTAATACGACCCATCAAATCTTTGGCACAAATTTTGTCGAAGTTTACACAGTAAATAGCAGGTGATTAATTTGGCCTCTTCAAAGACGAAGAAGTTATTAAAAGCTGCCGGCGTTGCCGGCGCCGCAACATTGGGAGGAATGGTTTACTTCTCCCAGTTCAGCGGTAAGGCAACAAAAGCGGAACAAGAGTGGGTGTATCCCGCTGATGACATTATCGATGCGAACTACACCAACGGGCGCTCGTCGACTTATGCGATCGACATTGATGCGCCGGCCTACGCCGTGTACCGCATTTTCAAGCAGATTGGCGCACAGAAGGCAGGCTCGTACTCTTCGGAGTTCCTAGAAAGAGCGTTTGCGCGGCTACCGTTCTTCAACCAGTACGAGATTCAGGAAGAGTTCCAAAACGCAGACGCTATTGCTCCAGGCGATATTGCAGCGTTTGACTACCACGGCATGTCAATGGAGTGGGCAGACGTGGTTCCGGGCAAGTACCTGGTGCAGTGGGTTGACACTAAGAATCCGCCGGCTGCTCCCGGCTCGTACGCGTTCCGCTACCCAGGCATGAAACATTACGCTGCGGCCTGGTGCTTCTATGTGGTTCCGCTGGAGGGCGAGCGCACCCGCCTCATCAACCACTGGCGCATTGGTTTTGAGGACGACAACCTGTGGAACAACGCGATCAACTGGATCAACATCGAGCTGATCGGCGGTGTGATGGCGCACATGCAGAACATTTACGTGAAGCGCGTTGCTGAGTTCCGCAAGAAGGAACAGTGGCACTCGAAGTTCATGCGCGGCGTTTTGGGTGGCGAGTTCTTCAAGTCGGGTACCCCCGTAAGCCGTTGGTCTGGCACCCCGCTGTTTGAGGACACGCAAACCCAGTGGTTCCGTTACGGCAGGCAGGCCCCCGCGGTTGCGGAGATCAGGCCCCCGGTTACCGACAATCCGGATTGGCCGCCAACGGGCCCGGATTCGCCGTGGGCGGACCGTGTTGATAAGGAATACTTCGACGGCTGGTCCGAGCCGGAGTTCAGCTGGGACGAGCAGATTCGCCAGAAGATGGAGAAGACGTACCTTCCCGGATGGGGAAAGGATAATTAACCGTGTTACCTTTGCAGGCCAATCTCTTCTTTTTTGAAGTAGGTGAGTGGTGGGATTACGCGATGCTGGCCGTTGTGATCACCGCTTTGGCGTTCCTGGCTTGGATAGCGGTGCGTAGCAAGTGGGCGGCAATTGCTTTGTTCATTGTCATCCCCGTACTGCTAACCATTTTCTGGTGGCCCTACTCAACGCAGGGAACTCAGAGTGCAGGCTGGTTCGCGATTGTTAAGCAATACTCCGCTCTCCTCGGTTCACTGTCTCTTGTGGCGCTGCAGTACTTCCCGAAGTTGCGGCGTAACAACTACTATTTGTTGATTCCGCCGTTCATTCTGGCGGTCAACATTCTTGAGGCCGTGATTCGCGACTTCCAGTGTTATGGCATTCATGGTGCAGATCCGGTTAGCGGTATCTGGACGATGGGTGGCCCGTGGAACATCATGAATGCCATCGCAGGCATTTTGAACATGATCATGATTGCGGGCTGGGTTGGGATCTACGTTTCGAAGAAGGACAAGCACATTATTTGGGCTGACCTGACGATTTGGTGGATCATCGGCTACGACCTGTGGAACTTTGCATACGTGTACAACTGCCTGTCTGATCGCGCGTGGTATTCGGGCGTTGCTCTGCTTGCGGCATGTACCATTTCGGCGTTCATGAAGATGGGGCGAGGTGCTTGGATCCAGTACCGGGCTTACACCCTCACGTTCTGGTCCGCATTTGTGCTCACGTTCCCACGGTTTACCTATGAGACTCAGTTCGCGCACGAGCACAGCCAAAACCCGACGGCAATGTTCACCATCGCCTTCTTGGCGCTCGTGTTCAACGCGGGCTTGTTTGTCTACCACATCTGGTGGATCGTAAAGACGAAGCGTAATCCGCTAAAGGTTGAGCTTTACCCGGATGCCTTTGGCAACCCGAAGCTCATTAGCGAGACGGCTACCGATGAGGTCAAGCAGCGTATTGCAAACCGCATTGGCAAGACGGTTCAAGAGGCTGGTTTTAGCCGGTAGAGGTTGAAAAGAGCTGATATTGGTTGGAGGGCGCGGCGGCGCCCTCCAACTTTTTGTTACGAGGCTGTGGTCTGCCCTTCGCCTCAATAAAGAGGTTGTTAGATACCGAGTACCGCCTTGGCGACGAGGAAGTAGATGACCAGACCGGTGGCATCCACCAGCGTTGTAATGAATGGGTTTGCAAACACGGCCGGGTCCACGCCGATCTTGCGGGCGATGAGGGGCATGGTGCCGCCCACGGTTGCAGCTAGAGTGCAGATTGCCAAGAGGGTTAGGCCAATCACCATGCCGATCTGGGTGCTGTAGAAGACCGACGCGGCTAGGAATCCGATCGCTCCGAGCATGAAGCCGAGGAGTAGGCCGATGCGGATCTCACGGCCCATCACTTTTAATACGTCGCGCGGGCGCACATCACCGAGTGCCAGTGCGCGTGTAACGGTTGTTGCCGCCTGGTTGCCCGTGTTTCCGCCCGTTCCGATTAGGAGGGGAACGAAAACGGAGAGGACAACCATTTGCGTGATCGTGTCTTCGAAAACTTCGAGAACCTGAACGGTTAGTGTTGCACCGATTGCGAGGACGAGTAGCCAAACTATTCGCGAACGCACGATCGATAGGATTGGGGCTGCAAGGTAGGGGTGGCGCAAAGGTTCGGTACCTGCGATGCGCGCGTGGTCTTCGGAGTCTTCTTCTTCAAGAATTGCGAGCGCGTCGTCAACGGTGAAAATACCGACCAGCCGGGATTCGGCGTCAACAACTGCGAGGGCGAGGTGGCGTTGATCTGCGCACCTGCGCGCTGCGAGTTCCGCGGAGTCGGTAGCGCTCACGTATTCGGGGCGAGACATGATGGCACCCACTAGGGTGTCGTCGGTTGCGCGCATGAGGTCACGGAGCGAAACAATGCCCACGAGTTTTCGCTGGTCGCTGACAACGGGCAGGGTGTAAATGGTTTCTGCGTTGTCGAGTTCTCGGCGCGCGGTCGCGATGGCTTCACTAACGGTGAAGTTTGGGTGGAGCCGCACAAACTCGGGGCTCATGCGCCGCCCGATGGAGTCTTCTGGGTATCCGAGGACGATGCCGGTGAGTTCAAGCTCTTCAGGTGAAAGGCCGGCCATTAGGTTGCTGGCCACAACCGCTGGAACTTCGTCTAGTAGTTCGGCACGGTCATCTGGGTCCATCTGTTCAAAAAGCGCTGCAACTTCAGTGTCGCGCAGGCTTCCGATGAGGTCTGCCTGCATTGATGGCGGCAAGAGGTCGAACACTCGGATAGCAGTGTCTTTGTGTAGCATTCGGTAGATGACCGCGCGCTCCTTCTCACCAAAGCGCCCCATCAGTTCAAGAACTGTGCCGGCGGATAGGTCGGCAATAAGTTCAGATAGCTCCGGCAAATTTTCCGAGCCTAGTGCTCTAGAAATTTTTGTTTCGAGGTCATAGGTGAGCCGCGCAGACATGGTTACCTCATCTCGTCGGAGTTTTGCGGGAAACAAAAAAGCTAGGAGGTTCAAACTCCTAGCCTCGTGTGTCGGGGTGGCGGGATTTGAACCCACGACCTCTTCGTCCCGAATGATTTCGCTAGTTTCCGAACCGCTTGATTCCAAGTGTTCAGGACGGCTTGAGCTTATCAAAGTTAATCAGATGCGCGAAGTCAGGTGACACAGAAGTGTCTGGGGAGCGAAAGAATCATGGTGATGCTGAGCGTGTCGCCGATATCAGTCGCTGGTTGATGGAGAGCCCGGAAACCGTCAAGCTGTTCCAGGAGCTGGGTGGATCAACGGCCGATGCTAACGAGTTGGTGCGTGGTTTGTTGCAGGCCGCGATTAATAGTGGGCTCAACGCGCAAATGGATGCACACCTGGACTATGTCAATGGCGACCGAGCTGTTAAGGAAGCTGCCGGCCAAGCCAACGGCCGTAACGGCTCCTATCCCAAAACCGTGGACTCGGCATACGGGCCAGTTGATATCGGTGTCCCTCGAGATCTGGCAGGCGCCCATATGCTGCGTATGGTCTATACCTGCGTGGTGCATCTGATTCGTGCCGCTAATAGGCGGGTAGCCTAGGGCGATCGGAAAGAGGTCTCGAAGTATCTACGAGGTATCTATACCGCTGTCAACGAGGATGAAGCTAGAAGTGTACTCGATGAGTTTGGGGCCAGCGAGCTGCGCAAAGCAACACGAAACTGCGTTTAGTTCCCGTCAGATTCAGCGGCAGTGAAGAGGCTGTGGTTGATGATGTGTAACATCGAGGACTGTCGTGCTGCCCGCCGCGCTGTAGAAGGTGCCAGGGCTTCTGCTTGAGTCAAGCGACTTGTCGAAGATGGCAAGACCAGCAACTAGAAGCAGGCAATCAATCAGCTATCCGTGGTCTACCCCGACGGGTTCGCCGCATACTTGTAAATCAGTCCCCCTACACAAACGGACTGACACCCTCCCCTACGGGTCATCTTGATATTCAGAATGTCTAGCCGCGCTCGCCATTGCCAATGGGTGCAGGCTTTGTAGCAGGGGGGGCGCGGATTCCGCCAGTGTACATGGTGGGAGCACCCTGTGCTTTCACGATTGGGTCCGCGTTCGTGAAGCAACGTTCTGCGGGAGCGCGTTAAATGAGGTCGGCTCGGTCTTTTCGCTCAGACCCAGCCACGCGTTTACGAATGGCTTTAGCGAGCTGTTCACGAACTTGGGAGACAAACATAATTTCAGTATTTCAATCAGGTCGGGGCTTCACGACTTTTGGGAAAATCGTGAAGCCCCGTGACGAGAAGTTAGATCTCTAACCTTGCTGGTGGGACCTGGTTGTACTTCTAGGTTGGCTGTTCTGACTCTGCTGCAGTATTAGCAGTTGTCGGTGGTTGGACTAGCGCGTTTAGTTTGGCGAGTTCTTCGGGGTGGGAGTTGTAGTATTTGCGGTGGTTGTCATAGGCATTCCAGGCTAC
>NZ_JRMU01000015.1:0-29017 GCF_000758775.1 Actinomyces sp. S4-C9 | reverse complement strand
GAAGCTAAACCCTCAATGCTTTGGAGGTTCTCGCTAAGGTGTCTTTCCGGATTTTTAACCGGACTTCCTAGTCTAATGTTTCTATCTGGTTTGTCAACTTAGTGACTTCGCCGCCGGAAACTATCTAGGTTTTGTTCCTCCGCTTTCGCGGGGCAACGAATAGAAACTCTACACACGTGGATTTGCAGGGTCAAATCTATTTGCGGTGACTCCCACCACACCCATTTTTCCGCACGGTTACGAGGTATTAACTCCCCCTCGTGTGCAGTAGAATAAGAAGGCGGTGATCCCCTAAAGCGGCGCACACCAGCCGCGCTACGAGAGGTAGTTTATGCACCGGCCAATCGGGTTTGACCGCAAACGATACATCGAACTTCAGTCGAAGCACATTAACGAACGTCGAAACCAGATCGGCGGAAAGCTCTACCTTGAAATGGGTGGAAAGCTCTTCGACGATTTCCACGCCTCTCGAGTACTTCCGGGCTTCACCCCGGACAACAAGATCGCGATGCTTGAGACCTTTAAAGATCGCATCGAGATTCTCGTTACGATCAACGCCAAGAATCTTGAGCACACCAAAGTTCGCGCAGACACCGGGATCCCCTATGAAGAGGACGCGCTTCGCCTCATAGACGTATTTCGCGAGCGTGGCTTTCTAGTTGAGAACGTCGTCCTCACCCAAATGGATGAGGGAAACAAGGAAGCGAAAGCGTTTCGCACCCGCGTAGAAAAGCTCGGATTGAAAGTCGCGCGGCATCGCACCATCAAGGGGTATCCGGCGGACATTGAGCACATCGTGTCGCCCAAGGGATTTGGCCGCAATGACTTTGTCGAAACCTCGAGGGACGTAGTACTTGTAACCGCTCCCGGACCCGGATCAGGCAAGCTTGCCACATGCCTGTCGCAGATTTACCACGAATTCCAACGGGGTAACCAGGCCGGCTACGCCAAGTTTGAGACCTTCCCCATCTGGGATCTACCGCTCGACCATCCCGTGAACATGGCGTATGAGGCTGCCACTGCCGACCTCGACGACGTAAATATGATCGACCACTTCCACCTCGCCGCATATGGCACGAGGGCGGTCAACTACAACCGCGACCTAGAAGTGTTCCCCCTGCTCTCGGCGTTGCTTGAAAAACTCACCGGGTCATGCCCCTACAAGTCGCCAACCGACATGGGAGTGAATATGGTTGGTAGCTGCATCAGCAACGATGATGTATGCCGTGAGGCCGCTAAGCAGGAAGTGATTCGTCGATACTTCAAAGCGCTCGTTGAAGAAAAGCGTGCCGGTACAGACAGTCACGAATCCGACCACATTGCCATCATCATGGGCAAGCTGGGCATAGACCGCAACTACCGACCAGTTGTACGCCCCGCCCTCGAAATTGAGCGCAAAACTAAGAATCCAGGTTCAGCCATCGAACTGCAGGACGGAACCATCGTTACCGGTAAAACATCAGCCCTGCTGGGCCCGTCGGCTGCCATGCTCCTAAATGCGCTCAAACTACTCGCTGGGATTCCTCCGAAGATGCATCTGCTTGCGCCCGAATCCATTGAGCCCATTCAGAAGCTCAAAACGGAGCACCTCGGGTCTCGCAACCCGCGGCTGCACACCGATGAAGTACTCATAGCGCTATCGGTTTCAGCAAACACCAACGAGTATGCGCGCCGCGCCCTCGAACAACTACAAGCGCTCCAAGGTTGCGACGTACACACCACCACGATCCTAGGCTCCGTTGATGAGGGGATCTTCAGAAACCTGGGGATTAATGTGACTTGCGAACCGAAATATTGGCGCAAGGGCGTCTACCAAAAGCGGTAAACGCCACGCGCTAGTATCCGGTTATGCGAAACGAGGCAACGCGCTTACTCAACTGGAGTGCGCGCAGGTAAACTAGGCTGGCAAGAGGTGGGTCACTCGATCTGGAGTGACCCGCCAACCACATAGAAAGCAGATTCGTGAACATCATTACCTCTCACTCAGCACTAAGCATCCCGCTGTTGAAAGAGGTAGCAATCGATCCTACAGCGTTCAAAGAAGCTTCCCAGATCGATCGCCTTGGCAATCTAGCGCCGCGAAACATTACCATCACTACCCTGTTTTCTTCCGTAGCCAACCACGCGCGCCAGGCTGATTCCACCGATGAAATCAGCATTAGCCTCGAAAATCTGCCCCGCCCGCTACTGCGCGAAATGGCTGAAACCCTAAGATCTATGATTGTTGGCCGCCAGCAGGTACTCGTTGATCTGGTACCCGAAAACTGCTTCACCGCACTACAACAGCTTCTTGGCGAGGACACGAGTGGCAAAGAGCCTAAACCGCTACTGCACCAGGTTGGGCCCAGCTTCACGTTTGCTGGCAACGCGGGACTAACACAGATAATCGACTCCATTGGATTCGACATAAGTCCTCTCGAAAGAGTTGTGCCCATCGCTGTGAATCCATCCGCGTGGTGCCAAACGTGGTGTCAGGAGACCGGGGCTCGCCGCGACCTCATTCACCGAGCATTTGACTGGGTAGAGAGCGTGACGATCAGCTCCAAGAATTACCGAGCGCTCAAAGCCTCTGGAGCGAAAATAATTCCCTCCTCGAAAGCTTACCGAATGTTGCGAAGCCCCAAGTTCTGGGCCTACGCGGTGGTGTTCATCTACTCTTCTCTTCGCGCGCTACCAGTAACGTTCGTGAAGAACTTCCACGGCAACCTGTGGATCCTGTGGGGCATGGACGTGGTTACTGCCATCCCCTACACGTGGGGTCTGCTGGCGTTCGTAACCGCCCACAAATTCTGGGTTCGATACACCGGTCTGCTGGTCACCCTAGTTACGTTTATTTCTCCCTACGTGTACTTCTGGACGCACGGGCGCGGCTACCCTCCCAGTGTGAACGCAATAGTCATCGGCATGATCGCCTTCGCTTTCCTCTACGAACTGCGCAACTACCTGCGCGACCGCTACGTTGCGGACGGGCTACGCGGCCAGGGTGCGTGAAGGCTCGGAGATGTCCTCGAAAATAAGAGAGTGCGCGAGGACAATCTCGCGCACTCTTCACTAGAAATCTGAATGGAAGGTCTACCCTAAACGGTAGCGCTTGCCTTGCGGCTGGCGCGATCCGGCCCGGTGAACATGCGGGCGATTCCGGTGAGTAGGAACCAGCCTCCTGACACGTAGAACAAAACCAGCATCCACACTGGCTGCACCGGGTAAATAGCCACCAGGGCGCCTGTAATCCCAATCCACACCGCGATGGAGATCAGGTTTACAACCATGAACTTCTTGACTCGGAACGGGTGCGTCCAATAGCTGGGGACAACCGTGAGCACAATGCAGGCCACAACCGCGATAATGTTTACCACCTCGCTGGTCTGTAAAACATACAGACACAAAGCCACAATGTTCCATGCCGCAGGGAAACCGTAGAAATAGAAATCCGACGACTTCCAGTTCTCATTTGCATAACACAGCGTGGAAGTGGCAAGAATCAAAACCGTCAGAACCGCCGCCAAATATGGTTGGCCCATTTCGATGTGACGATACATGAAAATCGCGGGGATGAACGTCCACGTCAAATAGTCAATGATGATGTCCAGAATGCCACCATCAAACCACGGGAGTACTTCTCGCACGCGGAACTTGCGAGCCATAGTGCCATCCACACCATCCACCACCAGCGCGATGAAAAGCCACAGCCACATCATGCCGATATCCTCATGAATGAGCGACAATGTAGCTAGGGCTGCAAGCGCCACGCCCGACATGGTGAACAGGTGTACCATCCACGCGCTAACTCGCTGCGACAAGGGCGCCAAGTTTTCTGGCGCGATTGTTTTTAGCTTTTTAGGCATTCGTTTGTACTTCGTTTTGAGGTCAAAATCCATGGGTTTCTTTCACATTCATCAATGAGATTTTCGAGGAATCCTCGGCGATGATTCTACCTTACCCGCACATTATTGCGGCTATCCGAAATCCGGTGTTTCCGCACATTCTGTGCTTTTCCTGGGCAATGACTGAGCATCCCTGGTTCCTAAGAGTGTGCCGGGATACTTCTCCGGCGTGGGAGCGCAACAAGAACAAAAATCTCGGGACACCGTATGAACGATGTCCCGAGACATAACAATCGTTACTTACACTCTCATTTTGATACAAGCCCAGTTTTGGGTGCAAGGGTGCCATTTTGGGTGCAAGACACGGAGCTTGGGTGCAATCGCTGAGAACAGCTATTGGCCAGCAAACATCAAGTAGCGTTCACGAGTTCAAGATCTGTCAGATTACGTAACCGACCCTATTGACGTCTATAACGCCTCTGCGTAGCAGATTAATGTCGATGGTTTCATAGGGAGATTGGGCTATTTTTGCTGTTTCGATAGCAGCCTTTGGCGCCGGTGCAGCATCGATTCTGGAACGTGGGATGGATGCTGTTTCGATGCCTAACTCGTGGAGAACGTTTTCAGGTAGCTCATAGTCCTGTTCCACGAGTCCGAAACACGCGAAGCCGGTATCGACGCAGAAAGAAATTAGCTTCTGTTTTCCAATGCTGTGGACGACGCTAAAGGATGTTCCAATGAGGGTGCCCAACAGGTAGCCGAGGACTGGGAGTTGGGGTGCAAGTGTTTGCCCGATTAGTCCACCAAGGTGAGCGCCAACTAAGTACCCGCTAGATACCACGACCATGTCAACGAATTCAGATCCCATCTGCTGCGCGGTCATTCTTCCGGCAGCGACAAGAACGCTGTTCTTTGCGGTTTGTAGCACTAATGCAACGACTGTTCCAAGAAGTACAGGGTTGACTTCTGCGGAAGCTTTTCCTAGGGCACCGCTGTCTAGCATGATTTGCAGAGCAGACGATATTGCGCCTTTCAGGAAGCCTTCTACTCCTGATGAGATTCCTTTTTCGCCCACGTGTTTCACTTGGGCTAGGTCGAGTTCACCATTCTTAATGAGGAAGTCAATAGCCTTGTAGATCTCTGGTGCCAGCTGAGTTGCCACAGTGATAGTCGCAGTTGTGTACCCGGCTTTCAGTGCCTGCTTCAGCAGATATTCCGTACGGATAGCGTTGGCTGCAGTCACGCCATGTTTTTCTGCTTTGAACTCTTGTTTCCTGCTCTCTTTAGCAATCTTCTCAAGTTGTTTTCGAGATACAGTCCTGGATTCCACACCTTCAGCGTTTGTTACCTTGTCAGTGAGCATCTTCTCTGTCTCAGCGTAAGCTTGAGACACTTCAGGACGCGTTTGGCTGTCACTGAGCATTTGTCGGTGGGCTGTTTTCTTCGCACCCTCGAGATGATCAGTGGGGATCAACCTATCTTGACCTTCGTAACGCGGATGTTTAGTTTCGACGTTGAGTTGTGCCTGCGCCTTCGCAGTCTGCTCTGGTGTCGAATAAGACTTGGCGCTGTAGTTTTTTCCTGACTTCAGCTCGATGTCAACGGAGTCCTTTACTGTGCTGTGAAGTACTGACGCTCGGTCTGAGGAGTTTGCAGCAACAGCATCGACGTTAAAAGTAGCGGCAGCAAATTCTTCAAGCATGTAGCCTTGCAGCTGCGCGATACCAAGGTTGCGGTACTGGTGGTTATTGATGTTGTCTTCGAGTTCCTTGATGGCTTTCTCGATGGCGCGAACGTATTCCTTGCCCATGCCTGCAGCGGCAGATGCACCTAATACGTGGGCTGAAAATTCCCAGCCTCGCTGCGCCTCGTTCTTTTCTTCCATTTGCGCTTAGCCTACTGCTCCATGAAGCTATCGAGACCGTCGGTGTATAGGTGGACAACTCCGTAAAACATCATCTGGCGTTTCATCAGAGATTTGTTTCTAAAGATTTCTTCGGATTTGGCAGCGACCTTCTTGCCTACTTTTTCGATAGTTCCAGCGCCAGATTCAAACAGTCTTCTAGCTACGTTCACGAAAGCTGGAGCAGTTTTCTCGATCTCTGTGAATTCGCTTTCTTCGACATTTTCATCATCGAGGTCAGCGGCTCCGGTAGAAACGATGTCGTCTTTTTCAGCCTTAAGAAAACTAGGCACAGGAAGATCCGAGAGCTTGGCTAAGAACTCGTCGTATTCTTCGCGATTCGTCAAAGCTTCTGGCTCAACATAAAGAATTGCCTGATTGCCTGCCCAGCCAAACTTGACGCCACAATCGTCGAACTTTGTGTCGATTACAGGGATGAGTTCGTCAGTTCCTTTGATGTCGCCTAGAAAGAGGATCTTGCCTTGAATGTTTCCGGCGTCCTTGTTGGCAAGCCATACTTTCTCAGTCCACGACACGACGCTTATGGAATCGTCTTTAGTGCCGACAGTTCGACAGTCGGTATCGTCGTCTGTCTCAATCAGTTTCTTTAGTTGATTTACCAGCAGCTCATCTTTGTAGACCGCTATCAACGTTTTCTTAGTTTCGAACATGCGATGTACTTCCTGCTACTTCCGAATCGCCAGATAGACCCTAAGGATATATTTCTTTCCTCAGAATCACGTCTGCACTCTCTGCACCTGGCCACAATTGGATACAAGATTCTCATTCTGCAAGAAAATCGAAGTTACCTAGTTAGCGAGCACAACCTGTATAAGCCCCTCTTTTGTTACGCATGAATACTGCATCAAGATATTCCATGCTTCGTCGCTATATTCGAGTGGCGGCTGGGTGGCCAGGTAGTCGCGGACTGCGGCGGCTTTTGCTCGACGGGTGGTGAGGCAGGCGATCTGGTCGCTTACCTTTTGGTGTTCTTGTTCTTGCTGTTGGTAGCGCTGTTCGAGTTGTTGGTAGCGGTGGTCGTATTCGTCGGGGGAACACTTTTTAGCGGAAGGAATACTTTTTAGCGGCTTAGACCAAGCATGAACCCGAGCGCTAAAAATAGCATTAGGCACACTAATTGGGCGACTCCTGCACAGGGAAACAAGAGGATCAATAAAATAGAGAATCCTATACTGAGCTGTTGAAATGGCTCTTTATTCAACATAAAAATAGGACGCTCACTTTGTATCAAAATGAGCGTCCTAATGGTGGAGCTAGGGGGATTCGAACCCCCGACCTTCTCATTGCGAACGAGACGCGCTACCAACTGCGCCATAGCCCCAAGTGCGAAAACCAGCCTAGCACCACATCGCCAAAACCGTTAATTCAGCGGCGTCGGGGGCTCACACGTTGTAACGCTCCAATGCGCGTAGCCTTCACAGGACATTACTGCGCGCGGCGGAACTCGAGGATGTCCTCCAAATCGAACGCGGTCTCAGCCATCTCAGCGGCCTCTTCGGACGTCATAGCGTCAAGCGAACGCGGCTTCGCAACCACTGGGCGCAGCGGGCTGACAGTTTGGGTCTCGGACCTATTCTCCTCCGAGCTTTCAGCAGAAGCGACTCCCTCACCATTATTTTCGAGGACGCTCGGATCAACCACTACGCGCCTACGCGGAGCCTTGGCGGCGCGAGCGTAAGCAGGGGCGGGAAGCTCGCGAGGAGTCCACTCGGCGGGTTCAGCGGCGGCCTCTACCTGCTCCTCATCAACCGCTTCTTGGACGGAAGACGCTGAGGGGGCAACGCCCTCGCTGGTTGGCGCGGTAGCCGCAATACGCTGTTCAACGGATGAGCGCAAGCGGTTGTAACGAGATTGCTCGAGCCTGCGTTCCTCACGCAACTGCTTCAAAAGCTCGGTTTCAGCGCGAGCCTTCTCGATGGAACGGCGGTACGCCAAACGCCCCTCCGCTAATACTGCTCCCATAACGGCCGCCGGAACCAATAGGAACCACCAGGAGAACGTCGAAAAAGTAGCCGCAACCACGAACGCCACCAGCAGTGTCAACGCCACTGCGAAAACGGCGAAACGGCGCTTACCCGCAGCGTTCTCCTTCGCAACACGAGCTGCGCGGGACGCGCGAAGCTTTGCCATCTGCCGGGAAGTCGAAGAAACAAGCTCACCCGAAATACGCTGCGAATCAGCCATTGAAAATCCCCCTATCGATTCTGCCTCCACGGCCTGAACCCTCCGTTCGGGTCCACAAACCGCCACGTGAGGCAAAATACGCGGCTGGTTCCTCCCCACCTCGCCTCGAACAACAAGACCAGGCTGTTCCTTAGCCAAAGGAACAAGTTTGAGGTCCTTCGAAAACCTATCTTCAACAGGCGTTTCGATAACCTCATTGCGGTTCTTTATGAGCGCAGGCGTCCAATACGCAGCCACCAGCACGGCCAACGCACCGATAATCCACCCTGAAAAGCTCACGTACCCATAATTACATCATTGTTATTCCATCTCGGGCAGAGCTTCGGCGTGTCTGTTTCGTGACATTTGACGCCCCACAGTTTCACGAGAGAGGACCCGGCAAACGCTATGCTGACCCGCGCCTGGCGTAGCCGCTTTGGATGACCGGCAAGGCCGGTCGTGTTTGGGTGATCCCCGCGGGAATCGGCGCTACTCCCCCAGCAGGTTCACGCCCCAGATTGCTTCCACTAGGCCGCCGTTTGGTAGCGACTCGCGGTCAATTGAAAAAGCCAAATGGTCTGCCCACTGACCAGCAATGGCCATGTACCGCGGCCTGTAGCCTTCGTGAGTGAGCCCAAGTTTTTGCGCGAGACCAAGAGAAGGCTCATTCTCGGGGCGAATGTTGATCTCCACACGGTGAATCCCCAGCTTCAAAATGAGCAGGTCAATAAACGCCGCCACAGTCAAGCTCGCAATGCCCCGACCTGCATACTCGGACACAATCCAATAGCCAACCGTCGTGGAATACAGCGCGCCCCTCACCGTGTTTGCCGCTGTTACCACCCCGATCACTCGCTCATCCGCCTCAATCATCATGGGAAGAGTGATACCCGACTCCACCTCGGCATCGGTTTTCCGCTGATAATCCGCAAGTGAAGGCAGACGCTCATCAACGCCCGGAGCAAGCGTGGCCTCCCACGGCTCCAGCCAGTCTCGGTCTGACCAGCGAACGCGCTCAACCTCGCGATGCGCCTGCCCCAAAACCGGGCGAACCGTGAGCCTACGGATTTCGGTCGACGCTGCCCCACTGTGACGACGCGGTCCGAACACGTTTTCCCCAGGGCGCGCAAATACGTCCTCGTCCACATTCAAACGTGGCGTTGCATGAATGAGGCCCCGACTAACGGGATCCTCAATATCGATACGAACCTGCGACTCGCTAAGCCCCCACACGCGAGGGGCGGAGAAGAATCGCCTGAAGAAACTCATCAACTAATCGAGCACCATGCAACGCAGAGCATCACCCGCGCGCACATCCGTCACATTCTCCGGCACAACCGCGAGCGCGTTCGATTCTGCAAACGCGGAAAGGAGGAGCGCGTCCGTTGGGCCCATCACTGTGGCCGTGTAGCCCGACGACGGCTTACCCAGCAGTTTCACGCGCACAAACTCGCGCCTGCCCATAGGCGAACGCCACCCGCGGTCCACTCGCGCCTGCACGGTTGGGCGGTTTAGCGAACTCCAACCCTGCATTGCGCGCACTGCGGGACGTACGTAAACCTCGTAACACACCTGGGCCGACACCGGATCACCTGGCAAACAGAAAAGCGGGGTTCCCGACTCGACGTGCCCAACACCCAGGATGTGGCCCGGGAAAGCCGCCACCGAGTCAAAGCGGATCGTGCCGAGCGAGCCCAACACCTCGCGAACTGTATCGCCCGAACCATAAGAGATACCGCCGGTCGTGATTATCAAATCTGCACGCACCAGCTGGTCCTCAATAGTTTGCCGCAGTGTTGCCTGTTCATCTGGAACGGCAGCCACGCGGAAAGTCTGCGCACCCGCATCTGTCAAAGCGGTAGCCAGAGCATGACCATTCGCATCAAACACCGCGCCCGGGCGAGCCTGCTCACCAGGTTCGATCAGCTCATCACCAATCGAAATAATCACCACACGAGGGCGCGGGTGCACCTGAATACGGTTACGACCAACACCCGCGATCAACGCGATCTGGCGAGACCCCACGCGCGTACCGCGGCTAATCAGCACGTCGCCCGCACGAACATCCTGTGCCTTACGGCGAATGTTTTCACCGGGCATCGGGCTATGGGACACCTCCACCTGAGCCACCCCATGATCCGTGTGCTCCAGAGCAACCACCGCATCCGCACCCGTCGGAATCGGCGCGCCAGAAGCAATCCGGACCGCCCCTCCCGCAATGTTCGCCATCGGCTCAACATCGCCAGCGCGAAGCTCCGCTGTAACGTTGAGCTTCACCGGATGATCCGCAGAGGCCCCCTCCAAATCCTCCGACCTCGCCGCATAACCATCAAGCGCCGCCAAATCCGCAACCGGAAGGTCGAAGGGCGCCATCACGTCCTCCGCGAGCACGCAACCCATCGAATCGGGCAACATCACATCCAACGGAGGCTGCGGGCCAACCGCATCCTGACAATCGCGATAAAAATTCGCAACCGACCTCATCACATCTCCCCTTCAAACGGGCAAAATCAGTGGCCTGCGCGCACCATCACAGCACGCCGCTAAACACTACAGGTCAAGTCCTTTAACAAGTCCTTTAAGTAGCGCCCGGAACTCGCTGCCAAGCTGCGGATCCTCAATCCCCATCTCCACCACAGCCTGCAGGTAACCCAACTTGTCACCCGTATCAAACCTACGCCCGCGAATCACAACGCCCGTCACGCCGCCACCCCGATCTTCAGGCGTCTCAATCAGAGTCTGGAACGAGTCAGTCAGCTGAATCTCGCCTCCACGACCCGGAGGGAGCGTCTCCAAAATCTCAAACACCTTCGGGTCAAGCACGTAGCGTCCAACCGACGCGTACTCAGACAACACCTCATCAATCGGAGGCTTCTCCACAATCTTGTTGAGACGGAAGACATCCCCGTCATTCAGCCCCTCAATACCATCCAGCCCATTTGAAGCCAGGGGAATGGTAGTCACATCCGCCGAACCGTAAGCCGTTGCCTGCTGCGGAGTTACCTCTAGCAACGCCACCACGGAGCCGCCAATCTGCTCGCGCACCGCGATCATCTTCTCCAGTACCGGGTCCTCCGGATGCATCAAATCATCCGGCAACAGCACCGCAAACGGGGCGTCACCCACATGGTGGCGAGCCTGAGACACCGCGTGGCCAAGCCCACGCGGATGTCCCTGCCGCACCGAATGAATCCTCGCGAAATCCTGGTAGCGCTCGATTGACGCAAGCAGCTCCCACTTCTCACCCTCGCGCAACGCCGCCTCGAGGTCGGGTACAGCATCAAAATGATCCTCGATCATCTGCTTCTGCGCGGCCGAAATCAGTAGCAAATCATGCAGACCCGCCTGAGTGGCCTCCTCAACCACCAGCTCAATCGCCGGACGGTCAACAATCGGCAACATCTCCTTCGGGATCGCCTTCGTCATCGGCAGGAAACGCGTGCCTCGCCCCGCCGCCGGGATCACACCATGACGCACCGAAGCGTTCTTCAACAAACTGCTCATAGTCCAAGCCTAACCGAGGAACCCCACAAACGCGGGTATGCCACAAGCGATGCGCGAACCGACGAGCCACTTTAAGCTCCTCCCCTCGGCACCTTGCCCCCTCGTCTTTCCCTTTGCCTTCTCTCACGATTCAGACCCGAGGTGCCGTGGCGCTGGCCCCCTCATCAACGAGTCCGACCCAAACTGGCGAAATAGGCGTCCAAAATGCCACTTCCCCTCTGAATACCGGTTGGCTGCAACAACCTGAACAGCATTCAGACCCAAAACGGCAGGAAAGAGCCTCCAAAACAGCAGTTCCCGTCTGAATCGTGAATGCGCTCTGCAAGCTTTGGGAACGCGCGGCCTGATCGCGGCAGTATCCGACACCCGTCCCGAGATGCGTGTGCGAAAATGGACACATGGGGTCTGAATCAAGAAAAAGGGTGTCACCCTACCGTAACCAGGGCGGAGCCGCTCAGATTGCACGTGGCGAGATGCTACACGCACTAAGCGCAGTCAGCCACACTTCGCCGATCCCAGCATCCACCCAGAAATTCATTGACGAGGCCATACGTGCAAGCAAGGAATCCTCGCAAATCGAAATCCTGCGAACCCTCCTAGAACCAGTTCGCGCGGAAAAACACAAAGAAGCCAAGCGCGCGCTTAGAACCAGCCTTAGAGAACAACGTAAGGCCACACATCAGCGGCTTGATGGATCACATGCCGCCACCGAAATCTGGAACGCCCTCAATCCGGTGCTACAAAAGCAGGATCTGCCGCGCGGAATTGCAGCATATGAAGCTCTCCCCGGGGAACTGTCCATCAGGAAATTCGTTGCATCCTCCAAAGCATCTGGAACAGAAGTTTGGTTCCCCGTTGTCTCCAACGCTAAAGGCATGCCGCTTTCGGAACTTCCCATCGGATTCGTTTCCAGCAGCCAGCCAACACCAGTCGGCGACCCGGCACGGATCGATCCACCCGTTAGCCTCGTGCTAGTGCCCGCAATGGCCGTAGACGACGACGGCGTCAGGCTAGGACAAGGCGGAGGGTGGTATGACCGAGCCCTCGCTACAATCAAACAAGCGCACCCCACGGTCCTCTTTTTTGCTGCAGTACCGCAAAACAGCTACGTGAGCCGAGACCTTCTCCCCGCCGAAGCGCACGACATTCGCATGGACGGCGTCATAACCGAGGCAGGTTGGGCGCTTTTCTAGCCTCTTGCGGCCTCATTCTTGAAGCGGACGCAAAACGTTGCCCAGGCAAGGCCGATATCCACAGGCTCACCACGCTATCGCGCATCCACATCTTTTCTTACAGGCCTATATCCGCCTCGACAATCTTGAAATCATCGAGCCCGTGAAAGAAAAACTCCGAACCGTCGCGCACTGGATCAGCGAGAAACAGGCGGTCATCGCAATCACAGTAGCGGCCATCGCAGTATTTCTAACACTCATCGCAGTCATACAACCGCTTGGAACCAACGCGGTTGTGGCAACAAAACGCATACCCGCAGGCGAAATCATTACAGATAGGGACATTCAGATGCGGTCTAACGTGGCCGGGGCTGCTCCGGACGTCGCAAATGATCCCGCCCTAGTAGTCGGCCTGCGAACAAGCGTCACCATAGAACCCGAAACACCAATAAGAACCGCGTACGTCGCAATCACCGAACAGAGCATGGAAGGGAGGGATACGGTCGCTCTTCCGGTACCCGTAGACGTCGCAGCACTATTCACGCAAGGAGACACCTTAGACATCTATTCACCCGCTACATGCGAAGACGAGACGCACAGCTGCCCCGCGAAATTACTGACGCAAGGAGCGATTGTGACCAAAGTCGCAACACCCGCAGAAACCCAATGGAATGCGGCGCAAACCGCGACTCTGGTCTTAGCAATCACGCGCAAAGACACTCCCGTAGTTGCTGGAGTTACAGACTCCGCTACAATTACGCTGGTGAACACCAGCCAACACTAGGTTCAACGCAGACTCCAAACAAGCCCGCCAACACCTCGTTAACGCTGCTGCTAATCCCTATCGATTAGGATTCACCAGCACGGTTCTCGCCATCAGCGTACACACCGTTGCAACAGATACGTAGCATGCGCCTACAAGGTAGCAAGCCCACAACTACAAGGAGCAGTCTTGATTCAAGGCTTCAAGGAATTCATTTCACGAGGCAGCGCTATTGACCTCGCAGTCGGCATGGTCATCGGTGCGGCATTTACGCAGATCGTCACCGCGCTAACGGACAACATCATCAATCCGCTTATCGGCGGCATTTTTGGCCAGCCGCGCTTCGACAACGTCGGACAGTTCACCATCGGCATCGGTGGAGACCCCGCCATAGTCCAGCCCGGCATGCTTCTCAATGCGATCATCAACTTCCTACTAGTTGCCATCGCGCTGTACTTCTTCATTGTTATGCCCATGAACAAGTGGGCCGAGCGCAAGCAGAAGGTTGCCGACGAGGTAGCTGAAGAGCCACAGCCCGACGCGCAGCTCACTCTGCTCGAAGAAATCCGCGATGAGCTACGAGCATCCAATAAGTAGAAACGCCCGTCTTTCTCGGTCAGCTCAAGTTAGCTGACCGAGAAAGACGAAGTCGGCGAGCCTCTGGGGTTCGCCGACTTTCTTTTTCTTCATCCTTTCACCCCATCTGTCTACCCCTCATCCGCCCACCCTTCACATATGCGAGCAGTCTCATCTACCTGCCCGCCATGCCTTTCCGGCCAGCCTCACTTGCCCGGCCTCACCCCGCGCAACGATTCAGACCCAAACTGGCTAAAACACCTACCCGAATCGGTACTTCCCCTCACAATCGCGGATGGCAGCGACCCCGCCCGCAGTATTCAGACCCAAACTGGCAAAATCGGCCTCCAAAATGACAGTTTCACTCACGGATGCGGTTTTGGCGGCCGGCCAACCAGTATTCAGAGCCAAACCGGCGAAAACAGGACTAAGAACAGCACTTCTTCTCTGAATACTCGTCACTGGAAGCAGCCTTCAACGGCATTCCGACTCAAACTGGCAAAAACCGGGGGCAGAAACGGCAGTTCCCGTCTGAATACCGGGTGGAGAAGCAGACACGGGCAATTATGACGCGGTTTCGGACGCGAGGAAGCTGCTGAGCGACAGCTTGGGTCTCGCACCCGTATTCGGATGGCACTTTGGGTCTCGCACACAAGATGGAGGGGCTGGTGGTCAGTAGCGCAACCTACAGCAATCCGAGCAGGCTAGATTCAGGAACAGAAGGCGTCTTACCAGTGAGGCGGTTTGTTCTCCCGAAACTCACGGTCACGAGCTGACTCCACCACTGGCTCACCATGTTTGCCGTCCCAAGCCGGCGGTTCAAGAGGGCAGATCTGCTCCCACGATGGGCTTCCGCCGTCCTCAATAATCTGCCGGTCAGCTCGTGAAATCCGCTCAGCCCGGCGCCGCCTGCGCACATGCGCGGGGCGAGCGCTTACAGCCGGTGAGGCTGGCAGCCCTTCCCCCGTTGCGTTCGCGGATTCAGTTGTCATCGCGAGCAATCCTGCGTGCAACATTTCGCAACACGGCATCAACTTGAGCACCGCGCCTGGTCAGGCCGAGCGCACTTTGGATCTCGTTCACTATCTGATCTTCACTGCGCTCCACACCATCCGACACGATCCACATCGCGATCTCGTCCAGCTGGTCATCCGAGTAAGCCGCGAGCGGCAAGCCTACCGCGACCTCCGGTCGACGTCCCCGCTCGGCGCCGCTTGGTCTCCAAACGGTCTCTTCTGCGCTACCGTGAATATCCCGATCAGCCTGCAGCCTCACGAGTTTCTGAGCCGCCGTTTCCGTGCCAAACATCTCCTCATTCGAGTCGGCAGGACCCTCGTCTGAATCGGCAGACTCGCCAGCCTCACCTGCGAGGTGAGGACCGTTCTCACTCGGATCAATATCCCCAGCAGTATTAGCAGGCTGTGCAGGAACTTCGTCAATCGCAGATACAGCCATTGCTTCAGCCTCAGCTTGGGCCCTCGCAGCCATGCGCTCATCCACGGCGTCAAGGACTAGGTCAATGATCGCATCAGCTTCCTTCTGCGGGTCAATGAAGACAGCCATTGCGAGCTCTGTTCGCGTCTTCCACCCGTTTGCTTCCAGCAGTTCTGGCCAGTAGCGGTCACGGCGGCGCAAGGATCGCTCTGCAACATACGTATCGTCATCGGTCAAGATCGCAACCAGTAACTCGTCTGGAAACTCCGGGTGCCCGATGGCCAGTGGAACGCGGAGCGCCCCTTCAACCCCAAGGTTAGGGATGACCGTCAAACCAATCGAGTACAACCGATCCGCGAGATCGATCAAAAGCTGATCGGGTTTCGCTTCAAACGTTGGCCACTGCGTGCCGTTTTGGGTCTGAGTCGTAGAAGACGACGAGGCCGTTACTTCCTCACCGGAGGGGGCGGCAGTATCGTCTGCCGTAGCAGGCTCAAGGTTCGCCGTCCCGGTGTCGACGGGCTCTCCCGCCTGGGAGGCCGCCTGGAAGTCTGCGGTCGCGCCGCTCGATTCAGCGGTAGCATCACGATCCTCGGAGGAAATACCGCTGGCTACTTCGGCGCTACTCATGAGGTCCAGTAGCAGTTTGGGCCCGTCGTTCGAGAACCTGTCTTTATCAAACAGCGCGGGATGCACGGCCGCGACGATATTCAGTTCGTCGCCTGCACAACCTAGCACACGGGCCAGAAGCTCCAAGCCGCCGGCCTGCGAGATCTCTCCAAAGTCGTGTAGTACTCGACCATGCGGCGTTTTCGCGTACCCAATCGACAAGATCGCACGATCGCGCATGACATCCGTGTTCGAGTTCGGCGTGACAATCACGAATGGATCCGGTCGTTCCTGCTCAAAGAAAGATTCAAGGGCTGGCGAGGTGGCAACCATCGCATCCAAGTTCGCGCGCAATCGCTCAGCGTGCACATCGTTGAGGGTGAGTACGGCGAGTGATTTCTCGGGATACAGCAGTGCGTGCTCGATGATCATTTCCGTGACAGTCTCAACTTCGGCAGCGGAGGACTCAACGGCAGCTTTGTCGGGCGCTGGCATGCCCCGGCCGTCGACATAGGAGATAGTGAGCTTCGACCCCGCCCTCGGAACCGGCACGGGCACGCCCATGTGTGCAACGCGGTAGCGGTTGAATAGACGCCCTACATACTCGTTAACGCGCACGGGTTCAGGGTGAATCTGCGCGGTTACGGTCACCTGTTGGAGCGCGTCCACGGTTGGCGTCGGGTCCGTCAAGTCCGCACTGATTACGACCTGGCGTGCGCGTGCAAGTAGAGGCACCAGCTCAGCCAGAGGCAAATGGTTCACGTCCTCAAGAACCAGGAGGTCAACCGTTTGCCCCAGTGGTAGCAACTGTGGAACCATCACGGGCACGGTCAGAAGAATCGGGAACATTGCGCGCACGAGCGGCGACGATGCATAAAGTGATGCCGCCGCGTCGGGCGCAAGCGTTCCATTGCCGAGCTCGGTGCGTAGTTGCGCTTCTTCTTCAAAGTAGCGGGCCATCTGGTCTACGCGCCTGCGTCGGATTTTGTCGGAGGCAACTGCGGCCAGTGACTGCACCTGCTGGCGGTCAAGCTGCTGTAGCTCTCCAATCAGGCTTTGGAGGTTAGCGGGGTCGAAGCCGCCCAGGCTTGGCACGCGGGTTAGCATGACGCCCAGCGCGGACGCCCACCATGCGAGGTCAAGCTCTTTGTCGATCAAAGAGTCTGGCACATTGCGCTCGCGTAGGTCTTTGACGAGGGCGTCGAGGCCGAACTTGTGGAGCGTCTTCATGATTTCGAGACGTTCCGGTAGCTCTCGCGCTCCATTCGGGTCGGCGTGGAGGCGGTCAATCAGTAGTGAAAGCTCGCCAACGTCGATACGTTGCAGGGGCCCGTGCGCAGTGGCGAGGTGCGCGTCGAGGAGCTTGAGGTCTTCGCGCACACCAGCGGCCTGCAGTTTGAGCTCGTCGAGGTTGGTGGGCACTTTTGGCCACCCGTCAACGGCCTGGTGCTTGCGCCACACGTCGCGTTGGCGTTGCACTTTGCGTAGTTCGTCGTTGAGGTCTTCAACGTAGCGGCCCGGTCGTAGCATGTCTTTTGCAGCCTTGACCAGGTATTTGCGCTGTCTGCGCTTCATCGGATAACCGTGGTCGCGCCTCCACTGTTTGGAGGCGGTGGCGATAACCATGTCGGCAATGGGGCGCTCAAAGATGGCGGGCTGGAATACATCCAGAGCTTCGCGTACGCCCTCCAACATGACGAGCTGGTTTTCCCATTCCTTGAATGTTGTTGCGGGATGTAGCCCGGTTTGTCCGGCAGTTGTTGACATGGCCACGCGTAGTTTTGGTAGCGATTCGGTGGAAAGTCTTGCAACGAATTCGAGGACGGGACCTACCTGCTCGGGCGAAGAGATGACGGCACCAAACCACGCGTCATGGGCGTCGCTCTTGGTGAACATACCCTGGGTAGAGGCTGTTCGTAAGGCGTCTTTGGCTTGGTCGTCGGTGTCTTGCGCGAGGGCGGTGAGAGTGTCGGCTGAGAGGCGCACTTTGGTGCGCGGACCGGGCCGCGTGGAAGTGAGGTCAGTGAGCACTTGAAGCGCGTCGTATGCGGATACGCCCCATTCGGCCACGGGCCGGTGCAACTCTTCGGTGTGCTCCGCTAGCGATTCGCGTACGCGTCGCAATTGCGTGCGCATGAGCTCAATGGATTCGCGGTCCACGAAGGGAGATTCGTCGCGGAAGATCCGCTCGAGTTCCATGACGAGGTTGGATTTCGTGTCCTTACTGCTATCGACTCGCGCCACGGCGTGCGATAAGCCGGACTCGTCCATGTATCGCCAGAAGGCTTCACCGCTGTGCTTGCTTGCACCGACAACGAGGACTTTACGTCCGTTTGCGGCGGCATCCGCGGCGATCGAGGCGAGCACTGGCGTGGGGTTTGCTCCACCGCGAGTGTCGAACATGACGTTGGAACCGGAAACCACCGTTTCAACCAGGTCCAGTGTCTCTGGTAGCTGGTCTCCAATACCGCGTTCCTTCCACGGATCGCGGTCGTACGGGTTGGGCTCAGCGAGTTCTTTCTTGATCGCGCTAACGGCCCGTTTGTTGCCTGCGAGCGCGAGCACGAAGTTGGATTGCAGTAGCGCGTCAGCGTTTTGAAGTTCTGCTTGTAGTCCTGATGCGGGGTGCAGGAATAGTGATAGTTCCATGCGTTCATCGGACTTAAATCCGGGTAGGAGGCCAGATAGGGCGTTGCGTAGCCGCGTGATTGCGGGGGCGGCGGTGAAGCCGTGGGATTGCCGGGCCGCGTTCTCGATGGAGGTGGTGTCTAGTTCGACGCCGCAGGCGCCAGCGGCTTCGATGAGGTCCGGAGCAACGGTAAGCATGTTGGAGATGCGCACGGTAGGTTCGCCCGCGTCATCGAGTTTAAGTTCGGCGGGGCACAGCAGCATGGGGCTGGTGCGCGGACCGGTTTCAGACTGCCAGGCGGCATGCCCGAAGGCCATGTGGATGGGGGCCATGCCGTGCGCGGCGGCAACGTCGCGAGATTGATTCATGAGGGAGCGCACGACTGCCCGGGCCCGTTCGGCCTCGCTGGGTTCGCGTATAAGTAGAGATAGTGGCGTTGTACGAAGTGCGAAGAGTTGCGCCATGCCACCGGGGTGCGCATAGGTGAGGTCGAGTGTTGACCTCTTCGGGTTCTGCAGGAACTCCCGGGTGACTTCGTCTAGCTCGCGCACCCATTTAGCAACCGCATGCCGCATGTCTACTTCGCGGGCGCTGGGTGTTACCTCTTCAACGTCCACCCAGCGCGTGTCAGCTCCGCTGGCTGCGTCATGCGCACGGTCTTCCCTATTTTGAAGTCCGTTGTTCGACTTCCCATTTGGGGTCGTTTCGTCGGACCGGGTCTTCTTGGACCGGTCCGGGTCTTGCGCTTTTGGGCGAGAGAAAAAACTAGATACCACGGTGTCAACACTATCGAAGAGGACGGACATGAAGATGTAGGCGCGGCGGCACCGTTTCATTTCTGCGCTTCTCGCTTTTCTGTAACGTGACTACCACCACCAACATTTCTTGACATCGAGAGACTTAAGAGTGAGATACTTATTTTGAATGCGCAAAATACCGTGGTTTTGTTCGTTATTCTCGTGATGAACCCAATGGAGAGGAAACCCTGATGGCTACCATCATTTACACTCACACTGATGAAGCCCCCATGCTTGCAACACACTCACTTCTTCCTATTATTGAGGCGTTTGCGCGGGCCGCTGGAGTCGATATTGAGACTCGCGATATTTCTCTTGCGGGCCGCATCCTCGCCGCATTTTCGGATCGTTTACCACCGGAGCAACGGGTTGAAGACGCACTTGCAGAGCTCGGCGCTTTGGCGAAGAAGCCAGAAGCTAACATCATCAAGCTTCCTAACATTTCGGCGTCCATCCCCCAGTTGAAGGCGGCGGTGAAGGAGCTTCAAGGGCTTGGTTTCGCCCTCCCGGATTATCCGGATTCTCCCGCGAACAGCGATGAGCAGGATGTGAAAGCTCGTTACGATTCCGTGAAGGGTTCAGCGGTGAATCCGGTGTTGCGTGAGGGTAACTCGGATCGTCGTGCTCCTATCGCAGTGAAGAATTACGCGCGCAAACACCCACACCGCATGGGCGAGTGGAACACCAGCTCGGCCACCGAGGTCGCCACGATGGGCGCGAATGACTTCAAATCCAACGAGAAGTCGATTGTGCTGGACAAGGCTGACACTCTTCAGATTCGTTTGCGTAGCCGCGATGGACAAACCACTGTGCTGAAGGATTCCCTACCGGTTCTAGAGGGCGAGGTTGTTGACGCCACTTTCATGTCGGTTGCAGCGCTTGAGGAGTTCATCGCAAAGGAGATTACGCGCGCCAAGAACAAGGATGTCCTCTTCTCGGTGCATCTGAAGGCAACGATGATGAAGGTGTCTGATCCAATCATCTTTGGCCACGTGGTTCGCGTTTTCTTCAAGGATGTGTTTGATAAGTTTGGCTCGCAGTTACAGGCGGCTGGCCTATCCCCCAATGACGGCCTCGGAACGATTTTCGCTGCGCTTGACGAGGGCAAGGTGGAGGACGCCGTCGAGATCCGCAAGGCGTTTGCGGACGCGATTGCAGCTGGTCCTCGCCTGTCAATGGTTGATTCTGATCGAGGAATCACGAATCTGCACGTGCCCTCCGACGTGATTATTGATGCGTCGATGCCCGCGATGATCCGCAATGGCGGAAAGCTGTGGGGCCCAAGCGGCGAGGAGGACGACACGATTGCCGTGATCCCCGATTCGTCTTACGCGGGCGTCTACCAGGCGGTGATCGAGGATTGTCAGGCCAACGGAGCGCTAGATCCGCGCACGATGGGAACGGTTCCAAACGTGGGCCTAATGGCGCAAAAGGCAGAAGAGTATGGCTCGCACGACAAGACCTTCGAGATTCCTGCCGATGGCACCGTGGAGGTTGTCAATTCAGCCGGCGAGGTGCTGATGTCGCACGAGGTGCAGGCCGGCGATATTTGGCGCGCATGCCAGACAAAGGACGAACCGATCCGTAACTGGGTGAAGCTTGCGGTAACCCGCGCTCGCCTCTCCTCCACCCCGGCTGTTTTCTGGCTGGATCCTGAGCGTGCACACGACGCCGCTCTTATTGAGAAGGTTGAGAAATACCTGCCGGAGCACGACACCGAAGGCCTATCGATTTCGATCCTCGACCCGGTTGAGGCGGCGAAGCTATCGGTTGCGCGCATGCGTGATGGTTTGGACACGATTGGCGTGACGGGCAACGTGCTTCGCGATTACAACACGGACCTGTTCCCCATCCTTGAGCTTGGCACGTCCGCGAAAATGCTTTCGGTGGTGCCGCTTATGAATGGTGGCGGACTGTTTGAAACGGGGGCGGGCGGTTCTGCCCCCAAGCACGTGCAGCAGTTGCTCAAGGAGAACTACCTGCGTTGGGATTCGCTGGGCGAGTTCCTTGCCTTGGCCGAGTCGCTACGCCACCTGTCGCGGTTTGATGACAACCCGCGAGCGCAGATCCTCGCTTCTGCGCTAGATGAGGCAACGGAGCTGGTACTTAGTGAGGGCAAGTCTCCAGCCCGCAAGCTCGGTCAGATTGATAACCGAGGTTCACACATGTGGCTGGCGGTGTACTGGGCGGAGGCTCTGGCCAACCAGACTGAGGACGTGGACCTCGCCCGTACTTTCGCGTCGATTGCGATTGCGCTGCGTGAGAATGCGGACAAGATTAACGACGAGCTTATCGCCGCGCAGGGACACCCTGCAGATATTGGAGGCTACTACCGTCCGAACACGGAAAAGACCTCCGCCGTAATGCGTCCGTCGCAGACGCTGAATCAGATTATTGATCAGCTACGCAAGTAGCCGGCTCGCACTAGCGTTAGTGCCACGAGGCTGTAGTTAACCGACTAAGGGGGGGGTGGGGAACCCTAAACTTAGTTCCCCGCCCCCTTCGTCATATGCGCGCTTGCGCTCCACGGCCGGCACGCACCCTTCGGGATTAACTTTCCCGCCACAGCCTTAAGTTCAACTGCACATAAGCCCGGAGTTGACCTAATGTTTCTACCGGGTTGGAACTTCCACTACCGGGCATTTGGAGAGCACATCGATCATGGCTTGCCGCTCTTTTTCTTTCACGCTAAGCCCCCACACGTATTTGACGTGTACTTGCCTGGCCACATACGCACAGTGGTAGTCGGAGTTTTTGGGTAGCCACTTATCGGCCGTCAGATTCGCTTTATCTTCGTTGGCTTGCCCATCCACGGCTAGGAGGTTTTGCGGGTCGTTCGCAAACTGTTCCCGTTTGGCCACATCCCACTGCCAGGCGCCTGCAAACCACGCGTTAGAAAGCGGCACAACGTGGTCTATTTGAACCAGTGGGGACGTTTTATCTCCGCGCTCAAAATACAGCTCGCTTCCCGTGTACGGGTCATTCAAGATCCCGGCTGCCACCACGCACCTGGAGTTGGGTCGAAAAACCACGCGTTCCATGTCCCGCGCCAAAATATCGTTTCGAGTGTCGCACCCGTTCACGTCCACGTCAGCCCACGGCTCACCGAATTCCGCGCGTTCGTAGGGCGGAGCGTCCACCCACCCGCTAACTTCAAGCGCCATGAGTTCGTCGCGCACTTTCGACATGGGCACGTCCTCAGCTTGCGCCCCATCAAAGCGCAACAAGCCAGCCCAAATGGCTACGGTTACACCAATTGCAAGTACTAAAAATAGCACGAGGACATCGCCGGGTTTTGCTTTCTTCACATAGATCACCATGCCTAGCTTTGCCTTGAAAAGCCACTTGGACCAGCCGGGATGTGTACGAACCCTGTTACAAGGATGGTGTGGACGGGCCCTGACAGGGCCTAATCCTCAAGCAGAACCAAGCCGTTAATTGGTGGTTGCGGATCAGAAGCGAGCCGCCCATACGTGTCAACGTCAATCCGCTGCCCACCAATGAGGAACTTCTGGCGCTCCGTTCCCTCTTTAATAAAACCCGCTCTACGAGCCACCGCGCCTGATGCGGGGTTATTCACCCGGTGGCCCAGCTCGAGACGCTCCAGACCGCGCGTTGTCAGAGCCCAGTTAGCAACCGTCGCGGCGGCCCGGCTCATCCACCCGCGACCGCGGGCATCCTCTGCCATCCAGTACCAAAACCAACCGTTCAGGTTTTCCTCGTCGACGGATACGCACACGAGGCCAACAAGCGTGTCTTCCTCGACCACGGCCCATGACTCATGAGGTGATTGCGTAGCTATCAGCGCATCGATATAAGCCTGCGCCTGGGCGAGAGTCGAGACATCTCCCTGCCGCGCCATATCAGCATTAGACGCAAAAGCTTGGTAGACCTGTGGAGCGTCGGATGAGCGGAGTCGGCGTAGCCCCACGGCCAGAACCTCGGAGTTTTCTTCCATCAAAACCTCGCCAATTCTCGCCGTTTTCATTGGAGCAAAGCCGCTTTAGTGCCCTCGAGACGATTCGAACGTCCGACACCCGCTTTAGGAGAGCGGTGCTCTATCCCCTGAGCTACGAGGGCTTAACCTGAAAAAGCCTACCACGAGCGGGCGCCGGCGCGTGAATGCGCAAACACCTGGCAGTTACAGCTCAGTGTCAGCGCCGCTCCCACGGCGTGCTGACACTATCAGACTCGGTGCCGCGCGCGGATGGCACGGTCATAACCGGGCACGTGGAGTGAGTTAGTACGATTTGCGAAGTCGATCCGAGCAATAGGCCAGCAAATCCCCCTCGTCCTCTTGTGCCTACAACCACGAGGTCAACAGCGGTTGAGAACTCTGTCAGAAGCTCCGCCGGCGATCCGTCAATGATGTGCCGTTTAACCGTCACATCACGGTCCCCCACAACTTTGGCGCATGCCGCGGCAAGTTCCTCTTCCATTTCTTCATAAAGGCGCTCGCGGTCGATGGTTGTGGGCACCCAAGAGAGCATGCCCGCACCCGTGGCAATTGGAACAGCGGCGATCGCATCAACTTGCGCACCCCATAGCGCAGCCTCGTCAACTGCTTTTTCGAGGGCGGTGTGAGCGGTTCGCGAGCCGTCAACGCCAGCTACGATGCGTTTAATGGGCCAGAAGGGAGAGCCGGACGTGTGACGCGGAACCACAACCACGGGGCATTTCGCATGGGCAGGGAGCGCCGAGGAAACGGTACCGAGGAGCCTATCTGCAATGCCTCCACCCCCGCGCGATCCAACAACAATCAGGTCTACTTCTTCCGATAGTTGCACGAGGACGCTGGTCGCATCGCCCGGCTCAGTGGTGCCGGTAACTTCGGTGAGGCCGTGGCTACGAAGCCTTTCCAACCCGTGATCAACTGCTTTTTGCGCACCCTGTTGAAGGGCGTCATCGTCAAGGGCCGCGTATCCTCCGTCAAGGGCGGCTGCCGAATATGAGGCGAGGGCGTAGGTGCAGACCACGTGAACGAGAGAGCCGTCCTCTTTTGCTCGAGCCGCTCCCCAATCGAGTGCCATGTTGGCCTCTGCAGACCCGTCTACCCCAACGAGGATTACTTTCTGCCCAGCCATTGTTGCCTCCCTTATAGCGTTCACCTCTATTTTGCACACAGTTGGCAAAAAAAGTGAGCCGTACTGAACGGGTTTACATTTTGAGTACGAAAAAGCCCCAGCCTATCGCTGGGACTTTTTCGTCAAACCTTAGAGGCGCACGTAGCTCGGAGCTCCGTAAACCGCAGCGTATTCAACGCTTCGGCCAGGTTCGGGAGAGTGGATCATCATGCCGTTGCCCGCGTAGATACCAACGTGGCCACCGTAGTAGACGATGTCACCAGGAGCCGCTTCGGAAGCCGGAATGTGCGTGCCGGAAGAACCGATTCCGTAGGAGGAGTGCGGGAGGCTGTAGCCCAGCTGTCCGTATACGTAGGACACGAGGCCGGAGCAGTCGAAACCGCTCGGGGAAGCGCCCCCCCAAACGTAGGGAACGCCAATGTACTGCGCAGCAATGCCAACCGCTGAAGAAGCGCTAGCTGACGGGATCGAGACCGGAGCCGTCTGGCCCTGCTGGAACGACTCGCGCTCATAACCGCGGTCCGCAGCCTGATCGCGACCATTAAGAAGGTTCTCTTCAACTACCTCTTCGACAATCTCAACGCTTACCGATAGGTCGTCACCGGATGCCCATGCGAGGTCTGCCGGAGCGGTGAGGACGGGATTTACCTGCGCGATGCGACCTTCCTGAATGGTGGGAGGCGCTTTGGGAGCGAGGTCTATAGCCGAGTCAGGAGCTGCAGTTGCGATACCACCACCAAGAACGGTGAGTGCAAGTCCGGTTGCGGAAACCGATGCAACGCCGCGTACGGGGCTGAGCGATTCAGTAATGTCCGTTAGAGGCGTCACGGGACGGCATGCTCGGCGGTGCCGTGCCTCGATCTTCTTAGCCAAAATATTCTCCCTTAGAAGGTGCCTTATTTAGGTTTTTGAGTAACAAATCCACTTTAACCAACTTGCACCCAAAATGTCACGTAACGATAACGAAGTTGTGAACAGTTCCACTTATTGATTACTCACCTGAACGAATATGTGCGGCTCAGCCCATTGCGGAACAGCCACGGATCCCTTTCCTTTCGCGGGTTTACCATTTTGAGACAGCATCAGCTCCCCGTCATTGAGGGTGATCGAGATCTCATCGCCTGGTCTCATTTTGATATCGTCGAGGGCGCTCAGCGCACCCACTTCCGATTGCACAGGCTCGCCCAGGCGGGCAAGTTCCGCGATCAAAGACTCACCTTCGGCAAGGCTGGCGTGAACATCTAAGAGGGATATGAGACCTTCAGGTAGTTCCCATTCCCCCGGTACCGGATTGCCGTAGGGGTCCTTCTTAGTGCAGTCCAGTATCTCTTTGAGCTTATGCTCAACCCTGTCTGACATTACGTGCTCCCAGCGACATGCCTCTTCGTGCGCGAGAGTCCAATCAAAACCGATGACATCAACCAGCAGGCGTTCAGCCAGGCGATGCTTGCGCATGACTTCGACTGCCAGCCCCTCGCCTTCACCGGTCAAAGTTAGGGTGCGATCCTCTTCAACGATTACGAGGCCGTCGCGCTCCATTCGCGCAATGGTTTGAGACACGGTGGGCCCGGAATGCCCGAGGCGCTCAACGATACGCGCCCGCATGGGAGTGATTCCATCTTCTTCGAGCTCGTAGATGGTTTTCAGATACATCTCGGTGGTGTCGATCAAATCGCGCATTGTTTCCCCGTCTTTTCGTCTCCACACCATAACGCGGGGCACACGTCGCGCCCCTTTTTGTTTTCGGTCCATTTATTGACCTGTTGCCATAAATGAACCATATTCGACTAGATTCTTCAGTATGGCGACCAAAATACAGATTCCATTTGATCTTTTACCGAAAGACGGGCGTTTCGGTTCCGGACCTTCGCTTGTTCGCAAGGAACAAATTGACCGTTTAGCTGACGGGAATACGCCAAGGTCCCCTCATCTAATTATGGGCACGAGCCATCGCAAGCCGCCGGTGCGCAACGTTGTGGGCGAGGTGCGCGAGATGATTGCGCGCCTGTTCGACATACCCGACGGTTATGAAGTTGTGTTGGGAAATGGTGGTTCCACGGCATTTTGGGCGGTGGCCACCACCTCGCTAATTAGGAAGCGTTCCGCACACGCAACGTTTGGTGAGTTCGGTTCAAAATTTTTCGAGGAGGCCGTCCGCGCCCCGTTCTTGGACGAGCCTGCGCGCTTTGATGCTCCTGCCGGGCAGCTTGCAACGGTTGAGCCGGTTGCGGACGCGGACGTGTACGCTTGGCCGCACCACGAGACGTCCACTGGCGTTATTTCTCCCGTGAAGCGCACTCCGGGAGGTCTGTGCTTGGTGGATGCAACTTCGGCTGCTGGCGGGGCCAGCGTGGATATTTCACAAACTGACGCCTACTATTTTGCTCCGCAAAAGTGTTTTGGCTCCGACGGCGGCATTTGGTTTGCGATTCTCTCCCCCGCGGCCATTGAACGCGCTCAACAGTTGCACGCTGATTCTGGCAGGTGGATGCCCCAGTTCTTGGACCTTTCGATAGCGATTGATAACTCGCGCAAGGACCAAACGTTGAATACGCCCGCTTTGGCAACGCTACTTATGATGCATGTGCAGCTTGAGTGGATGCTGGCCCTCGGTGGTTTGGATGCAACGGCGAAGCGTTCGAAAGCATCAACCGATTTGATTTACATGTGGGCTGAGCACAGCAAGTTCGCCGCGCCCTTCGTGGTTGACCCGGGGCTGCGTTCTCCGGTTGTGGCAACCATTGATTTTGAGGGCGTGGATGCGTCCGCAGTTTCGCAAGTTTTGCGCGATAATGGAGTGGTTGATGTGGACCCGTACCGCAAGCTGGGCCGCAATCAGTTACGTATTGGCGCGTTCCCATCGGTGGATCCGCAAGATGTTTCGGCCCTGTTGCGTTGCATCGACTTTGTAGTTGACCGCCTGTAGTGTCCTGCCAAGCACTTGACGTTTGATTTTATGAGGCCAAGCCGGCTTCGCTAACAGCGTCCAATCATGTGGCCTCGACATTTGTTTGTCGAGGCCACATGATTGTTGTAAAGAGCGTTCTAATCCATGGGCTGGTCGCCGCCAGTTTCGAGGTCGCGTGCGCGCTCACGCGGGCCGTAGGTGGTGATGGGCCGGCGAGACCAGCTGGCTTTGATGCGCACGTCCCAAGACTTTATGGCCCAGATGGCGGCGGCAACCGAGACGATAACCGCCGATATCCCTCCTACGGCCAGCGACCAGGGCCCTCCCCAGGTGTCAGCAACCCAGCCGATGATAGGCGCCCCAATGGGCGTAGACCCCATGTAAACCATGAGGTAAAGCGACATGACGCGCCCTCGCATGGCAGGATCGGTGGAGATTTGTATGGCGGCGTTAGCAGACGTGATCATCGTGAGCATAGCTAGGCCAGTAGGGATGGCGATGAGCACAAACAACTCGTAGGTGGGTGCTAACGCGAGCGCGATGTCGCACAGTCCGAAGAGGAATGCGGAGACAACTACGAGGCGCACGCGAGGGAACTTGCGGCGCGCAGCAAGAAGCGCGCCCGTGAGCGATCCGATGGCCATGAATGATCCGAGGATGCCGTATTCACCAGCGCCCTTCCCATAAACCTCGGTGGCCATGACGGCGGAGGTGAGCTGGAAGTTCATCGTGAATGCAGACACCGTTCCGGCCACGATCATGATGACCACAATGTCGGTGCGGCCCACGACGTAGCGAACGCCTTCGCGAATCTGCCCGCTTTCTCGCTTCACCCGGCTGGCGGGGGTAAGCAGGTTCTTATTCATCAAAGCTACCGCGGTTACGGGAGCGGCAAATAGAAGCAGGTTGACGATGAATACCCAGCCTGGCCCAACCCATTCGATGACGAGGCCGGCAAGGGCAGGCCCAATTAGGCGAGCAACGTTGAATGCTGCCGAGTTGAGGCCCACTGCGTTCGGGAGGGATCCAAGCGGAACGAGTTCGGATACAAAGGTTTGGCGGGCAGGCGCATCGATGGTGGAGAGTATCCCTGCGAGGAATGCAAGGACGTAAACGTGCCACAGTTGCGCCGTATTCGTCAGAATGAGGACACCTAAAATGAGTGACGTGAGGCCAATCATGCCCTGCGTGAACTGGATCAGGTTTCTGCGGTTCACGCGGTCTACGATCACACCAGCCCACGGGCTGAATAAAAGAATGGGCAGGAATTGGAGGGCGGTGGTAATACCGATTGCGGTGCCAGAACCTTGGGTGAGGACGGTGAGCACCACCCAGTCTTGCGCGATGCGCTGCATCCACATGCCGGTGGAGGAGATGATGTTGGCGCCGAACCATAGTCTGTAGTTGAAGTACTTTAATGATTCGAACGTTTTTGACACCTCGTATACCTCCTTTTTCAATAATGCCAGCATCGTTTGCGCGCCGCTACGTCAAGGCAGCCGCTTGAGGATCCATCTTGTTCTGTGAACATCTGGACCTGTGTCGGCAAACGCGAGGAACCTGGTTCCTCCCTGACCCGCATGTTTTGCGCAGAATTCTAATGCGGCTCGCGAAGAGGTTATCTTCGCGA
>NZ_JRMU01000014.1:0-15496 GCF_000758775.1 Actinomyces sp. S4-C9 | reverse complement strand
CGCGAAGAGGTTATCTTCGCGAGCCGCACTGAATATTGGGTTGTAGCTACGGGCTTAGCTCCGGATCAGTCTGGCCAGGTTGCCCGTAGCGAAAGCTTAGGCTCCCAGTGCAGCTTGGATTGGGCCGAGCACGAAGTAAACCGCAAACAGAATGGACACGATCCACATGAGCGGCTTAACCTGCTTTGCCTTGCCAACTGCTACCGCGGCGATCACGTAGGTGATGAAGCCGGTGCCGATACCTACCGAAATGGAGTAGGCGAACGGCATGAACGCGATGGTAAGGAATGCCGGGATTGCGATCTCTGGCCTCTTCCATTCGATGTCCAGAACCTGCGTCATCATCAGGAAGCCAACGAACACGAGGGCGGTAGACGCTGCCTCGGTTGGGACTAGCTCCACGACGGGCGCGAGGAAAATGGACAGTAGGAACAGGATGCCGGTGACAACGGAAGCTAGACCGGTGCGCGCACCTTCACCAACACCCGCCGAGGATTCGACGTAGGAGGTGTTGGAGGACGTGCCTGCCAGGCCGCCGGCGATGGCTGCAAGGGAGTCAATGACGAGGATCTGACGTGAGCGCGGCGGGGTGCCGTTCTCGTCCAACAGATCGCCTTCAGCACCAATCGCAACCATGGTGCCCATGGTGTCGAAGAAGTCGGCAAGCATGAGCGAGAAGATCAGCAGTACAACGGCTAGCGGGCCGAGCTTACCGAACGCGCCAAATAGGTCGAATGCACCTAGCGACGAGAAATCGGGAAGCGAGACCGGGGAGCCGGAAAGCTCTGGAACGGTAACGCCCCAGCCGGTCGGGTTCTCATCACTCTTCGGCCCAATCGCTACGATGGCCTGAATGATGACGGCAAGCACGGTGGAAGAAATGATGCCGATTAGGATCGCGCCGCGAACCTTACGCACGTAAAGCACGATGGTTAGCAGAAGGCCCACGACAAACACGAGGGCTGGCCAGCCGGCAAGCGATCCGTCAATGCCCAGCTGAACGGGGGTGCCGCCGGGACGGATAATGCCCGCGTTGATAAGGCCAACGAACGCAATGAACAGGCCAATACCAACCGAAATAGCCACCTTGAGCTGGTTAGGCACCGCATTGAAGACGGCCTCACGGAATCCGGTCAGAACCAGGATTGTGATGAGGATGCCTTCCCAAACAATCAGACCCATTGCCTCTTGGAAGGTGAGGCCCGAACCGAGGACGAGGGTAAACGCAACCATGGCGTTCAAACCCATGCCGGCTGCAAGTGCCATCGGGTAGTTGGCAACTAGGCCCATGAGGATTGTCATGACGCCTGCTACGAGTGCCGTTGCCGCCGCGATGGTTGGGATCGTTAGGGATCCATCTTCGGGGAATGCTGCGGATAGGATGATGGGATTAAGAACGAGGATGTAGGCCATTGCGAAGAAGGTGACAAAGCCACCTCGTACTTCGCGACCAATCGTGGAACCGCGTTCAGTAATGTGAAAGAAACTATCTAGCTTTGAGCGCTGTGCAGTATTGGTACTCACGGGTCAATGGTCTCACTGCGCGCGTTTCTGTGATTGCGCTACCACCATGTGGACACCGGGTAGCGGGAGTCACATTTCCTGCGTGTTTTAGGGTTTTAGAGGTCGCTGATGATCTCTAGGTCCAGTTCGTTCACGCGCGGAGGCACCACGTTCCATTGGCTACCGGTTTCTTGCACGTCGGTTTCAGAGTGGGCACCGCACGCGTAGGTGAGGGGAATGAGGCGGCCGTCGTGGCCAGACCACTCGTTGGAGCACACGCCGAAGCTGTCCCCCAGTTCGGAGCGAAGGGCAACGAGGAAGCCGCAGGATGCGCACGTGGACTTCGAGTCGGTTTTGTTCACTTTGCCGCGCGAGCGCCTGTGCCATCTGATGCGCGCGGTGTCTATGCCTTCTTGCGAGAGGGTCCGCACGCGCGAGAGAGGAGGCTCGTCCGACCCGTACTTGGAGTCGCGGATCAGCGTGAGGCGAGAATCCTCTTGCCGGTATGGAAGCACGTCTGAGGGGGATACATCGGATGGGCGCAGGCGTTCTTCCCAGGGAACCCACTCGGGTGCGAGCAGGGCGCCTTTGCCGGGCAAAAGATCAATTTCGGATACGGTTACTCGCCGCGCCCGTGGAACTCTGGACACGGTTACGGCCCAGTGCCAGCCTTGGTAGCCCGCTTTGTTTGCGGCAAAAAAGTGTGTGAGCAGGCGTTCACCGTCGGCGCGGTAGCCCAGATGTTCGCCGATTTCGTTTGGTTCGACAACCTCAAGGACGATCTCTAAGGTCTCTTTTACCGCGTCCTTGAGGATCTTGTCGGCCGCTACAGCGGGTTCATTCTTTTCGTTTTCAAGCATCAAAATCATCCGCTACAGCGCGCAGTAGGTCCGCGATCTTGTCTGAGTTGTTCGGGTATTTTCCGTGGCGAAGCGATCCGGATGCGGAGTCAAGTACCTTAATTAGGTCTTCAACTAGCCCAACCATTTGTTGGGGTTTCCGACGGTTTAGCTTGCTTATGGAGGGCGAGGCTTGCAGGATCTCTACGAACATTGCCTGCGCGCCTTTGCGGCCGTCAACTACAGAGTATTCAACGCGAGTGCCACCCTTCGGCGCGCGAACGCCTTCGGGCAGTGCGGATGCATGGAGGAAAACGGATTCGCCGTCGTCTCCTTCGATAAATCCGAATCCCCGATCCGCGTCGAAGAATTTCACCTTGCCGGTGGGCACTGGGGCCTCCTAAGTCTGTTTTCTCGCTTATATTGTTACGTCTAGCCCCTATGATAGTGCGAGAGACAATGTCATCGCCAAGGGTGGCGCGTTTGCGCTGGGAGTTGGTTGGTGTGGCGCATCGCAAAATTGGTGAGGGAGGCCGCGTGAGCACGGTAGTTTGGTTGTTTGGCGCGGGCGCGGCGCTAGTGGTTGTTGCGGTTGCTGTTGCTGCTTTTGCGCGGCGTTCCCAGGCTCGAAAGAACGGCGAGGACGGCCTGGATTCGCAAAGGATGGATGCGGCTGTGCCCGCTGAACCGGCAGATGAAGACCAAGGCGCCCCCGCAGACGAGGCCGCGAGCGTCGCTGCGAATCATGAGGCGAGTGAGGACGTAGGTAACGACTCGGAGGAAGTACCGGCCGAGGCTAACGAGGTGTTGTCTCCGGCCGCAGATCCGCTTAACGCGTTCGACTTGGATTGCGCGATTCGTGAGATGCGCCGTGAGTACTGGGCTTCGCGCTGGATGTTTGGCGAGGATGCCTGCGCGGATTTACGGTTTGAGCTGGGCAGGGCTCGCGCACTGGCCGCTTCCTGTCTGGCTGATGCAACCGTGGTGGAAGGAAAAGCCAAGCTCCCCGCCGGTTGCACGCGAATGAACACCGCGGTGTCTGCTGTGAGAGAACCCGCCGCGCCTCTGCGTTCCCTGCGCGCAAACAAGTACGCGCATGCCTTAGCCTCGTATAGGGCGGAAGATCCAGCTTCAGTCAATCCTCATCGCGCCGCGGTTCGAGCAGGCCGCTATGTGAGCCCAGATCCAACGTTTGGCTTAGCTCGACTCGCCAGCGAAATCGAGGAGGGGCTTGCCGCAGCACGCCTGGAGGTGGCAAGGGTGTCCCCCACCGCAGGCTCGGAGGTTTCCGCACGCATGCGTGCTGGCCTGGCGCAGGCACAAAAGATCGTGTCTAAATCCGTGAAAACGTTGGCCTTACTACAAGAACCAACTGCTACGGACTTGTTTCAGATTGAGGCTGACTTACTTCGGGCAGTGTGGATTCGCCGCGCGATTGACCTGACGAGCAAGTACTTGCCGGCTAAAGAGTGGGCGCGCGTGTCGGGCAGCGAGGTGGAGTGGACGCGCCTGGCGATCCTAACTACTCGCCTTGCCGAAATCCTCATCGATCTACGCCAAAACGTAGAAGCTGAAGACCTAGCAAAGCTCGCGGGCTGCCTGGTGATACTCGATCCCGGTCCACAAGATGAACGGCCCACCCTTCCGGTTCGCACATGTGAGCAGATCACTAGAACATGTGAGCAGATCGCGCTTGCATCGAGCGAAGTTTGAGCTTTGACCTGACACAGGCCGGCTTTTACGCGAAACTAAGGGTATGAAGAAGCGCTCTGTACTGGTAACTCTAGCCACTGCCCTACTGATGTTTTTGCCATCAATGGCAAGCGCAGCGGTACGCATCGATGATTCTCACGTGATTGACGAGGTTGGGGTTCTCGATGCTGACACCAAGGCACAGCTCGAAACGATGACCACAACCGCGGTGGATTTCCCGTTCTACATGGTTATTACGCAGGATTGGGAAGGCACTTCCCCATCGTCGTGGTGTTCCAAGCTGGGTGATGACAACCCTTCACTGCCAGCTTCTGCAGTGGTTTACGCGATTGCAACCGAGCTTGGCGAGTACAACATTTGCTTGGGCCCTGCCGCGCCTGTTGATTCTTCGCAGGCGGACTCTGCGGCGGCTTCGGGTTCTTCAAACCTGCGCGGGGGAATAACGCCTGAGCATTTGGCGGCGGCTCTCGCGGACACGGCACGGTTACTTACTGAAAGTGAGAACAGTTCGGGCGGCTCTACAAACAGCGGTTCTGATAGTGATTCGGAGGTCGTCGGCTTCCTCGTGATGCTTTTCTTCTCATTCGTCGTGTTTGTACTGGCGGCTGCGTTTATCCAGCGTAGTAAGAAAAAGCACGCGGGCCAGGCTAGTAAGCGCCGGACGGAGCAGTTGAAAGATCGCATTAAGAAGCTGAATGTTTCAATGATGCAAACTGATGACGCGGTTCGTGCGGCCAGGGAAGACTTGGCATTCGCACAGGCTCAGTTTGGCGAGCTGGAAACTACGGAATTTGCGCAGGCATTGGATGAAGCCACGGCAATCATGACGCAGGCCTTCAAGAAGCAGCCCGAGATGGAGTCGGAAACCAACCCCGATACGCAGACCAAGCTGGTTGACGAGCTAGAAGACGATGTAACTCGCGTTAGCGCGATTTTGGACGCGCAGGCCAAGCGTTTTAGCGAGCTTCGAGACGTCGAATCTAATATCGATTCGAATATTTCCAGCATCGACCAGCGCATAAGCGAGGCGCGCGAGCGGGTGGAGCACGCGAAGTTGGAGATCAAGTCGCTTCGTCTCACCTACTCCGATCAGGTTTTGCAATCCATTTTGGATAATCCGGACGAGGCCAACCGCCTGCTCGACGCGGCAAGCCAGGCGCTTACGGAAGCCAAGGCGAAGAAGGATTCGGATCGCAAGACGGGCGTTTTCCACGTGAATCTTGCAATGCGCGCGCTCACGCAGGCGCTTGCTCAGATCAAGGAGGTCATGAGCGCTGAGGCGAACTTGCAAGATGCAAAGAATAAGCTGGCCCAAGCTATCGGTTCTATCTCTTCAGATCTTGAGGACGTTTCGCGTCTAGCCCACAACCAGGCGTCGTTCAATCCGTTGGTTGAGGATGCTCATCGCGCAATCGAGCACGGTAACGCGGCCCGGCGTGGCGGCGCTGATCCGCTGAGTGCTCTGACCGAACTTCATGAAGCCGAGGACGCCCTCGACAACGCATTGTTACCGCTACGTAACGCAGAAGAGAAGCAGCGTCGTACCAATGCTCGCCTGGATCGCAGGTTCGCAGAGGTAGATGCCGCGATCGTCCGCGCCGATTCACACGTGTCAGCCCACCCGTTCAGCGCTAGTTCACAGGCGCGAACTCTCATCGCACGGGCGAAGGCGAAGCGGGCTGAGGCCGCGAAGGTTGCGCCGTCTTCCCCCATGGAAGCCCTTGATTTGCTCGCTGACGCGCTTGTGCTTGCCAACCGTGCCGTCGATTTGTCATCCGGCCCCACGCCACCGCGCGGTTCGGGAGGTTCGAGTAGCGGAATTGACCTCACCTCACTGCTCTTGGGCGGACTCTTGTTTGGCGGCGGTGGCTCTAGCGGCAGCTCTAGGGGCGGCTTTGACTTCGGCGGATCGGGTGGTTTCGGTGGTGGTTTCAGCTCCGGCAGCTCCGGCGGCTTTAGCGGCGGTTTCAGCTCGGGAGGATCCGGGAAGTTCTGATTTAACGCGCCGTGAGTGCCGCGTCACATATATACTGAAAATGCACGTCTGTGCGCGTCTTGGGCGCCTTCGCCCTGGCGTTTTCCTTGAAAGGAGATCATATGGCAGAGAAGCAGTCGATCCTAGGCCGCATTTCACAACTTGCTAAGGCGAACATCAATGCACTCTTGGACCGCGCTGAGGATCCGAAGAAGATGCTTGATCAGCTTGTTCGCGACTACACGAACTCGATCGCGGAGGCCGAGGAGGCCGTCGCGCAGACCATTGGAAACCTCCGTCTTGCACAGGCCGATTATGACTCCGACGTCGCGGCTGCCAAGGAATGGGGCGAGAAGGCTGTAGCCGCATCTGCTCGCGCTGACTCCGCTACCGATCCAGCAGAGGTTGACAAGTGGAACAACTTGGCAAAGGTTGCTCTTGGCAAACAGCTTAGCTACGAGAAGTCGGCTGAGAATGCAGAGCCAATGATCGCAAGCCAGACCGAGGTTGTTGACAAACTCAAGCTTGGTCTTGCTCAGTCGAAGGAAAAGCTCGAGGATTTGAAGCGCCGCCGCGATGAGCTTGTGGCCCGTCAGAAGACGGCAGCCGCTCAGGCGAAGTTGCAGGATACGGTTAGCTCAATCAACGTGCTTGACCCCACTTCGGAGCTTTCCCGCTTTGAGGATCAGATTCGCCGTGAAGAAGCGATGGCTCAGGGCCGCGCAGAACTCGCAGCTGATTCTTTCGCGTCCCAGTTCGACGAACTGGATAACTTGGACGAGCAGTCTGAAATTGAGGCTCGCTTGGCCACTCTAAAGAAGAAGTCTTAAATCGCTTAGGCGCAAGGCTTCAACTACAAATTTCAATTACATGGGTGGGGCTTTTTGCCCCACCCATTGAAAGTATCAAAATGGATCCGCTTACTTATTTAATTATTGATGGCGAAAATATTGACACCACGCTTGGTGTCTCGGTGCTGGATCGAAAGCCAGCGTCGGAAGAGCGTCCCCGGTGGGACCGCGTTCTAACTTCCACCGAGGAGCTTTGGGACCAGCCGGTAAAGGGCCTGTTCTTCCTGAATGCTTCGTCGGGCTACATGCCAATGAACTTCGTGCAGGCACTGCTTGCAATGCGTTACCGCCCAATCCCGCTTTCGGGCGTACCGGATGACCAGGTGGTTGATCAGGGCATTAAGAAGACACTGGATGCGATTGGCGAACGCGGGTCTGGTGACGTGATTTTGGCCAGCCACGATGGCGACTACGAGCCAGAAATCAAGCGCCTCCTTGAGGCCGGCCGCCGCGTTGGCATTCTCGGTTTCCCCGAGTTCATCTCGTCTGGCCTGCATGACCTGACCGATGAGGGCTTGGAGATCATCGACATTGAGCACGGCATTGACGCGTTCCAGGTGCGTCTGCCGCGCTTGCGTATCATCGATCTCGAGGATTTCGATCCGTACGAGTTCATCTAGGTTTACGCGGCGAATAACATCTAGCGAGGGCGGCTTTCAACCGTGGTTGAGGGCCGCTTTTGCTTTGCGTCTCGGACGTGAGGTGAGCGCAGGTAGTGCGGCTTCCTAAAGGTGCAAGATCATGCGGGTGTTGCCCAGGGTGTTGGGTTTGACGGAGGCCAGTTCAAGAAATTCGCGCACGCCGTCATCGTGGGTGCGCAGCATTTTTTGGTACACGTCTACGCCCACTGCCGTTCCTTCAAAGGCTTCGAAGCCGTGCCGGGCAAAGAAATCAACTGCGAACGTTAGGCAAAAGACGCGCTTTAATTGCAGGTCACGCGCCCGCTCGACAAGGGCGTTCAAGATGAGTGAGCCCACGCCACTTCCACGCGCAGCGGGGGAAGCGGCAAGGGTGCGCACCTCCGCAATGTCGTCCCAGAGGACGTGGAGGGCGCCGCAAGCCAAAACTTCACTATCTTTTTCAGCGACGATGAACTCTTGAATGTCCTCAAAGTAGGCGATGAGGGGTTTGTCCACGAGTATCTTTTGCTGAACGTAGGGCTTGGTGAGGTTCCAGATCGCGCGGGCATCAGCCGGGCGGGCAAAGCGCAACTGCACTCGCCCCGCAGCAGTCTGAATGGTTTGGTTAAGCATCCCCTCCAGTATGGCTAACGCAGGCCGGTGGTGCGCGCGCGTTCCAACACTCGGCGGGCGGTGCGGTCATCAACCACTAGGTCGGTGACAACGCCGGCGCGTAGCGCGCCAATGAGGGGGATGGCTTTGGCCTCTCCCGCCACCACACACAGGCGCGTGGGAATAGTTTTCAGCAGCTTCGGGGTGGGGCCGGACGCGCGCCGGTTAATGGCCATGTCTTCATAAGAGCCATCTTCGCGAATGAGGACGGTGCAAATGTCTCCCACCACTCCCTCGTTACGTGCTTCCGCCATTTCAGCTGGGTCGAGGAATCCCGCGGAGTACACGTGCGAGGGCACGTCTCCCCCAAAGGCACCTACGCCGAACATCGCCACATCAACCTTCGAGATGAGGTCTACTACGCTCTTCACCGAGCGTTCCCGCCACATCGCTTCTTTTGTTTCTTCATAGTCGAAGAATGCGGGCACCGGGAAATGCACCATGGATGCCCCAAGAGCGTCTGCCGCCCGCGAGATCGTGGTATCGATGTAGTTCACGCCCGTGCCTGATGCACTTGCCGCACCATTCATTTGCACAACCGTTGTGTTGTCGATGTTCACCGGCGTGAGGTTGCGGGCAACCTCGGCGGTGGTATTACCCCACGCGATACCGATCTTGCTGCCGGGGTGGATGAAGTCGAGCAGGCGTTCGGCCGCAACTTTAGCTACCGAGTCGAGGCGGTTTACGCCGGTGTCGTGGTCGCGCACACGCACCACGGTTGAGCGGATGCCGAAAATCTGGTTGAGCTCGCCAGCTAGGGTGCCACGCTCGCCGGGCGCCGGCGCTACGGTAATGCGGACCAGGCCGGATTCGCGGGCATATGCCAGCAGTCGCGAAACAGAGGACCGCGAAACCCCGAGGTGACGCGCAATCATCTCCATGGTTTCGCCCTGTAGGTAGTACATTGATGCGGCCTCGTGCGCATCGTTATCACGTATGCTCATTCTTCATAGTTTGCCATGCACGGCTGTTCAATTCAGGAGGTTAGGGGTTCATACCTGCAATCTAGACCACAGTTTTGGGATACAACTAACTATCGATGTCGCTTACTGATGACCAGACAACGCATTCAAGGAGCCTAACTGCAAACCGGTGACCTGATCGGTTTGTAGTGCAAGTCTCAACGATGAGCGATAGACTTCGTGATGCATGGCACAAAGGTGCAGCGACGCAGGTCAACGCTTGTTGATTCGCCCATTCATTCAACTGTTTACACAAGGAAGTGAAGGTAAACATGAGCGAAAAGAAGTACGTACTTGCCATTGATCAGGGCACTACGTCATCTCGCGCAATTGTGTTCGACCACGACGGTGAGATTGTTTCGGTAGGACAGCTCGAGCACGAGCAGATTTTCCCGAAGGCCGGCTGGGTAGAGCACAATCCGATTGAGATTCGCGACAACATTCATCAGGCCATTGGCTCCGCATTGGCAGGTGCTGCTATCAACCGCCACAGTCTCGCCGCTGTCGGCATCACCAACCAGCGTGAGACCACGATCGTTTGGGATAAGAACACTGGTGAGCCGGTTTACAACGCAATCGTTTGGCAGGACACGCGTACGGCTGAGATCGTTCGCGAGCTCGCCGGCGATGAGGGCAACGATCGTTTCCGCGATCGTTGCGGCCTCCCGCTTTCCACCTACTTCTCCGGCCCGAAGATCAAGTGGATTCTTGACAACGTAGAGGGCGCTCGCGAGCGCGCCGAGGCTGGAGACCTACTGTTTGGCAACACGGACACCTGGACGTTGTGGAACCTCACTGGCGGTCCGGATGGCGGTGTTCACGTCACTGACGTAACGAACGCTTCTCGTACGATGCTCATGGACATCGAGACCCTGAAGTGGCGCGAGGACACCTGCGCTGACATGGGCATCCCGATGTCGATGCTTCCGGAGATTCGCTCCTCTGCTGAGGTCTACGGCTATGGTTCGAAGAACTCGCTGATCATCGACACCCCGATCGCGGGTATCCTCGGTGACCAGCAGGCTGCAACGTTCGGCCAGGCTTGCTTCGAAAAGGGCATGGCTAAGAACACCTACGGCACCGGCTGCTTCATGCTTATCAACACCGGTGAAGAGCCCGTTCAGTCCGAGAATGGCCTTCTGACCACCGTTTGCTACAAGATTGGCGACCAGCCAACCAAGTACGCACTCGAGGGTTCGATTGCTGTTACCGGCTCGCTCGTACAGTGGATCCGCGACAACCTGCACATGATCCACACCGCTCCGGAAATCGAGCCGCTTGCTAAGTCCGTTAAGGACAACGGTGGCGTCTACTTTGTTCCGGCATTCTCCGGCCTCTTCGCCCCGTATTGGAAGGACGAGGCACGTGGCGCCATCGTTGGCCTCACGCGCTACAACACCGCTGGCCACATCGCCCGCGCTGTGCTTGAGGCTACTGCGTTCCAGACCCGCGAGGTTCTTGACGCTATGAACGCTGACTCGGGCGTTGACCTGACCGAACTTCGCGTTGACGGCGGCATGGTTGCTAACGAGCTGCTCATGCAGTTCCAGGCTGACGTGCTTGGCGTAGACGTTGTTGCTCCGAAGGTTACGGAGACCACCGCTCTTGGCGCTGCATACGCAGCTGGTATTGCGGTTGGCTTCTGGCAGGGCGAGCAGGACGTTATCGACAACTGGTCTGAGGGCAAGCGCTGGACGCCGAAGATGGATGCGGAAGAGCGCGAGCGCACTTACCGCCTCTGGAAGAAGGCAGTAACCCGCACCTTCGACTGGGTTGACGAGGACGTTCGCAACGCGTAACTCCTAGTTCCCAAAAAGCTGTGGCCCCGATTTTTCGGGGCCACAGCTTTTTGCACATTCGTTCGAGCGGGTTTTATTTTGACCTTTCAAGAGACAGTGGTCACGATTTATCTAAGTCATTCGTTTCATAAATAGCCGCTCTTGGCCGTTCACAAACGTGCACGACGAGACACGAAAACCTCACCCATGTGTGTACAGCCGGGTTTCACAAAGTTCAAAATCCCCGTAAATACAGGGAAAACACAAGAACTAACTTGCACATATTTTCAGTGATAGCAGGAAGGATTGAGAATCCGAAAATCGGCAATTAGCGAATGCTTTTCGTCCTAGCCTTGAGGTGAGATGAGTGGCCGCGGGTGCGGCCACTCCCTGATGACCAGGAGTGATCAATGAAGAAACTCGACACAGAAGTTGTTGTTATCGGTGGTGGAGCAACCGGTGTCGGCGTGCTGAGGGACCTCGTAATGCGCGGTTTCAAAGCAGTTTTGGTAGAACGCGCCGATATTGGCCAAGGCACCACGGGCCGTTACCACGGACTCCTCCACTCCGGTGGCCGATACGTCGTATCAGACCCGATTTCGGCAGCCGAGTGCGCTGAAGAAAACGAGATTATTGCTAACCTGCACCCGGATGCGGTGGAGGACACGGGCGGCCTCTTTGTTGTAACGCCGGAGGATGATCCCGAGTTTGGCGACAAGTTCCTTGCCGGCGCTCAGGCCACCGGCGTGTGGACCGAAGAAATCGAACCGTCCGAGGCGCTTGCGCAAGAACCTCGCCTAAATCCGGGTTTGCTTCGCGCATTCAAGGTCAAGGACAAGACGGTTGATGGCTGGGCGATGTTGTGGGGCGCAATCCGCTCCGCAAAGCTGTACGGCGCCGAGGTTCTCACCTACCACCGCGTGGAGAAGATCGAGACCGCATACAACCAGGTGATCGCGGTTCACGCCCACGGCATGAAGACCGGTGAGGATGTTCGCATCAACTGTAAGTTTGTGATCAACGCGGGCGGCCCCTGGTCTGGTCAGATTGCGGCGATGGCTGGCGCGCACGGCGTGGATGTGGTTCCGGGCCGCGGCATCATGATCGCTATGAACCACCGCTTGGTAAACCAGGTTGTGAACCGCTGTATCTACCCCTCAGACGGCGACATCATCGTTCCGGTCCACACGGTTTCGATTATTGGCACCACGGATGTCAAGGTGGAAGACCCGGATCACCTGGAGATTCCACGCAACGAAGTTCAGCAGATGCTGGACTCTGGTGAAGCTCTTATTCCAGGATTCCGCGAGGCGCGTGCGGTGCACGCATGGGCGGGCGCTCGTCCGCTCGTTAGGGATAGCCGCGTGGATGCTTCGGACACTCGTCACATGTCGCGCACCATGTCGATCATCGACCACTCCACTCGCGACGGTATCGGCGGCCTGCTTACGATTGCTGGCGGCAAGCTCACCACGTACCGCTTGATGGCTAAGAACGTTGTTGACGTGATGTGCCGCCAGATGGATGACTGGCGTCCTTGCCGCACGGCGGAAGAGATCATGCCGGGCACGGAACGCGGTGACAACTACGAGGTCACTCACCGCCTCGAAGAGCGTGAGGGCGACCGCTTTGACGCGCAGATTGTTTGTGAGTGTGAGCTCATGAACCGCAAGATGTTTGAAACCTTGCTTGAGTCTCAGCCGGATGCAACGTTTGACGATTTGCGTCGCCAGCTTCGCCTAGGCATGGGCCCATGTCAGGGCGGTTTCTGCTCTATGCGCGCAGCGGGGATCACCCAGCAGATGGGGCGCGGCGACGCCGCTCATGTTACGGAGCTTATGCGCTTGTTCTTGAAGAATAGGTGGATTGGTTTGTGGCCGATCCTGTACGGGCGTCAGGCTCGACAAACGGCGCTCGATGACTGGATTTTCCAGGGCATTTACGACATTGAGCACCTTCCCACGGCGGACGATTCGAACAACAGTAAGGCAGTGCGATGACAACGGTAGTTATTGGCGCGGGTATCGCGGGACTTACCGCAGCAATCCGGCTTCGCGAGGCCGGCGAGCCCGTTATTTTGGCCTCGAAAGGTATCGGCGGCCTGCAGCTTTCACAGGGCACGATTGACGTTCTCGGATACGCTCCGGATCGTCTTGAAAAGCCGCTTGAAACAATCGCGGAGAATAAGTTCGAAAAGGGCGCCCCGGAAGGCGACCACCCGTACTCCATTATTGGCGCAGATGCGGTTCGCGAGGGCGTTAAGTTCGTGATGGACGAGGTTGGCGAAGGCCTACTGATTGGTGACGTTGAAAAGAACGTCCTGCTGCCCTCGGCTATTGGCGCAATGCGTCCCACCTGCATCGTGCAGCCTTCAATGATGGAGGGAGCGATCGAGCCGGGCAAGCGCTACCTGGTGGTTGGGTTCCGGCAGATGAAGGACTTTTTCCCCGAGTTTATGGCGGGCAACCTGGAGCGCCAAGAGATTGGTGGCCAGCAGATCAAGGCACGCACGCTAATGCTGGACTTCGAGGTCCGCGAAGGTGAAATCGATTCAACGGCGCTCACGTTCGCGCGAGCACTGGAAGATCCGGTTTTGCTCCGCAGGCTTGCTGACACGATCCGCCCGCACGTTGAAGATGGTGAGGTCGTAGCGCTTCCAGCAATCCTCGGCGTAAACGGCGAGGGCGTGTGGAAGCAGCTGCGCGAACTCCTGGGACACCCGGTGTTTGAGATCGCTCTACAGCCCCCGTCGGTTCCTGGAATGAGGCTGAACCAGAAGCTCACGCAGCGGGTCAAGGATCTGCGTATTCGCCTGATGCTCGGCGCTGAAGTTACCGGCGTTAAAACGGATGGCAAGCGCGTCACCCACGTAATCACCGACAGCGCTGGTGGCGGCCGTGAGATTGCTTGCGACAACGTGGTCCTGGCTGGCGGCGGGTTCGAGTCCGGTGCAATCACGCTGGATTCTTACGGCAAGATTTTTGAGCGCGCGCTGGGTCTGCCCGTGACGGGTGGTGAACTGCCAGACCTCGTACATGGTAACTACTGGGGCGAGGAGCAGAACCTGTTCAAGGTAGGCGTTGCGGTTGATAGCGATATGAGGCCGGTTGACCACGACGGCAAGGTTGTGTACGACAACGTACGCGTAATTGGTGGAACGATTGCTGGCGCTAAGCGTTGGCGAGAGAAGTCGGGCGAAGGCATTGCTCTTGGTTCGATGATTCGGGCAACCGATTCGATTCTCGGAGGTAAGTAATGAGTGACGCATTGAAGTTCGCACAGCAAAACTTTGCGCGCGCAACCCTAGATAACTGCGTTAAGTGCACGATCTGTGAGACGCAGTGCCCGGTGGCCCGTGTAACTCCGCTGTTCCCCGGACCTAAGTTTGTGGGTCCGCAGGCCGAGCGTTTCCGCCACGGCCAGTCGGTGGACCACTCGCTGGACTACTGCTCGGGTTGCGGTATTTGCACCATGGTTTGCCCGCAGGGCGTGAAGATCGCAGAGATCAACGCGCAGGCTCGCGCGGTTATGAAGGCACAGAACGGCATGCCGATTCGCGACCGCCTAATCACGCAGACCGATCTTATGGGCAAGGTAATGACCCCGTTCGCTCCCATTGCGAATGCTGCGCTTGGTATCAAGCCGCTACGCAAGGTTGTTTCCGCTGTTGTTGGCGTTTCTGAGGGAGCGCCTATGCCTACTGCGCACAACCAGTCGCTTCGCGGATGGTTGAAGAAGCGCAAGGCTCCAACCGGCCCGGCGCCGCGCGGTCCGATCGTGTTCTTCCACGGCTGTGCGGGCGGCTACTTTGAGGTCCAGACTTCGAAGCACACCATCGAGCTGCTAGAACACCTCGGCTACGAGGTTCTGGTGCCAGAACAGGGATGCTGCGGCTTGGCTGAGCAGTCCAACGGCATTTTCGGCGGCGCAACCAAGAAGGTCCTGCGCCTGTGCGACGCCCTCCTTTCGGAAGGTAAGGACCTCACCATCGTGTCTTCGTCCGGCTCGTGCGCGGGCATGCTGAAGCACGAGGCTAAGGAAATCATGGGTCTTGATGATCCTCGTCTTGAAGAAGTTGCGGTACGCACCGTGGAAACTTCTGAGTTCCTCCTTGACCTGTACTACAAGGGTGAGCTCCCCGTTGAGGACCTGCGCCGCCTGGATATGACGATTCCTTACCACCAGCCATGCCAGGTTAAGAGCCAAGCTATGGGTATGCCGGCCGTGGAGCTCATGGAGCTCGTCCCGGGCGTCAAGGTAGTGGAGTCCAACCAGCCTTGTTGCGGTATTGCGGGCACGTACGGCATGAAGTCAGAGAAGCGCGAGATTGCCGAGGCTGTTGGCAAGCCCGTGTTTGACTTCATTCGCCGCAACAACCCCGACCTTGCAGCTTGTGACACGGAAACGTGCCGCTGGCAACTGGCAAAGGGATCCGGTGCGAAGATGATTCACCCGGTTTCTCTTCTGCACTGGGCTTACGGCCTCTCTGACGATTTGCTTGAAGGCGCAATCGACGCCTCCGCAGCAGCGCAGAAGTAGCCAGATTTTCCTCCCAATATGAGACGTGGCCCCGAGTAATCGGG
>NZ_JRMU01000013.1:0-36762 GCF_000758775.1 Actinomyces sp. S4-C9 | reverse complement strand
GCCCCGAGTAATCGGGGCCGCGTCCTAATTCAACTAGGCGTTAGGCCACGCCTTAGTTCGACAGGCTAGTTCTTGTCGCGCGCGGGCTGCTTGCCGTAGTCGGCCATGCCAACTCCCGCATCGTGCATCTGCTTCTCCGAGAGCAGCGCCACGGGCAGACCCGTTGAGAGTGCGCGCAACTGAATCTCGCAAATGTACTCAAGTAGCGGCAGACCATTTACGGCCTTCTTCAAGCTAGGGCCAATGGTGATAGCGCCGTGGTTCTTCATGAGCGCTGCAGTGCGACCTTCAAGTGCCTTGGTTACGTTGATTGCCAAGTCGTCAGATCCGAAGCCCGCGTAAGGAGCCACACGGATCGGGCCACCAAACATCGCACTGTAGTAGTGCGACGTGGGGATCTCATCAACAACCAGGCCCAACGCCGTCGAAGCCGGAGCGTGGTTGTGAGTGACAGCCAGCGCATCCGTGGACTTGTAAATGTTGAGGTGAAGGGGCAGTTCCGAGGACGGCTTGAGCTTGCCATCTACGATATTGCCCTTCATGTCGGTAACCACAACGTCCTCGGCGGTCATTTCTTCATAGGGAACGCCCGAGGGAGAGATGGCAACGAGGTCATCTACGCGCACAGACACATTGCCAGCGGTGCCGACAATGAGCTTCTCGGCCTGCATGAACAGGCAGGTTTCAACGATTTCTTTGCGTACTTCTTCTAGAAGCATGATTTCCTACTTTCTGAGAACATCCGGGTTGGCAACGTGGGCGGGAGTTTCACCGCGAGCGAATGCGGCGATGTCTGCCGCGCCGATCTTGGCGGCAAGAATGGAAGCATTCTTGGAAGCGCCCGCTAGGTGCGGGGTAAACGTGATGCCAGGCGTCTTGAGCAGCCTGTGGTCTGTAGGCATGGGCTCTTCTGGCAAGCAGTCGAGCGCCGTAGCAAACAGGTGACCAGAATCAAGCGCGTCCGCGAGGTCGTCGTAATCAACCAGCGTTCCGCGGGCAGCATTGATGAAGATCGAACTTTCCGGCATGAGGGCAAACTTTTCTGCGTTCATCATGCGCGTATTTTCCTTTGATTCGCGCACGTGAAGAGTGACGATATTGGAGGCCCTCAGCAGGTCCTCGAGATCGTCTACGAACTCGATGTTGTCCGCCCCGCTGCGATCCTTGGTCCACGGATCGTAAACCAGCACCTTGCCACCGAATGCGGCAATAATGTTGGCCACTCGCCTACCGACGTTGCCGTAACCAATGACGCCAACGGTAGAAGATCCGATCTCGGGCCCCACGTTGTCGAAAATGTAGTAGTCCGACCTCCACTGGCCACCCACAACCTCCATGTGGCGCTGCGCGATCTGACGGGCAGCGGCGAGGATCAGCGCAACCGTGTGCTCCGCGGTTGCTACTGCGTTGCGGCCCGGCGCGTAACTGACGAGCACCCCGTGTTTGGTTGCGGCGTCAATGTTTACGTTTACTGGCCCCCCTCGGCAAATGGTGATCATCTTCAAGTCCGGGCAAGAAGAAATCACTTTTTCGGTAAACGGGAAGGTGTGCGAGAACGCCACGTCAACGCCTTGGAGTGCTTCGATTAGTTCGTCCTCGTCACCGAGGGCCTCGCGAACCTCACCCACGTTATGGAATGGGGGCACGGGCCAGGTGGAGGCAATCGAAGAAATTTCCGCGTCGGGAAGCTCTTTCAGTAGCGCCTCCTTCAAAATGTCGTCCCTTAAAAACTGGTCTGATGCGAGTAGAACTTTCACGCCTCGCTCCTTTCACCATTGTTACGACGCAACTCGCGCATTGCGGGCCACACCGGCTGCAGAGCCTGGCGCGTCTTAACGAATACTTCATGCGACTTCTTGTACGCCTCGTACTTTGCCGGGTCCGGCTCGAAGGTCTCTAGCGAGGTGCGCAGAGCCTCCGACGCTTCCTCCACAGTGTCAAAGCGGCCTGCGGAAACCAGCGCCAAAACTGCGGCTCCGCGAGCGCCAGCCTCGGGCGCGTCTTGGCGCACAACTGTCTGCCCGGTGGCGTCCGCCAGGATCTCGCAAATGAGGTCGGAGCGGAAGCCGCCGCCAGAGACCACCAGGTCAGAGTGGATCTGTAGTGTGTTAATGCACTCGACCAGAGAGAACGCCACGCCCTCGTACACGGAACGCAAAATGTCTTCAGTACTGGACGTGAGCGACATTCCCGCCCACGAGGCCGACGCATTCGTGTCGAGGAAGGGGGCGCGCTCGCCGCCGGGTGAAGCGTAGGGCAAGTACACCACGCCGGAAGCGCCCGGCTTCGACATGCGGGCAAGTTTTTCAAGTTCGGTCCAGCTATTTTCTTCCAGACCCAAAACCTTGCGAATCCAGTCGAGGTTGGGCGTGCCTGTCATGGGAGCCATGAACTCGAGCACCTGCTTGCCGTTGCCAGTAGCAAGCACCATCGACAGGTCGGAGCGGCGCTCACTAACCGACGGCAGTAGCGTTCCCACAAAAGCGGTGGTGCCAAGAATCAGCCACGAATCACCATTTTCTAGGGCGCCCAGGCCCATACCGGTTACCGCAACGTCGATCATGCCCACGCCAACCGGAGTGCCCGCGGGAATACCGGTTTCACGCGCCGCCTCTTCACTGAGTGGCACCGCCTTGCCGTCCGCGCGGTGGATCTGTGGGAGAAGCCTCGCGTATTCCTCAAGACCTAGATCTTTGGCAAGTTCTGCGCTGAACCCGTCGGTTGTACGCACGTCCAAGAACGAGCGCGAAGCCTCCGTGTAGTCGGTTAAACGCTCACCGGTGAGCTTAAACCGGATCCAGTCTTTACAGTTCAAATGCGTAGTCGCGCGGGCCACCACATCGGGCTGCGTAGCTGCCAGCTCCTCGATCAGCACCGGGAACAGGCCGCCAAACGTAGTTGTACCCGTCACCTCTAGTACCTTTGCAGCGCGGCCGTCCTCGTCCCACTGCTTCACACGCTCTGCGGCGCGTCCATCCAACCAGTTCGCGGCCGGACGCACCGGCTCCCCGGCCTCATCAATCAGCCATGCACCATCGCCCTGGCCGGTAAGACCGATACCAACGATCTTGGAGTCCTTGACCTCGCTTGCAACTTCGCGCAAGCAGGTGGCCACAGCCTCCCAAATCTGATTCATGTCCTGCTCAGCTTCACCGTTGTCCCCGTACTGAACAGGAACAGCCTCGTGATGCGTTGCCAAAATCTTTCCGTGCAGATCAAATGCCACAGCCTTTACTGCTGTAGTGCCGCCATCCACGCCGATAACAACTTCTTGCACAGCTTTCCTCCCTAAACCGAGCAACCCCAGTGTCGCTCACCACAGTCAGAGTAGAATGAAAGCCGTTTTTTATCAATACATTTGCGGTTTTTCTCAACATAATGAGAAAACAATGCAAAGTCAGCGTAGGTTTTAGATATTCTTAAGCTAAGTCACATCATTTTTCGCAAGGATTGCCGCATGTCCTCTGATCCAAAACCTACTCTGGCCCCCGCAAAATCCGACTGGTCAGACCCACCCAGCCGGCGCGAGTGGATAACCGACACACTTTTTGAGCTGGGCGAACTGCACATCGAGCAGATTGCGAACGCCCTCCACGTATCTACCGCCACCGCATACCGAGATGCGCAAACCTTGGAAAATCAAGGAATCGTCATCCGTTCAAAAGGATTCTTGCGCGCGATCGCCCCGTCCACTGCCGAACTTCCCGCAGCCGTGCGGGCCAAACGTCAGTTGGAGGAAAAGCGCACCCTTGCACATGCGGCAGTAAAACTTGTTTCACCCGGCGACGTAATTATCCTCGACGATTCCACAACCAACGTGCCCCTGATACCGATCTTGAAACACATAAAGTCACTCACCATCATCACTAACTCGCTTTACGTGGCGCGCGAATTTAGCGAAGTGCACTCGATCCAGCTAATCCTGCTGGGTGGAAACTACATGAACTGGGCCGACTCGTTCTATGGAGCACATGCTACCGAGATGGTTAAAGACTTCCGCGCCGACATCTCATTCATGTCAGATGCCGCTGTTTGGGCAGGCGCGATCTACAACCCGAAAGACTTCGTGGTCAACATGAAGCGGGCAATACTGGGGGCTTCACACCGCAAGGTGTTGATGCTTGATCACAACAAGTTCTCGCGCGCCGCCTGGCAACGCACCGCATCACTCGAGGAGTTCACAACCATTTTCACCACCACTCGCGCATCTTCCAAGGACGTTGAGAACCTGCGCAAGTACTGTAGCGACGTGCGGGTAGTTTAGCCGCTACAGGACGGGCGTTGCTCCCCCATCAAGGCGAACAGCGGTGCCCGTAATGTAAGCCGCCTGCTGCGAAGCGAGGAACGCGACCGCGGCGCCCAGCTCGGCCGGATCACCCAGGCGCTTCACCGGAATGTTTTGCTCAAACCGCTCGCGAACGTCTGCGGCGCTCACGCCCTCGCGGGCAGCGGCGTCCTGGTCAAGCTGGTCGATACGCGGCGTCAAAATGCGACCCGGATGAACCACGTTCACCGTGACGCCATCCCCGCCCACTTCTTGGGACAGAGCCTTCAAATAGCCCGCCAACCCCTGGCGTCCAATCGTTGAGAGCACCAGCTGCTGAGAGGGGGTAACCACAGCGGTGGATCCGATTGCAATAATCCTGCCCCAACCGCGCTCACGCATTGCGGGCAAAACCCGATTAACCATGCGCACATGCGGTTCAATAAGGCGCGCAGCGGCTCCAGCAACATCCTCACTCGTGATCGTTGAGGGCGACGCTGGCTTAGGCCCCGGCCCGTTCAACACCAGGATGCTAACCGGCCCCAGCTCGCGCTCGCACGTGCTGATGGCCTGTTCAATGGAGGTGGCATCCTCAACATCTAGCGGCACCTCTAGTACAACTCCTCCGGCCTCGCGAATCTGCTTAACAACTTCCTCGCGAGCCTTTGCAGTGCGGCCCGTAACGCAAACATGCGCGCCTTCCGCGGCAAGCGCCACTGCGCTCGCCCTACCCAGCCCGGACGTCGAGGCCGCAACGAACGCAACTTTCCCGCTGATTTGCAGATCCATGGAATCTCCTAACCGTTTTAGTACCAGCCTAATCGCGCTGGCATCGCGCGGCCAGACAGGTTCACTTTGGTTACCCTTATTAGCCGGCGTCAGCCAGGTTTCATAAGGTGGAAGCCGAGCGAGGAAGGTGGCACGTGGCAGAAGATGAGAAGACCGAAAGGTCCAACGTAAACAGGTTTATTGGCGCGAACGCCCTGCAAAATATTGGCGACCAGGTTATCGCCGCAAAAACTGTTTTGCCGTGGATACTGCAGGCCGGCGGAGCACCCGGCTTTGCAATCGCCATGCTCGTACCCGTGCGCGAATCCCTCTCCATGCTCCCTCAGGCCGCGTTCACCCCGTGGGTTATCGGGCACAAGCGGCGCAAGAGCATCTGGGTGATTGGAGCTATCGGCCAGGGCGTAGCCGCCCTGCTCATGGCAGTTGCCGCGGCGTTCCTCAAAGGCTTAGCTCTTGGCCTCGCCTTCCTCCTGCTACTCGCTGTCTTCGCTACTTTCCGTTCCCTTTGCTCGATCGCTTCAAAGGACGTGCAGGGCCGGATCGTGGACAAGGGCAAACGCGGACTCATCACCGGACGCTCAGCCGCTATCGGCGGCTTCGTCTCGCTCGTGATTGGCCTTAGCATCTCCCTCACGCCAGCGTTACAAAAGCCTAGCTCCCTCGTAATTCTCATTCTGCTTTCCGGACTCATCTGGTTCCTGGCCGCCCTGGTGTTCAACCAGATTGATGAGCCAATCGATCCGGATGCCGATGGAGGGGGCCTCGACAAAGCGTGGTGGAAAGACACCTGGGAACTGTTTCGCGACCAAAAGGACTTCCGTAACTTCGTGATTGTACGTTCACTGCTGCTCGTATCGGCACTTTCAACGGCTTTTATCGTCCTGCTCTCGCAAGAGGTGGGCAGCGACATCACGGGGCTGGGTCTGTTCCTGGTTGCGTCCGGACTTTCCGCACTTCTTGGCGGGCGAATTTCCGGCAAGTTTTCTGACAAGTCCTCAAAGAACACCATGTCCATTGGAGCGGGGGCGGCCTCCGCAATCATTTTGCTCACCCTCGCTGCAGTTCATTTTGGGCCCCAAACTGCCCTAACGTGGATCCTGCCGACCTCGTTCTTTGCCCTCAACCTCGCTCATATTTTGGTGCGAGTGGCGCGCAAGACCTACATCGTTGACATGGCCGAGTCGGACGTGAGGACACGGTACGTGGGAGCCGCGAACACACTCATGGGCATCATCTTACTTCTAGTGGGTTTGGTCTCAGGCGCGCTCACAATGTGGGGTGCTTCGCCTGCACTGATTTTCCTGGCACTCGTTGGTTTTGCGGGAGTGTTTGCGGCTTCTCGCCTACCCGAGGTTTCAAAACCTGCGGCGGATTAAGCGAACGCGATCTCGAGGTTGTTGGACGGGCCTGCGGCCAAAACGGTTTGCCCCGCAACTAGCCTAGTGTCAGGTGAAACCTGCTCCCACGTCCCATCCTCTTGCCGAATCCCAATCAAGGTGACCCCGTGCCCAGACCGGAAACGTGTTTCGCTCACCAGTTTCCCGCCCACTTTTTCGGGGACAGTAGCTGTTGCCAGAGCAAACCCATTTCCGAGGTCAAAAAAGTCTGAAAGCCTGCGCGTAATCAGGTGTGCGGCCCTCTGCCCCATGTTCTTCTCCGGCTCAAAAACATGTTTTATTCCTAGCTGCCGGAAGATCTCCGCCTGTTGCGCAGTTGCCGCCTTCGCCCAAATTTCTGGCCCATCCAGCTGTAACAATGCGGATGCGACGAGGATGGAGGACGCCAAGTTCTCCCCGATCGCAACCACGGCAGTTTGGAACTCATCGACGCCCAGTTGCTGTAGCGCCTCAACACTGGACGCGTCAGCTTTCACCACCTGTGTGAAACGCCCCCTCATTGCCTGGACTACGTCCGTATCCTTGTCTATTCCAAGCACCTGCACGCCAGATGCAACGAGCTCCTCACCCATTGCCGTTCCAAAGCGTCCCAGGCCGATGATGGCAACATCGCCAGCTTCTCCTGCACGAACTCGCGGGAGGAATGAAAAACTACCCAATGATTGGCCTTTCCTTAGGAAGCTCATACAGCTTCGTATCGGGTCGAATAGTTAAGACTGTTGCAACTGCCACGGGCCCCACTCGCCCAAAGAACATGAGCGCGCAAATAATCAGTTGCGCCGCAATAGGCAACTGCGGAGTGATCCCTGTTGTTAGGCCCACCGTGCTCAGCGCAGATATGACCTCATACAACACGGCGTCCATCCCCCAGGGCGTTAGCACCATGATTATGGCGGTAGCTCCTACAACTAGGCTAAACGCAATCATCAGCACCGTAATCGCTGCACGCTGAGTGGAGCGGCCAATGCGCGAGCCAAACAGTTGCACGGCCTGGCCTGCCCTAATTTCGGTCAGAACTAAAAAGACGAGCACCAGCATGGTCGTAATCTTCACGCCACCTGCGGTTCCAGCCGGGCCTGCCCCAATAAACATGAGAATGTCGGTGACCAGCCAGGTGATGTCACTTTGCGTCGCTATATCCATCGAGTTGAAGCCTGCTGTGCGCGGCGAGATTGCCGTGAACAGGGTGATGAGGAGCTTATCTGCAGCGCTGTACTGGCCCGTTTGCGAAAGGCTGCTCCACTCAAGCAGCGTGATGAGTAGCCAACCGGTAAGAATGAGGCCAATGGTTCCGTGCACCACTAGGCGCGCGTTGAGCGACCAGGCCCACCGCCTCTTCTTCCTCGTTTTGAATGCGTGCACAATTTCAGCCAGAACCGGGAATCCGAGGCCTCCAATCACAATCAGAATTGAGATTGGCAAGATTATGAACGGGTCTGTAGCAAACGGGATCAAACTGTCGGTTTCCAAAGAGAAGCCGGCATTATTGAACGCGGAAATGGAGAAGAAAGTGCCCCACTGCAGGGCTTCACCTAGCGATTTGGAACGCGAATAGAAGTCGATTACCAGCGGGATCGCAAGAACTACCTGCACGATGAGGGCCATGCGCACAATACGTTTCACGAATCCGCGCATATCTGACATTGTGAGGGCGCCGGTGATTTGAGCGACCACGAGGCGCTGGCTCAAACTCAGGCGGTGAGCTACATACACGGCGAGGAGGGCAGCGAACGTCATCGCCCCCAAGCCGCCGATTTCAATGAGCATTGCGATCACTGCGTGGCCGAATGTACTCCAGTATGTGGCCGTATCAACCACGATAAGACCAGTTACACAGGTGGCCGAGGTTGCGGTGAATAGAGCTACAGACAGCGGCGCCCCTCCTGCAATGGAGGGGCCGGCAACTGCCACCGGCACATTTCCTGGCCACATGGGAGCACCAGACCTTGCCACGGGGAGCATTAGCAATACGGTTCCAACCGAAATCGCTATGCCCAGCCCAAGCAGGGCCATTCGCGCCGGGTAAAATCCTGCGCTCCGCGCTTGCACGCGTCTTTGCTTACGAGCTTTCTGCTCGCCTAACATCTTGGCTTTGATACCAAGCATTGTAGTGCTCTGGCCGATGAAAACGTTATGCCGATTATGTATGAGCTAACTTACAGTCAGTTCTCGATTCGCTTCACTAGCGGGAACGTGATGGTTTCGCGGATTCCGTAGCCAGTTAGTGCCATCAGCAGGCGGTCGAGGCCCATGCCCATACCACCCGTGGGCGGCATGCCCTGTTCCATTGCCTGCAGGAAGTCTTCGTCAAGAACCATCGCTTCTGGGTCTCCGTTTGCCGCGGCAAGCGCCTGGGCTTCAAAGCGCTCCCGCTGAATTACCGGGTCAACCAGCTCGGAGTAGGCGGTGGCTAGCTCAAAACCGCGAACGTACAGGTCCCACTTCTCCACGCGGCCAGGCAGGCTGCGGTGCTGGCGAACCAACGGGGACGTATCCACAGGGTAGTCGCGCACAAACGTCGGTGCCCACAAGTGATCGCCAACTGCGTGCTCAAAGATCTCTTCCACTACCTTGCCCGCCACAGCGTGATCCGGAACAGCAATTCCGCGTTCCTCTGCCAGCTTCACAAGGCGGGAAAGCTCGGTTTCTGGCGTGATTTCTTCTTTTACGGCTTCCGAGACCACCTCGTAAAGTGAAATCTCATCCCACTGTCCAGAAAGGTCGTATTCGGAACCGTCGGCAAGCGTTACCTTCTCGGTGCCAAACACGTCTCGCGCGGCCTTCTGAATGAAGTCACGAGTGCGGGCAGCCATCGTGTTGTACGTGCCGTAGGCCTCGTAGGCTTCAAGCATGGTGAACTCCGGAGAGTGCGAGGAGTCCGCGCCCTCATTTCGGAAGTTACGGTTGATTTCAAAAACCTTTTCCACGCCGCCAACCACTGCGCGCTTCAAGAACAGTTCCGGCGCAATACGCAAGTAAAGCTCCGTGTCGTAGGCGTTCATGTGGGTTTGGAACGGGCGGGCGGCCGCGCCACCATGAATGTTTTGGAGCATCGGAGTTTCGATCTCCAAGAATCCCTCGCGATGGAAGTAGTCGCGTAGCGACCACACAACGTCCGCGCGCGTGCGAACCATCTCACGAGCAGCCGGACGCAAAATCATGTCGAGGTGACGCTGGCGAATACGAGCCTCCTCTGAAAGGCTCATCTCTTCGCCGGCATCCGTCGTGAACGTCTTCGGTAGCGGACGTAACGCCTTCGAGGTGATACGCCACGCGGGAGCGTCCTCGCTCGGCTGAGCGAAAATGGATAGCTCACCGCGGCGCGAACGCATTGCCGGCCCGTGCACAAACAGGTGATCGCCAAGGTCTACGTTTGCCTTGAATTCCTTTAGCGAGTCGCTACCCACCTCTTTAGCGGAGAGCATCACCTGAATGCGGTTGCCCTCGCCATCTTGGATGACAACGAACTGGAGCTTACCGGAGCCGCGAATAAACATGACGCGGCCAGCGACGCCCACGGGCGCGGGTGACTGCTCGTCGATTTCGAGGTGGTCGAACTCCTCCCGCACCTTCTTGATGGTGCTGGTGATGGGCAGTTCTACCGGGTAGGGATCGGTTCCCTCTGCGAGCATGCGCGCACGTTTTTCGGCGCGAACACGAAACTGCTCGGGGGCTTCTTGAATTTCAGACGACTCGTTGTTCTTTTCCACGTCCCCATCGTACTAAAGGGGCGCTACATGCGGGAAATAGTGGGCTAATATCACGTTTCACGCACTCGCGAACGCCCAAGCTAGAAGGGCGTCGAGCGCTACTAGGGTAGACAGCTTATCCGCGTTTCAGAGCCGCCTGGTTAGCCGCGGTTTGGGGCCGCGAGCGGACCTTCACCACCGGAAGCGTTTTCGAGGCCGGTGGGAACGCCCGCCGGGTCTGACCCGAGGTTGATGATCCGGTTGTCTCTGTCGACCAATACAACCTTGCCTTTGAAGCCGCGTGCCATGGATTCGGGCACGGACTGGTAGGCGATGATGATGACGATGTCACCAGGGTCGGTCAGGTGCGCGGCGGCGCCGTTTAGCTGGATGATTCCCGATCCAGCCTCGCCATTAATGGTGTAGGTGGAAAGGCGGTTTCCGTTGGTCACATTCACAATGTCAACGCGTTCGCCTTCAAGTATCCCGGCTGCTTCCAGCAGGGTTTTATCTACGGTGATGGATCCAACGTAGTTGAGGTCCGCGCCGGTCACGGTGGCGCGGTGAATCTTGCCGCTCATTAGCGTGCGGTAGATTTCGTTAGCCATTGGCGGCCTCCCCAATGTTCAAGATAGCGTTGTCAATCAGGCGCGTATTGCCAACGTAGGCGGCGAGGGCCAGCACGGCTTCCCCGGCCTCTACGGATTGGAAGGTGGTTGGCTCAACCAGCTCGACATAGTCGATTTTTACGCCCGCATTTTCGAGGACGCAGCGGGCAGCCTGCTTGATTTGGCTTGCGCTCGCCCTGCTGTTGCTGGCTTGTTTACCGGCTTTGAGGGCGCCGCTGAGGGAAAGCGCTTGCTGGTGCTCTGCGTCGGAGAGGTAGGCATTGCGCGAGGAGAGGGCGAGGCCGTCCTCGCCGCGCACGATGGGCGCACCCACGATTTGGATGGGCATGTCGAGGTCGCGAACCATCTGGCGAATGAGTGCCAGCTGCTGTGCATCCTTTTGGCCGAATACGGCAACATCCGCACCGGTGAGGTTGAACATTTTGTGCACTACCAGCAATACGCCTGCAAAGTGTGTGGGCCGCGTTTTGCCTTCTAGAACCGTTGCGGTGGGTCCCGGGTTGATAGTGACAGAGGCTTCACCTGGATACATTTCGTTAGCGGCTGGCGCAAATACGAGGTCCGCGCCCACTTTCGCAACCGCTTTGAGGTCGGCATTGAGGTCGCGCGGGTACTTGTCGAAGTCTTCACCGGGGGCGAACTGAGTGGGGTTCACAAACACTGTGACCATGACGTGGTCGGCATGCTTCTTGGCCTCTTTAATGAGGCTGAGGTGCCCGTCGTGTAGTGCGCCCATGGTCATGACCAGGCCGAGCCGTCCAGGCAGTTTCGCTAGTGCGGCTCGTAGTTCTTCGCGGGTCTTTACGACTTGTGGTTCCAAGATGCCTCCTTTGCGACTATTGTGCTCCTTTGGGCGCGCTAGGCGCGAATCCGGAGGGCCACTTGTGGCCAACTTGCCACTTTTTATTCTTCACCCAAAGCACGCAAGACGGCCTGCACTTGGTTTTCGCCAAGGAGCAGGTTGTCGCCGGCTAGGTGGGCGGTTGTGCGCGCCATGTTCCGGTAGCTCTCTAGGATCGAGTTCAAACCGGCCTCGGATAATGCCTTCTGGTGATCTTTGAGGGTGCCGGTGTCCGCGCGGCGGACGGGCCCGGTCAGGCCGTGCACGCCTTCGGAAAGGGCGCGGTCCAAAGCGGTGTTTAGGAGCGGGCGAATATAGAGTTCAGGGTTTTCGATGCCGGCGGCTTCAAGGATAGAAAGGGCCTCGTTGACTAGGGTGACGAGGTGGTTAGCGCCGTGAGTAAGACCTGCGTGGTAGAGCGTGCGGTCTTCCTCTTCAACCACGCAAGGCTCCATGCCCATTTCCATCGCGAGGGCGGATGCAATTGGCAGGGCCACCGCAGTTGTGGTGATAGCTGCAGGACACATCTGCAAGCGCTCAACGTCCAAGCTGGTGCCTGTAAACGTCATCGCGGGATGCAGGGCAATGGGCAGGGCCCCAGCGGCTTGCGCGGCTTCGAGCACGTTGATGCCGTGCACGCCGCTCGTGTGCATAACGACTTGGCCGGGGCGGAAGCACCCGAGTATTGCCAGGCCTCGTATGAGAGGCTCGATCTGGTCGTCAGGAATAGCGATGACTACTAGCTCCGCCTGGCACGCTTCATCCGGTTCGATTACGGGAACGCCCAGGATTGCTTCGGCAGCATCATTGCGCTGCGGATTTGAGGAGCGAGTGATACCGATGATTTCATGCCCCACAAGTTGGAGGGCTCGGCCAATCACCGGACCCACTCGGCCCGCGCCAATGATGCCTACGCGAAAGCGCCCCGCTTTCACTGCTGCTCTCCCCCATTTTGCCCGAAGCTACCCGGCTCGCCACCAGCCGCCCTGCTTTCGTAAGCACCGTGAGTCTGACGGGCACCGGGAACGGCTCGCGCGGCCCAGGCTTCCTGGCTCTCCTTTTGGCGGCTGATGGTGGCGCGGCGCGTGATTTCAGCGTAGAGACTGGATGCAAGTGCGGTGTCCAGGTGCTCAATGAATAAACTGGATTCAACCAGGTGAAAGTTAATACCCGCGAGGTCTTTTTTGCGGTCCCACGGGCCTTGGCTGATTAGCGTGGACTGCAGGCGGTCATAGGTCAGAACCGAGAATGACCGGGTTAAGAAACCGTCGCGTAGCAGGATCGCAACATCGGTTAGTTTGATTGAGCGGCGGCGCCAAACCAACGGGTCGAACAGGTGCGAGCGCTGCGGGTTCTGGCTGAATCCGAGCATCTCGCCTTCACCCTCAAGGCCGTACATGATTGTTTCAACCGGGTTAGAAACGCCGAGGTCGGGGTAGACCATCCACAGGGCTTGGAGCATTTCTTCACGCGTGCCTACAGGAAGCAGCAGGTCGTGCTCTACCTTGTCTTGCGCGTTCGCCGCGAAACCGGCCTGCACGATTTTTACTCGGTACCAGCCAAAAAAGCGCCAGAAGAACGGCTGGGAAACCGTCACTGCGTGAATGCGCTGCACCGGAATGGTTTGCGCGCGGGTAGATAGAAGGCCTGAGCGCACACGAATACCATCATGTGTCACAAACGCGGTGAATCCGAAGTTGTTTGCAAACTGGTTGAACGGGTATGCAAACAATGCGAGGCCACCAACAACCGCTGGGATCATTGCGGCGAAGGAGACACCCTCTATCAAAGTTCCTACCAATGAACCCGCAGCGATGGCCAACCCCACGAGAATAGAGAAGATAATCCCCATGTTGAGTGCCAGTGACGCAAGCAGGCGCCCTGCCGGAACCTTGTAGATGACCTGCTCGAGATCGTCCACCGGCGCACCAAGACCGGGAGCCTGACCGATTCCCGCCTGACAATCTTCCAAGGTGGTCGGGGCTACGCCAGCCTCGCCTGCGGGAACACCGCCCGTTGCATCAGCATCTAGCTTCCCTGCTTTGCGTAGTTTCGCAGTGCGCGATTCTGACAGCACCTCGCGGCGAACATCCTCTAACTGCTGCGTTTTAAGTAGCCCCAGCTGGAAGTTAGAATCCGTGCCACCAGCAACCTCAATATCTATACGCCCCAGGCCAAGAATACGGCCAATCAGTGGGTGCGTGATGTTTACAGCATGGATTCGGTCTAGTCGCGCGTGGCGTTGACTGCGAAAGAGGATTCCTTCGCGGTAGTACACGGCGTCGTGAGTTATTGCGAATCCCATTTTGCGCCAGGCAATCCAAGAGTAGATGCCGGCCGCAATGACGATCACGAGGATGCCTGCCGCGATCACGAGGAAGACAACCGCCGGCCCGTAGGTTTCGATCAAACCGAGCGTGGTGAGCTCTTTAAGCACGTCGGCAAACTGGTAAAAGATAAAAGCGAAGAAGGCTGCGAACACGGCCCAGGTTTTCGCTAGGGGCGTGACGGGGTGCAGCGACCTCCACTCGGATTCTGCAACGCCGCTTTCAACGGCAGTTTCTTTGCGTTCCTTTGCCATTTAGAGTCCTGCCAGTTCAGATTCGCCGCGCTCGGCAAGACTCGTGCGCAGGCGCGCTGCTTCTTTTGCGGACAGACCGGTGATAGATGCGTCCGTGGAGGCCGAGGCCGTGTGTAGCTGCACTGTAGCGATGCCGAAGGCGCGCGCGATGGGCCCCTCGGATACGTCTACGTATTGCAGGCGCCCGTAAGGCACAACGGTAAGTTGTTTCCACATGATGCCCGAGCGGATAAGCAGATCAGATTCGGCTTCTGCGTATCCGATGGCGCGCACCTGCCGGGGAACAAGCCACAAAAGCCACGCGAAAAGGGCAACGACGGCCAGAACGTAAAGCCAAATCCACTTAGTTAAAAGAATGGCCATGACAATGCCGGGAATCACCATGATGGCAAACGTAATGAGCAGGCTAACAACCCGCACTTTCACGAGCGCGGGCGAAACACCGTAGAACTGCACGTCTGCGGGCAAGAAAGGACTGTCACCAACCACCTCGGTGTTACCACTGAGGGTTTTGGGAGGTTGGAAGGGGAACACTCCCTGAGGTAGTTGCCCTGTATTTTGCGCTTCGCTCATCTGTTTCACCTGTCTGTGCCGTGCAGCGTTTTCAGGTTCAAGGTTACAGGTTCTGGCATTTTGGTTGCTACATGGCTACGCTCGCGGGGCTTTTTACATGTGCTGTTCAGATATTCTTAAGGCAACAGGTATGTGATGGAGAAATGGGTTTGAAGATGAGTGTGGATGACACGGGCGCAGAAGCGCGTCTGCTGGTGGTTGATGACGAGCCAAATATTCTTGATCTGTTGGCGTCATCGTTGCGGTTTGCCGGTTTTGAGGTGCTCACAGCCTCAGATGGAAAGTCCGCATTCCATTTGGCCACTACGGAAAATCCCGATCTGATCGTGCTTGACGTGATGCTTCCAGATATGAATGGTTTTACGGTGACGAGGCGTCTTCGCGAGTCTGGTTCACGCACTCCCGTGCTGTTCTTGACGGCTCGTGATCAGATGGATGACAAGATCGAGGGCCTCACGGTTGGCGGCGATGATTATGTGACGAAGCCGTTTGGTCTTGAGGAGGTTGTGGCTCGTATCCGCGCAATCTTGCGCAGGACGAAGGCGGACGATGACGATAACGTGCTTCGAATTGCGGACCTGGAGCTGGATGAGGGCGCACACGAGGTGCGGCGCGCAGGTCAAGAGATTGACCTATCTCCCACCGAGTTCAAGCTTTTGCGCTATCTGATGATCAATGAGGGCCGCGTGGTGTCAAAAATGCAGATTTTGGATCACGTGTGGGAGTACGACTGGGATGGCGAAGCCGCAATTGTGGAATCTTATATTTCGTACCTGCGCCGCAAGCTTGCCGTTCTGGGTAGTTCTGGCGATTTAATCCACACGCGCCGGGGCGTTGGGTACATGTTGAGGCCTGAGAACGCCTAATTATGAGGTCGTACGAATCACGTAGGACCCTGCGGGAGGTTTGGTTCTCGGCAACCCTAAGAGCAAGACTCGTAATCTTGTTCACCTCGCTACTCACTGTTGCCCTCACGATTGCGGGAGCCGTGATGGTTGGCATCGTGCAGGCGCATTTGGTGAACCAGGTGGACCGCGAGCTGGAGAGCACGGGTAAGCAGCTGGCCGTCTCTACGGTTCGTTCGGTGATTGCCAGCGTGCCGGCCGATGTGCCTTCGAACTATTACATTCGGTTTACGTCAACCGATGGGGTAAGTCAGGTGGCTATTGCTACCGATACGTCGCAGCGCTACGGAATGCCAAATCCAGGGACGCTTTTGGCGCTTGATTCGGTTGTGCCGCCTAACGCGGTGACTAAGCCGGTGAATGTGCCCTCTTCGAAGCGTGATTCGTATTGGCGTGCGGTTGCCGTGCCCGTGTCGGTTGGCGATAAGCCTTACGGCGTGGTCACTGTTGCGCTCCCCCTTGCTAATACAACCGAGACGATTCTGAACTCGGCCCAGTACTTTTCTCTACTTGGCCTGCTGATCGTGGTGGTGGGCGCGATGGCCTCGTACTATTTGATTCGCAGGTCTTTGTTCCCGCTTCGCCGCATCGAGTACGTGGCCGGTCAGATCGCTGAGGGCGATTTGACTCAACGTGTTGCCCCCGAGCCGGAATCGACAGAGGTTGGGTCGCTAGCGAAGAGTTTGAACGTGATGCTTGCGCAGATTGAGAATTCGTTTGCCCAGCAACAGCGTTCAGAAGAGCGCATGCGTCGCTTCGTTTCAGATGCGTCCCACGAGCTGCGCACTCCCCTCTCTGCGCTACGCGGTTATGGCGAACTCTACCGCATGGGAGGCGTGCCAGATGAGCGCGTCCCAGAGGTCATGCAGCGCATCGAGAACGAGTCGGTCCGCATGGGCAAGCTGGTTGAAGACCTGTTGACCCTGGCCCGGTTGGATGAGGTGCCGGAGATTCACCCGGAGCCGGTTGACCTCGTAAAACTGGCTCACGACTCGCTGTTTGATGTGCGCGCCTTGGACGCGTCGCGCGTTGTGAGCGTGATTAGCATAAACGAGGGCGAGCCTGCTCCTACCAGTCTCATTATTGAGGCTGACAAGGACCAGATCACGCAGGTATTCACCAACCTGATTGGCAACATCATTCGGTACACGCCTAAGGGTTCTCCGGTAGAGATTGCGATTGGCCAGCAAGAAGGCCATGCGATCGTGGAGGTTCGTGACCACGGGCCGGGCATTTCGGCTCCTGACCGTGACCGCGTGTTCGAGCGTTTCTTCCGCACGGATGTGTCCCGCTCGCGCGCTTCGGGTGGTTCTGGCCTCGGTCTATCCATTATTGCTTCGATTCTGGCTTTGCATTCGGGGCAGGCAACGCTCGATAAGACTGAAGGTGGAGGTTTAACGGTTCGTCTGGTGCTTCCTTTGAAGCAAGAGAAGACGGCTTCGTCTACCACAAAACCGCAGTAGCAGCGCACGAAGACGAGTGATTCTTCGAGGGGCTTCTTTGCCTATGTCTCGCGATGGACTTAGCATAGGTCTGTGGCTGAAATAGGTCAGGAGTTGCCTGCGAGCGCACCGGTTCCACCGTGGCTTCCACGCACGTTTGTGAGCGCGGTGCTCGCGTGCGGCGTTGAGCCTTCGCAGCAGGTGATCGATGAAGAGGTGCACGGTCTGCTCGCAGTTTGGCAGGCCGCGGATCGCCCGTATCACAATGTTGCCTATCTGAGCCGCGTGATTGCCGCGTTTGATCAGTTAGCGGCCGCCGCTCACACCCCGGAGTTGCTACAGATTGCGGCTTGGTATGCGGGTTTAGTCCCGCCCGAAGTCGTCAAGTGCGACACTGCGGATTCTGCTGAGTTTAAGGCGTCATGTTCGCACCGGATCTCGGATTCTTTGACGCGGCTTGGATTCTCGCCTGCAGTTTGTAAGCGAGTTTGTGAGCTGATCCGCGTGGTGGTTACCCACCGCGCGCCCGCTGAGGACGTGGATGCGACGACCTTGCTAGATGCGACGCAACGCGACTTGTCTGCAACGCCGCAAGAATACAAGCAGTATCGCGGCCTGCTTCGCCAGGAGTTCCCTAACTTATCGGACCTGCAGTTTTGGAATGCAAGGCGCCGCTTTGTGAGCTCTATGCTTTCTCGCCCGCAGATTTATCTCTCACCGGGAGGAGCAGCGTGGGAGGTTTCTGCGCGGCAAAATCTTGAGGCTGAGCTGGCTAATCTTGACACGCTGATCGCTCAGGCTGATCCAGGTGCGTGTTTTGAGGATGAACCTGAGCAGAAGTTTGACCCGCTCACTACGACCTCCACGATGATTATTAAGAAGATCGGGGCGAAGAATGACCCGATCATTATGCGCAAAGACGATTTTGAGGAAGAGATCAGCGCGGAGCATCCCGAAGCTACTCCCCCGGTGGAAGATGCACCGGAGCCTGAACAAGACGATGCATCGTCTCTAGAAGATGACGGGGCTTCGTCCTTGGAGGATGAACCGGATGTAATTGCCCGTCCCGTGCAACGCAGTGTACGCAGGCTGTCTGCAAAAGAGCTGGCTCGCCTTGCACGCACGCGGGCCGAGCAAGTCCACGAGGACGCGTTCACCGCTGGGGATGCCAGCCGCTTGCGCGAGCGGCTCGACAAGACCGTTGCGGACGGGGGTAAGCTCCGCGAGCGCATTCAGGAAAAACGCGAGGACATAAGCAGGCTTCGCCAGCGGCTTTCGGATCGAGACCAGTAGCCCGTATCTGCCACGCGCCCAGTTCCTTCCACGCAGTTTCTTCCACACCCCGGCCTGGCCTTCGCCTGCCCACACCCAAAGCGGCACGCCGCACATGCCTTTCCAGCGCCCTGCGACGATGGCGTTGCATGGCCGGCTGATAAGAAAGGAATGGCGATGACGGTTTTTCATGTGGATCCGGCGCAGGTGGCGCAGGCTTCGGCAATGGTGCGTGCAAGCGCAGAGACGATCCGCGCTCAGGTGCAGGCAATGATGGGGCATTTGGATGCGCTGCAGGGGTCTTGGTCTGGCGCGGCGTCAGCCCAGTTTGAGGCGGCGGCGCAAAGTTGGCGTTCAACGCAGGTGATTGTTGAGCAGTCTCTGGATGAGATCGGGGTTCAACTTGCCGCAGCAGCAAGCACGTATTCAGATGCCGAGGCCGGCGCGGCCGCCCTATTCGCAAGGTAGATAAACGAAACCCACCCGGATTCGCAACGGCCCTGCTTTGAGGCAAAGAATACGGGTGGGTATGACTGTGGGCGCGGGAAACCCGCGCCCACAGCTCGCCTATTGCTGGTTTAGTACATGCCAGCCATTTCGTCGGCACCCGGAGCGGCCGGTGCCGGCGGCTCGGGCTTGTCAGCCACGATTGCCTCGGTGGTGAGGAACATGCCGGCGATGGATGCCGCGTTCTGCAGTGCAGAGCGGGTTACCTTTACCGGGTCGGCGATGCCGGCCTTGAGCATGTCTTCGTATTCACCGGTTGCAGCGTTGAGGCCTTCACCTGCGGGCAGGTGCTTGACCTTGTCTACAACTACGCCGCCTTCTAGGCCTGCGTTTACCGAGATCTGCTTGAGCGGCGCTTCAACCGCTACGCGAACGATGTTCGCGCCGGTGAGCTCATCGCCTTCGAGGTCAAGATCGGCAAGCTTCTGAGCGGCCTGAATGAGGGCCACGCCACCACCGGCGACGATGCCTTCTTCTGCAGCCGCCTTCGCGTTGCGCACAGCATCCTCAATGCGGTGCTTACGCTCCTTCAGCTCAACCTCGGTTGCAGCACCGGACTTGATGACGGCTACACCACCAGCGAGCTTGGCAAGGCGCTCGTTGAGCTTCTCCTTGTCGTACTCGGAGTCCGAGTTCTTGATCTCAGCGCGAATCTGCGCAACGCGGCCGTCAATGGCCTCCTTGGTGCCTGCGCCCTCAACGATCGTGGTTTCATCCTTGGTGACAACGATCTTGCGAGCCTGGCCCAAGACGTCAAGGTCAGCGGTTTCAAGCGAAAGACCTACGGTTTCCGAAATGACCTGCCCGCCGGTCAGGATAGCCATATCCTGCAGCATGGCCTTACGACGGTCACCAAAGCCCGGGGCCTTAACAGCAACGGACTTGAACAGACCGCGGATCTTGTTCACAACGAGGGTTGCAAGCGCCTCGCCCTCAACGTCGTCAGCAATGATCAGTAGCGGCTTGCCCGCCTGCATGACTTTCTCCAGTAGCGGGAGCAGATCCTTAACGTTAGAGATCTTGCCTTCAACGAGCAGAACGTAGGCGTCCTCGAACACGGCTTCCTGACGCTCCGCGTCGGTTACGAAGTACGGGGAGAGGAAGCCCTTTTCGAAGCGCATGCCCTCGGTGGTTTCGAGGGTGGTTTCGAACGAGTTGGTCTCTTCAACCGTGATAACGCCTTCACGGCCAACCTTGTCCATGGCCTGCGCAATAAGGCGGCCAATCTCAGCGTCGTTTGCCGAGATGGATGCGGTTGCTGCGATCTGGTCTACGGTTTCGATTTCCTTCGCGTCGGCGTGGAGGTTCTCCACTACCTTCGCAACGGCGGTGTCGATGCCGCGCTTAAGCGCGATCGGGTTTGCACCTGCGGCAACGTTGCGCAGGCCTTCACCTACGAGTGCCTGGGCCAAAACGGTTGCGGTGGTGGTGCCGTCACCCGCGACGTCGTCGGTCTTCTTTGCAACTTCCTTGACGAGCTCGGCGCCGATCTTTTCGAGCGGATCCTCTAGCTCAACTTCCTTTGCAACAGAAACACCGTCCTTCGTGATGGTGGGGGCGCCCCACTTCTTATCGAGGACGACGTTACGGCCCTTGGGGCCTAGCGTTACCTTTACGGTGTCGGCGAGGGTGTTGAGCCCGCGCTCCATGGCGCGGCGTGCTTCCTCGTCGAACGCAATCAACTTGGACATGTTTTTCCTCCGCTGTAGCGGTTGTTGGCTACGAGGTGCCCGCGACGGACGGCCAGCCGGGTTTGCGTTTCTGTCTCGCAAATGGTGGCCTCACCCGGTAACCCTTGCTTTATCACTCAACACTTGTGAGTGCTAATAAGTATTTTGGCACTCTAACGAGCAGAGTGCAAGACGAGTCAGCTAATAGCTCAAAAAGTTGAGGCGACCAGACTCAAGTCTGGCCGCCTTTGCGAGTTTGCATTTTGGACTCCCGCGTCACGCAGGCCTCGCGCAACGCGGGGAGTTATGGAAAGTTTTTAGTAGTCGCCCTTTAGAACTACCACGTAATCAGAGTTACCCAGATCCGTGCTGTTCTCAGAGAGGTTGCTAATGCCGAGGACTTCACCAATCGCTTCAGCTCCCGCGCGCGTTCCGGGCGCGTAGTAGATGGTGGTGGATTCAGTGAGCCAGCCCGAAGCGTTGGAAGCACTCACGTACTGGTATCCGTCCGCCTGCAGTTTGCCGACGGCCTCGGCAGCTAGACCATTGATCCGCGTGCCGTTGAGGATTTGAATGGCGACGTCTTTAGAGACGGCAGGTTCGGTCTCGGTGGGCTCTTCCGTTGGCTTTTGCGTGGTAGCTTCCGTGGTGGCCTCGGCATTGGTGGGCGCTTCCGTGGTTTCGGTGGGCGCCTGCGTTGCGACTGTGGTCGACTGCATTTCAGCCGTTTGATTGTCGCTGCGACTGGTGATGAATGACACCGCGCCCCATGCGAGCACGGGGACGATGATTAGAACGAGCAGGAAGGGCAGCACGGTTTTCCAGCGAGATGGCTTCTCGCGAAACAGGCCCACGGGGCCTTCGGCGCCTGCCTGGTCGAATTCGTCTTCAGGATATTGATGCAAACTCACGGTTTTAGCGTACCGGTTTTCTACTTTCATCTGCTCATCCACGCCGATATTGGCTGATTGGGTGCGGCGTTGCCGCGTAGGATGAGGGCGTGACTGCTTTGCCTTTATCCGATTTGATTGACGAGGGGTGGGCCCAGGCTTTGGGCCCACTGGAGCCGGAGATTCACCGGCTTGGCAACATGCTGCGTGAGGAGAACCGCCTGGGTAACGGCTACCTGCCGGCAGGCACGGACGTGTTGCGAGCGTTCACGTACCCGTTTGAGGACGTGAAGGTGCTCATTATTGGACAGGACCCCTACCCCACGCCAGGGCATGCAATGGGTCTGTCGTTTTCGGTGCGCCCGGGAGTGGCTCCGCCGCGCTCGTTGGTAAATATTTTCAACGAGTTGCATGAGGATTTGGGTATGCCGGTGCCAACGTCGGGAGATTTAACCCCGTGGGCGCGCGAAGGTGTGTGTTTGATGAATCGCGTACTCACAGTGCGTCCGGGCGCCCCAGGTTCACACAGGGGCCGGGGCTGGGAAGCCGTAACCGAGGCTGCCATCCGCGCCCTAGTAGCTCGCGACCTGCCATTGGTGGCTATTTTGTGGGGACGCGATGCGAGGTCGGTAAAGCCCCTGCTGGGGAACACGCCGGTGATTGAATCTGCACATCCCTCTCCCCTGTCAGCCCGCCGAGGTTTCTTCGGGTCCAGACCATTTTCGCGGGCGAATGAGCAGCTGATCCAAATGGGCGCTACGCCTGTGAACTGGGATTTGACGGCAGGGGCTTAGGTAAACATTTCGCTAACGGGCACGCAACGAGGTGCGAATTTTTCGTGCTTAATGCAGTTTTGGCGACCTCAAGGTGCCTGCAACGGGCATTCACGTAAGGATAGCGTTACCTGGTTTTCTGGAAGCTACAGTAGGCTTCAAGCAGAGAACCGAAAAATGTTGAACCGATCTCGAAGATAGGAGCCAGAAATGACTCGTTCAACCGGTAGACGCACGCTTTTGAAGACCTCTGTAACCGTCGGAGTTGCAGCACTTGCCCTATCAGCGTGTGGCGGCGGGAGCACAGATGCGCAGCCTTCCCAGGTGCCCTCCACGCAGGCGGCTACAACCGAAACATCGGCAACCGCCCAGCCGCAAGGCGCCAAGAGTGAGGCGGAGTATACGGCAGCTCTAACCGGCCTCACTTATCATGGGGAGCCGCTGGAGCTAGGGACTCGTGAACAGCTGGAAGAGAACTGGTCTGGCGAAATGCTTGCCGCTAACCAGGAGGGTGTTGTTTACGAGCCCTCCAAATGTGGGGATCTGTTTAAGGCCAACATGGGGCGTTTGGACGCGTTGACGGCTGATGCTTCAAAGGCAGTGTTTGCGCATGGCTACATTGAGAACCTCAATATGACCGCGCAGATATGGCCGGGCGGTGCCAGCAAGGTTGATCTGGAGGAGAGCCGGGAGTTAGTAAAAAACTGTCCGTCAATGACGATGGCGGATGAGAAAACGAATCTTGGTATCTCGCTCGCATCATTCCCGATGGATGTTCCTGGCGTGGACACTCATGGGGAGATCATGACGATGGTGACATCAGCTGGTACAGCAATGCTTTACACGGCTTATGCCACGCATGGTGATGATGTGATTTTGGTTGGCTCGGGTATTCGTTCTACGGACATGAGTGAGCTGGAAGCCATGGTCAAGCAGATTACGGAGAACCTGCAGTAGCTTGGTTATCTTCTCGCTACTAGGCATGAGCTCGGCCGCGGAAAGGATCGAACGCAATAAATAAATATGGCGGGAATACGGGTTTTGTATTCCCGCCATATTTATTTTGAGTTAGCGGTTATTGCCCGAAGGCTTCGCTATTGCTCGTTTAGCGCTGGGAGTTGCGCCTGCGCATCGCGGTGAGGCCTGCGCCTGCCAGTAGCAACGCCGCGGCTACTGCTAGCGAGCCCTCGACGCTAACACCGGTGCGGGCCAGTGATGAACCGCTCTGAGCGCCCGACTTAGCAGACTTGCTGGGGTCAGTTTCAGCGCCCGGAGTGCTCGGCTCATCGCTTGACGTAGTGCCCGGCGTTGTCTCGCCTGGCTGCGTCGGATCCGTTGGATCAGACGGGTTAGCTGGATCCGTTGGATCGGTCGGATCGGTCGGATCGGTAGGATCCGTTGGATCCGTCGGGTCCGTCGGGTCAGACGGGTTAGCTGGATCCGTTGGATCGGTCGGATCGGTCGGATCGGTCGGATCGGTAGGATCGGTAGGATCCGTTGGTTCGGTGGGATCCGTTGGATCCGTCGGGTCCGTCGGGTCAGACGGGTTAGCTGGATCTGTTGGGTCCGTCGGATCTGTGGGGTCCGTCGGCTCACCCGGCTGCGTCGGATCCGTCAGATCAGTGGGGTCCGTTGGCTCGGTCGGCTCGGTCGGCTCAGTAGATTCCGTCGGATCCTCGCAGTTGCACTTGGCACCTACGCGTAGCTTGCGCGGCTGCGGTTCCTTGACAACCTTCTCGGATGTTTCCGGATCGCCGATCGGCTCGCCATTCTCGAGCTTCCAGGTCTTGGTGATTTCCTTCTCGCCGAATACACCGGCCTGGTCCTCAACAATCTTGCCAACTTCGAGGTTCGGATCGAACTCAATCTCAGTGTTATACGGAGTTTTCTCCGTGTGCTTGTCCGTCAATGTTGTCTGAGTCTTGGCAGGGCCAACTTCGACGATGTGCTTAACCGGATCGCTGATCTTCTTGAAGGAATTCTCCTTGGAGACCTCCCCGTTCTCAACATTCACCGCGACGGTGTGCTTGATCTCGCCCTGCTTGCCCTCCTGAATAACCTTGGTTTCACCCGGCTGGAGATCTGGGTTGACTCGAACCTCAATCTCAAACGGGGTCTTCTCCGTCCATTCAATGGTGGTGGAGGCAGGCTCACCCTTAGTGCCAACCTTAACGATCTTCTTGACCGGCTCGCTCACGCGCTCGGTTTCGGTTTTGGTGTCCACAACCTTCGAGTTTTCAATGGTCTGGGTTGTGGTTACCTTGTCCTTACCGAGCTTGCCTTCCTGAACAGTTTCCTGTTTGCCAGCTTCGAGGTTCTCGTCGAACTGAATCTCGGTTTCGAACGGCACGTCCACCTCGTACTCGGTGATGTTGGTACCCGTGGTTTTGATGCCAACGCGGATGATCTGCTTGACAGGCTCCTTAGTGCGCTCAGTAGACGCCTCCGGATCACCAGCAGGCTTACCATCAACAATCTTCTGTGTCGAAGTCACCATCTCAACACCAGTCTCACCCTGCTGATCAACAACCTGCTCACCAGCAGCAAGCGAATCATCAAACACAATCTCGGTTTCGAAAGGCACCGGCTTTTCAACCTTAGTCACCACAGTAGAGTCCTCAGCATGAGGACCGTACTCGATGATCTCGTTAACCGGATCCTTAGTCACCTTCTCCTCAGGCGTAACCGTGGCTTGCTCACCCGTAGCGGTGAAATCAGCCGTAAAGGTCTTCTCACCAGACACACCCTTTTGGACAACCCTAATCTCACCCGGCTTCAACTCCGAGTTAGGACGGGTTTCAACCTCAAACGGAACCTGCGCAGTCCACGTAACCTTCTCAGACGCCTCAGACGGCTTAGTACCAACCTTGACCACCTGATCCACAGGCTCCTCAGCTATCTCCTCGGAGATCTTTGGACCACCGGGCTGCGAGTTGACGATTTCACGTTCGATCGTCACTTGCTTCTTACCCGGCTTACCCTCGGTAACCGTCTCAGAGGTACCCGCAGGCATGTTCGGATCAAACTCGATCTTTACGCCGAATGGAACTTCAGACTCAACCGTTTCGGTGTTGGTACCAGTAGTCTTAGTACCGATGCGGATCTTAGCCTTCTGCGGGGCCATGGTCTGCTCGACGGTGATGCTTGGCTCGCCGTCCGGCTTGCCATCCTTGATCTTCTGGGTGGCAGTGATGACCTCTTCGCCCGGCGCACCCTCTTGCTCGACAACTTGCTTGCCCGACTCGAGGGTATCGTCGTAGACGTACTCGATCTCGAACGGGACCTCTTGGGTCTTCTTGCTGGTCAGTTCCTGATCTGCAATGCCCGGGCCGATCTCAATAATGCGAGGCTTCGGTTCCTTAGTGGTCTCCTCCTGGGCAACCTTAGCCTCGGAGCCCTTCGCAGTGAACTTAGCGGTGTACGTCTTCTCGCCGTTTTCACCTTCTTGAACAACCCTAGTTTCCCCAGGCTTCAAGTTCGGGTTCTCCCTAACCTCAGTCGGGTACGGGATCGGAACCGACCAGGTGACTTCCTGAGAACTTTCGGCAGGCTTCGCGCCAACAAGAACAACCTCAGTGACAGGCTCATCGGTACGTTCCCAAACGCCGTCCTTGTTCATCTTTTCCTTACCCGGCACGCCCTTGGTTTCAACCTTGTACTCGCCGGCAGGGATGGTGTCGTCGTACTTGTACTCGACATGGAACGGAACTTCGCGGGTGGGAACATCCACAACCGTCACCACGGCGGTAGCCGTATCGCTAGAGCCGTCCTCGTACGTAACCTTGACAGGAATTTCTACGTGATCCCCAGGCTTTGCGTCTGCCGGGGCAGTTGCAGTGATGCCACCGTTATCGTCGATGGTGACAGTCCAACCTTCAGGCACGTTAACCAGCGTGTAGGGATTTTCCTTTGCAACGTTGATGCTATTCGGCTTTTCGAGAGTTACCGGCAACGTTGCGCTGCCACCCGGGTACACCGTTTCTTGTGGATACGAAGGTTCCGCTTCCCATTTGTTAGACAGGCTCACCACGGTGGTAACTGGCACCTCCGGGGTGGAACCATCCGGGGATTCCACACTGACACTGACAGTCTTCTTATCTCCCGGCTTTGCATTTGCAGGCGGAGTGGCGCTGACAACACCAGTATCTGGGTTGATCGTGTACTTCCAGCCGTCCTCAGTAGTCTGTTCAAGCACCGGCTGGTCATCCTTTTTGCCAAAGGAGAACTTGGAGCCCTTCGGGGCATCCTTTACCTGGTGATTCACAGCCTGGTTCGGGGCGGTGGATTCCACGGAGTAGGTTGGCACCTCGTCACCCTTGATGACGAACACCGTGCCGGTGGCTTTCTGCGGTTTAGCCCCGGACTCATAGTGGGCAACAACGGGGATATCCAGCTGATCGCCCGGCTGCGCGCCCTGCGGGACCTTCGTGGTCAACTCGCCGGTCTTCTCGTCGATCATGACGGTCCAGTCGTCCTTCATCAATGTGGTCCCGCCATCCTCAAACGTGTAGCGGTTTGGAGCTTCGTCACTTTCTTTATCGCTCAGGCCCTTTTCCGGCAAAGTGGGCTTCAAGCTGGCTGTTTCGCCAGGCTTCTTAACCTCGGTGCCGTAAGTGGGCACCTTAATCTCGTTGATAACCTGGAACTGAACCTCCACCTCGTCGGTGGTCTGATCCGGGTAGGTGGCAGTCACCTTCGGGGAGATTACCGTGCCCAGTGGGACCGATTCATCTGCCGTGGCAGTTACCTTGCCGTCCTTACCGACGGTGACGGTCCAACCCGCGGGAACAGTGGACTCGTCTATCTCGTACTTCGCCGGAGCAACCGGTTCGTAGCCCTTCATAATGGACTTCGTACCGATGCTGGCACTCACAGGCACGTTTGGCCTGGCCTTGGCGATGCCAGGTTTAACCAGGTCCGTGACCTGAGTGTTGTTCGGATCAATAACAACCAGGAGGTCCAGCTCGTCCTTCGAACCGTTCGAGTACTCTACAATGACCTTCGGCCGCGCAAACGTGCCGGGCTTCGGGTTTTCTGGAGCGGTCACGGTGACGTTGTAGTCACCGTCCATCTCAACGGTCCACCCCTCGTAGACGTACTTGTCGTCCAGAGTGACACGAGCTTCAAAACCGCCTTCAGCGTTCTTCTGCTCAAGGTCTGTAATCAGATCCGGAACCTGTTTGAAGGCCACCTTCTGCGGTTCAGTAGCCAGCGGACCCGTCGAGCTATCAACACCCGAAACGATCACAGATTCGCGCTTATCATAATTCGGATCGTGATACTGCGTATCATCCAGCGAAAAAGTTTTTGACTCAATCACGTTTGGAGTGTTGTAACGAGGCAGAGAATTAGAGCTATCGAAAGCGTTGCCGTATTTGGTTTCAGCGGCCGCCTGAAGCTGCTCAACGGTACGCGGTAGCGCAAGGACGGAGAAGTTTACGTTCTTGTCAGCTGCGAGGTCCGTGCCACGGTACTCCGGCCATGTAAAATAGATATCTCCATCTCCAGCAATACGAAGAAGTTTCTTACCGCCAGATGCTTGCGTGTCCGTAGTGCCAATGAACTTGCCGTTGCCGTCATAGGCCTCCACTACCATACGGGACAGGGAATCGTCCGTTCCCTCACCCTGTACAGCTGGGACGTTGATCTTACCGACTTTGGTTTCTTCACCAGGAACAATCACATGCTGGCTGAAGCCCTCCCACGACACCGTGATCGGATTACATTCGATGTTCTCACTCGGCCACGGATTCACGACAGCTGTGAAACCCACGTTGGTTCCCGTAGTGGCATACCGCGGGCCCTCTGGGTTGTCCGTTTTATATTTGCCCTTCCAAGCGTAACGCACAGGGTTGTCGGCAGTCGCTTCCGCGTACTGCCTGACCTTCTCTCCAGTCAGGTTCGCCATTAGGTTAAGGTTTAGTTGACGCCCGGCCGCAGTAATCTCAATATTTTCATCGGCCTTGTGCGTGACCTTCCCTGCACCATCGTAAAGGGCATCGCCAATGTCCATGGAATGCACAGATCCCACATTCAAAACCGCGCCGAGCGGGCCTGAATTGCTGATGCCCCAATCGGCGAACGTGCGGTCCTTCGAATTATCAAAGGCGAACTCCACGCCCCAGGCTTTCTTGTCATTGGCATGTATGCTCGGCTCCAGATTGCTCCAGGTGAAACCCGCCTGGCTACCAGGCGAGCTGCTGAAGACCTCACACGAGCCTGCCGGCAGGTCCGAGGTCATCTGGTCGCCCCGCTCAATCACGCCCTTACCGTCAGCACCACGCAACCCGCCCGTTAATGTTGCGGCTGCGACAGGTGGCGCAGACGTCAAGCCGGGAACAAACCCGAGCATGCTACCCATTAGGGCCACAACTGATAGCGTGACCAAAGAAAAACGCAAAGAATGTTTCTTCGCAACAGCGGTTTGCGGCATACGCATTATATGTCCTTGTCAAAGTGGTTCCCGGCGTCACCGGCATCCCAAATGGTGTTAAAGGAAGCCAAGTTACCTAGCGGCTGTAGAACTCCCCCGCAAACTTCAGCTTCAAGATTTTACTCACTTTGGGCGCACGTCCACTCTAACACGGGAAGGCCCTAATGCGTATATGATCTCCGGCACCCTGTAAGACTCAAGGCCCCTTAAATGGCGCCAGAAAGCTCCACAGCAATCGCAGATCCAGCACGACGCTAACACTCCCACTGTCTGCACAATATCGCAGAGATGGTGCACGGTTTTTCACGTGTTCTCTATTTCATATCAGAATCAAGAAAACTCTAGACCTTCACTCACGTCGAGATTACCGTATTTTTAAGCCTCCTTTAGTTGAATTGGAGAACGAGCGATGACGTCAATCTCTGAAACCATTAATCCCCTCGTTGAAAAGGCCCTCAACGCCCTAGACGAGTTTAAGACCTTCGACCAAGCCAGCGTGGATCTCATCGTCGAAGCCGCTGCCAAAGCTTCGCGCGACGCCCACGCCACCCTCGCCGAAATGGCCGTTGAAGAAACTCAGCGCGGCAACTTCGAAGACAAGACCGTCAAGAACATTTTTGCCGCAGAGCACGTGACCGCCTATATGCGCGACCTCAAAACCGTGGGGGTCATATCGCAAAACCAGTTCACCGGAATCACCGAAATTGCGGAACCGGTCGGTGTGGTTGCCGGCATCACGCCCGTCACCAACCCCACCTCCACCACTATCTTCAAATCCCTCATGTGCCTTAAAACGCGCAACCCCATCATCTTCGCGTTCCACCCTGGCGCCCAACAGTGCTCCGCCCAAGCCGCCCGCATCGTCTACAACGCCGCGGTAAACGCCGGGGCTCCCCAAGGCTGTATTCAATGGGTTGAAACCCCGTCCATGGAAGCAACCAACGCCCTCATGAATCACCAAGGCGTGTCCGTCATCCTCGCCACCGGCGGCAATGCGATGGTGCGCTCCGCATACTCATGTGGCAAACCCGCCCTTGGCGTTGGCGCCGGTAATGCCCCCGCCTATATACACTCATCAGCTAACCTCAACCGCGCCGTTTACGACGTGGTTGCTTCCAAAGCCTTCGACAACGGCATGATCTGTGCATCCGAGCAGGCCGTCATACTAGATGAAGCCATCAAAGCCGACGCCATCAAACAATTTCATGCCCTTGGCTGCCACATCGCCACCGAAGCCGAAAAAGCGAAGCTTGAAAAACTGCTCTTTGGTGCCACGGCCTTCACCGACGCCTGCCAAACCGCCAGGCTCAACCCCAAGATCGTTGGCCAATCCGCCCACGACATTGCCCACCAAGCAGGGTTTGAAGTGCCCGAAGGCACGCAAGCAATCCTCGCGCAATGCACAGAAGTGTCCTACTCAGAGCCCCTAACTCGCGAGAAGCTAAGCCCCGTACTTGCCGTAATTACCGCTAAAGACGCCAACCAAGGCATTGAACTGGCCGCCCAAATGGTAGAACAAGACGGCCTTGGCCACACCGCCGCAATCCACTGCCGCAACCAAGACGTCATCGCCAAGTTTGGGAACCGTGTACGCGCCGTCCGGCTAGTTGAAAACGCACCAACCTCACAAGGCGCAATCGGCGGCCTATTCAACAGCTTCATCCCATCACTCACGCTCGGCTGCGGATCATACGGACACAACTCCGTATCAAACAACGTCAGCGCCGTGAACCTCATCAACATCAAACGACTCGGGCGGAGGAACACCGTGATCAGCCCCTTCCAAGTTCCATCAAAAATATTCCAAGGCCCAGGCGCCATTCGTCAGCTCGCCACGCTCCAAGACCTAGGCAAAATCACGATCTTCACCGACAAGGCCACTTTGAACTCCGGGGCAGTTGCCAACCTACTCGCGCTACTACACACACGCGACGAAGCCAGCTCTATCCAAATCATCGACGACATCCCGCGCACCCTCACCGTTGATTTTCTGCGCGAAGCCACCACCGAAACCGCAGGATTTGGCGCAGACACGCTACTAGCATTTGGCACAACCGCAACGATTAATGCCGCGAAGTTTGTGCGCGCAGGCCTTGCAATCCCCCAAGCAGAAATGGCCGACATTTGCGCCGGCCGCATCGCCCTCCCCCCGCGCATCCTACAGCCGCGCCTAATCTGCGCGCCCACAACCTCTGGCGGACAAGCCGCGCTCTCGGCGAAAGCCTCGATGATCGACGCCGAAACCGGCCTTGAACGCCTGATCTCATCAGCCGCCTACCTACCCTGCATCTCGTTCATGGACCCGCAACTGGCGCAATGGAAGCCAGACCTGCTTGCAGCCCGCGGATTCGAAACCATCGCACAAGCCACCGAAGCGCTCTTCTCAATCCACGCCACGGACTACACCGACGCGCTTGCACTGCACGGCCTTGAACTCGCATTCACAAACCTACCCCGCGCCGTCGACGAGGCCGACCACAGCGCCGCACACGAAAGCAGCCGCGACAAGGTGGTTTCTGCTGGATCTCTAACCTCCACAGCCCTTGGCAACACCAGCCTGGGACTAGCCGACGCCATCGCGCGCGCCTTCGCCCAATACTCCAACACCCCGCGCCAAGACCTGCTACCCGCAGTCCTTCCCAACGTGGTTCGATTCAACGGCTCGCAGCCACACAAACTCGTGGCCTGGCCCAACTATGAGACATTCCAAATGCCGCAACGGTGCGAAGAGATCACGCGATACCTCGACATCAAAGTCGGTAGCGAAGGAGCGGTGGAAGCCTACGCCACCGCCCTCGAAAACCTACGCGACCAAGTTGGGCTCACTTCCCTACTGCGCAACATGAACATGCCCGAATCCACTTTCAACCACAAACGCGCAGAGATCGCATCGCTCGCATTCGACTATCAGTCACACTCAGGCAACCCCCAAACCGCGCGTCTTGAAGACATCAAGGAACTACTAACCGCCTGCTTCCGCGGCCAAAAATGGAGTCGCTAAACTAAAGTCCTGTTACCGCCCGAAGCGAAACAGGAGAACTTCCATGACCGGCCGATCCCCGCGCCCGCGCAAACGGATACGGCGCGCACAGCCCCGAGTTGTGAGCACCGAAACGCTTGAGGTCGCGGGGATCACCATTACTGTTCTACGCAAAACCGACCTGAAAAATATGTATCTGCGGGTTAAGCCGCCGCTTGGCAACGTGGTTATCACCGCGCCGCGCGACGTGCCCCAGCGGGCGCTACACGACTTCGCATTGGCTCACCTGGACACCATCGAGAGCGGCCGCGAGCGCATTGAACGGCAAGCGCGTAACGCCCCGTCCTACGCCACCGGAGAGACCCACTACCTGTGGGGGCGCCCCCTCACTCTTGAAGTGCGCGACGCCGCCCACACGAGCGTACACGTGGATGGCACTCGTTTGATCATGGCTCTGCCCGCCGGCTCTACGCAGCAAGAACGGGAGGGCGTTTTAACCGAGTGGTACCGCGAACAACTCAAACTGGCCCTACCCGCAGCCATTAGACGGTGCGAGGCCAACACCGGACTGGCCGCCAATGAGTATCGAGTCAAGAAAATGCGGACCCGTTGGGGCACCTGCAATCCGCATGCAAAGCGAATCTGGCTGAGCATCAATCTGGCGAAGAAACCCGAGCAGTGCTTGGATTACGTGCTCACCCACGAACTCGTGCACCTGGTTGAACGCGGACACACCCCGCGCTTTCACGCCCTCGTTGCCCGCTACTTCCCCGGTCATGAAGAAGCGGAACGACTGCTTAAATAAGGACTCCTTATATAAGGACGCATTAAACCAAACACGCCGCCCCTTTTAGCAACGACTCTGGTGGCCTCCAGGATCAATTTGCCTACGCAAATTCGCTACATATAAAAGGTACGCCCTGCGTTAATCGGCAAAGAACTTCGTTTCAAACGAATACCTGGACGCCCTATAGATATGGGTACCGTAGTCGATTACCCTTCCCTTACCGTCATACGCGATACGCGTAGCCGTAAGTAGGGCAGCGCCGCGCTTCTCCCCCAACGCGTCGGCTTCCATAAGCGTCGCATTACGCGCTCCGATAACTTGAGTCGCATACGACGGCACAACGCCATTGGTGCGAAGACAATTGTAAAGGCCGTTCTCCTCCAACTCTTCGCGGGTAGGAGCAATATCGCTTGGGATCAAGTTAGACATGAGCGCAATCGGATCCCCATCAGCCAAACGCAAACGCTGAACAAAAGTAACGGGAGCGCCAGACTCGATCTCTAAACGCTGCGCTTCATCCTCCGTGGCCCGATGAGTGTTATAAGCCAACACCCGAGTCTCAACCTCAAACCCGGCCTGCTCAAGGTCCGTCAGCAAACTCGACAGTTGCATGGGCCGGCGAACATGCGGCGAAGTGACAACCGTACCCGCTCCCCTGCGCCTCTTCACCAATCCTCGATCAGCCAAAGACTGCAAAGCCTGACGAGCCGTTGGGCGCGAAACATCCAAGCGCTTCGCCATCGACACCTCGTTTTCAAGACGAGTGCCCGGCGCAATCTCACCACTCATAATCATTGCCGCCAAACCATCAGAGATCTGCACGTGGAGCGGCACGTCACTGTCATGCACAACCTGAATGTCCGGACTAAAAGGAGCGTTGGACATCATGAAATCCTAAATACTAAAACGGAGGCCTAAAAGTACTTTCAGGAAGATTATATAAATCGTACACGGCTTTTATAATCAACGGGCCGGTAACACGAACATTAAAACACAAGCAATCTTTGTCATGACAAATCCTTGATGTTTGTCACGCTCATGGACTATCGTTATAAGCAAGAGCTAACAAAAGAACATCGAAGTTCACAAACAGAATTGCTCTTTTCTGGCTTAGGAGAAAACATTGGCACCCACAAATTCAATCCCCGCGCTAGACGTACTAACAATAGGGCGTTGCGGCATTGACGTGTACCCCTTGCAGACCGGAGTTGGCCTAGAAGCAGTTGAAACCTTCGGCAAATTCCTCGGCGGCAGCCCAACCAACGTCGCAGTAGCTGCCGCGCGTTACCGCCACCGCTCCGCAGTTATCACCGGCGTTGGCAACGACCCGTTTGGGCGCTTCGTATGTACCGAGATGCGTCGCCTGGGCGTCTACGACAACTATGTCGTGACAAAGTCTGCTTTCAACACCCCCGTCACGTTCTGCGAGATCTTCCCGCCGGATGACTTTCCGCTCTACTTCTACCGTGAGCCATCCGCACCTGACCTTGAACTCACTCTTCAGGACATTCCCACCGACGCCGTGCGAGATGCAAAAATCTTCTGGATCACCGCAACCGGCCTCTCCAAACAGCCATCACGCGATGCGCACCACGCGGCGCTCGACGCCCGCCGTAAGAGCGGCCCGACCATCATCGACCTCGACTACCGAGCAGACTTCTGGGAATCTGAAGAAGAAGCACATCAGCACGTAAGCGAAGCCCTCTCTAAGGTGACCATCGCAATTGGCAACAAGGAAGAATGTCGTATCGCAGTTGGCGAAACCGAGCCTGACCGCGCCGCGGACGCCCTACTCGATGCCGGCGTAGAACTCGCCATCGTCAAACAAGGCCCCTACGGCACGCTTGCAAAGACCCGGGATGAGCGCATCGAAATGCCCGTCACCCCCACTCACACATTCAACGGCCTCGGCGCCGGCGACGCCTTCGGTGGCGCGGTTTGCCACGGTCTACTATCGGGATGGTCGCTCAAGAAGATCATTTACGCCGCTTCCACAGCCGGCGCTATCGTTGCTTCCCGCCTCGAATGCTCCACGGCAATGCCAACCGAGCCGGAGCTACTAGCCACCATGAGAATGCACAAGAACAACATCGTCCCAGAGCTAGAAGACTTCTAATCATGTCAAAGACTCCCCTAATCGACACCGTCACCAACATCCGCGTGAATGAACCCGAGCGCGTCCAAAGCGCCCTTACCGATAGGCCTCGCGGACAACAGCCAAACGGCGACAAGCCGCTAATGATCATCGCGTGCGACCACGCGGCCCGAGGAGCCCTCGCAGCCGGTGGTAATCCCATGGCTATGGGATCTCGCGAAGAACTACTACGCCGCTGCGTTGAAGCACTAACGCGGCCCGGCGTGGACGGGTTCCTTGGCACCGCAGACCTGATCGAAGACCTCGCGTTGCTAGGCGCTCTGGACAATAAGCTCGTCTACGGCTCCATGAACCGAGGCGGCCTAGCCGGAGCAACATTCGAAATGGATGACCGCTTCACCGGCTACACCCCGCACGGCATCGCCTCTGCCGGCCTTGACGGCGGCAAAATGCTACTGCGTATCAACTACGAAGACGCCGGAAGCGTGCAGACCCTAGAAAACTGCGCTCAGGCCGTTGAACAACTTGCCGAGCAAAAAGTTATGGCCATGGTTGAGCCCTTCATTTCCGAACGCAAAAATGGGCGTATCGTAAATGACCTCAGCCCCGAGGCCGTTATCAAATCGATGGCAATCGCTTCTGGCCTTGCCTCCACCAGCGCCTACACGTGGCTCAAACTACCCGTGATTGAAGACATGGAACGAGTCATGGAAGCATCCACCCTTCCCGCCCTCATCCTGGGCGGCGAGGTACGAAAAGATGCTGAGGCCGCAATGGAAGGCTGGGGCAAAGCCCTAGAACTTCCAAACGTTAAGGGACTAGTCATTGGCCGCTCCCTACTATTCCCACCCGACGACGACGTCGCGGCAGCCGTCGACGCCACCGTGCAAATCTTGAACAACACCATTTAAAAGCACCCGCTTTTCCACGAGAGGTATCAACATGACAACCCAAACCCCACAAATTCCCGAAACCATGCGTGCCGCGGTACTACGCGACACCGAGGTTGGCCTACAGGTAGAAACCATCCGCACCCCGCGCCCGCGCGCCGGCGAAGTTCTGGTGAAAGTTGCGGCCTGCGGCATGTGCCACTCTGACCTGCACGTGATCGGAGGCGCAATCGCCTTCCCCCTCCCCGCAGTACTCGGCCACGAAATCGCCGGCACCATCGTTGAACTTGGCCCCGGCGTTGAGCACACCGGCCTTAAAGTCGGACAAAACGTTGCCGGCGGATTCCTAATGCCGTGTGGCCAATGCGAGGCGTGTTCCTCTGGACGCGACGAACTTTGCGCGCCATTCTTTGAACTGAACCGTTTGAAAGGTGTGCTCTACGACGGCGAAACCCGCCTGTCCACCCTCGAAGGCGAGCCCGTCTACATGTACTCCATGGGCGGCCTGGCAGAATACGCAGTTGTCCCCGCAACCGCAGTAGCCCCCACGCCGGACAACATCGACCTCGTCCCCGCCTCCATCCTGGGCTGTGCAGCCCTGACCGGCTACGGCGCAGTCCGACGTGGCGCAGACCTCCACTACGGCGAAACCGTAGCGGTTGTGGCCGCTGGCGGCGTTGGCACTAACATCGTGCAAATCGCTAGCGCATTCGGCGCAAAGCAAGTAATCGCCATCGACGTATCCGACGAAAAGCTAGCGCCTATGAAGGGTTACGGAGCTACCGCAACGATCAACTCCGCCAAGACCGATGCACGCGAAGAAGTGCTACGTCTTACCGGCGGCAAGGGCGTTGACGTATCATTCGAAGCTCTTGGCATTCCCGCAACCTGGACCACCGCACTCGACGTCCTTGCAGACGGCGGCCGCATGGTGCCCATCGGCTTGGGCGCTGGCGTGCAGACCGCAGGAGTGGAGATTAACCGCACGGTACGACGCTCCCAATCCATCCTCGGCTCCTACGGCGCACGCACCCGCCAAGACCTACCCGCAGTGGTCGATCTGGCCTCTGAAGGCGTCATTAACTACAAGGAGATCGTCTCTAAGCACTTCTCACTTGAACAAGCTGACGAAGGCTACAAGGCGCTGCGCGACCAAAAGATCCAAGGCCGCGCAGTTGTAGACATGAGCCTCTAGCTTCTCCACGCTCAATCACAGATTCGCTCCTCGTGGGTGGGCCACATAAGCCCAGCTCCGGGGAGCTTTTCTGTACCTCGACTCCATCTCCCAGGAGATCAACGAACTAGTTTCAGCCCATACAAAAAAGGGGCTTGTGGAGGATGGTCGGACCTCCACA
>NZ_JRMU01000012.1:0-31664 GCF_000758775.1 Actinomyces sp. S4-C9 | reverse complement strand
ATGGTCGGACCTCCACAAGCCCCTATAAAGCCCACTACAGGGCCGTATACTTTCGACAGTGTGCGAGTACTTTCGAAAGCATTAGCATCTACGCATTGAAGAGAGTCTTCTCAACGTAGTCACGAGCTTTAAGCGCATACTCATGCGGGTTTGCAACCGCTGGATCCTGCTCAGCTTCAACCAAGATCCACTCCTTGTAACCGTGATCTACAAGGAAACGGTACGGCTGCGTGAAATCAATCATGCCGTCGCCAGGAACAGTGAACATACCGTTTAGGAACGAGTCCAGGAACGAGCGATTCTGCTCGCGCGACTCTTGCAACTTCTCCTCACGAACGTCCTTGAAATGCACGTGACGCACGCGGTCAATCACGGCTTCCAGCAGTCCCATTACATCGCCATCACCCACGAATGCGTGGCCGGTGTCAAACAAAAGACTGACCTTTGCCGGATCAGTCATATCCATCAGGCGAATCGTCTCTTCCTTCGTCTGCACAACCGTGCCCAGGTGGTGGTGGTAGACAAGCTCAAGACCATACTCGTGCGCAATATCGCCAAGCACGTTCAGCCCCTCCGCCAGCTTTACCCATTCCTCGTCGTTCAGCACCGGCTTGTTTGTGAAGATGCAAACGTCGCGCACACCCTGCACCGAACCGGTCTGCTCAGACACCACAATCCGGGTAGCACCCAAGTACTGCAGGTATTTGCACTTCTCACGGAACTCGGGAATCACTGCCTCTACGCCATCACGAACAATGAACGAAGAGAACCACTGCGCCACAATCTTGATGCCGCGCGCCTCCGCGCGCTCCTTCACGACCTCCTTAGCTGGGAAGAAGCCCGCACACTCAGTGCCACGGAACCCAACATCAGCGAGGTCAAGCAGCATGTCCTCAAGCGTGTTGTACGCGCCAACCTCAGGAATATCATCATTACGCCACGTAATGGGGTGCATCCCCCACGTGATGCCATTCGGATCAGAAATTGTAGTTTTTGGATCAAGTTTGAAAGACATATTGCCTCCTTCGAGAAAGTAAAAGGACCGTTTTGAAAGTCTAAGATAAGAATTTGATGGGGAGGGAGGCTGACCTCCCTCCCCATCTGGTTTAGGAGTAGCGCTCTTCCATGTCGCGCTCAATCTGCTCAAGGGAACGGCCAGAGGTTTCCGGCATAACCTTGAACAAGATAACCGCAATCACCAAGTTGAGGACACCGTACAGTGCGTATGTGCGTCCACCACCCAGCGATTCCATCATTGGCGGGAACGTCCAGGTAATGATTGCGTTAGTAATCCACATGCAGAAGATTGCAGTACCGTTCATGACGCCACGCACGTCTGCGGGGAACAGCTCGCCCATCATCGTCCAAACCACCGTGCCGTTTGAAGACTGCACAATCAGCATGAACAAGCCCATGAGGCCAAGAATCAGGAACGCAGCCCAGCTTGGCGGCGTTGTGCCATTAGCCATGTGGGGAGCGATAGCGAACTGGAATATGCCCGCGATGGCAAGTAGACAAATGCCCACGCCGGTCACGTCCGCAATCAGGATTTGGCGGCGCCTAAACTTCATGATGAGCCAGATACCCAGTGCGGAACCGATCACACTCATAACACCATTAGCAACCTGCGCTGTAATCGAAGCAGAAGTGGACATACCCGCATATTCGAGGACCTTAGGCGCGTAGTACATAACGGTATTAACACCCGTAGTTTGGTTCACAATCGCAAGGAAAACACCTACCAGCATGAGCTTTCGCAGCCAGGGCACCGAGAATACGTACTTCAATCCCTTCTTCGACTGTTCAACCTCAGCCTCATGCTGACGAGCCTCGATCATTTCCATCAGCTCATCTTCAAGGGAACCATCACGCTCCGGGTCACGGATACGCTTCAGCGAAGCAATAGCGTCATACATGCGCATCTTAGATACGTACCAGCGCGAAGATTCCGGCATTAGGCGAATACCAATCCAAAGCGCAATAGCCGGGATCGAGCACAGAAGAAGCATGTAGCGCCACGCCGCACCGTTACCGGCCGAAACCACAAGCTGGTCGAGGAACGCATGGTACTGGTCAGCGCTCATCGAGCCGCCCTTAGTGGCCTGGAACGCGGAAATCATGTCGTAAGAGTAAACCCCCGGATTGAGATTGCCTGACGGATCACTCTCAATGTTCAGCTGCGGGCCACCGTGCATAGCGTTGATAACCGCGTTCATCGTGAAAGCCAGTAGCTGACCGGTAACAATCATCAGCTGGTCAATAGCAACAATAGAACCGCGAATCCTCTTCGGCGCCGTTTCAGCCAAATAGACCGGAACCGTTGCCGAGGCGCCGCCAACTGCGAAGCCCAGAACCAAACGGAACGGATACATAATCCACACGTTTGGAGCAAAAGCAGTTCCGAGAGCTCCAAACAGGAACAAAATAGCCAAAAGAGTAATGTTGTGCCGGCGTCCGTAACGGTCCGAAAGCCTCGAACCAATCAGAGCTCCTAGAGCGGCACCAATCAAAAGAGTGCCACCAATAGCGCCCTCCTGGAATGCAGTTAGTTGCAGGCCATCTGCGCCAAACGGCATGTGCATGTAGGGCAACGCACCGGAAATAACGCCAGTATCATAACCAAACAGCAGCGAACCGAGCGTAGCTACAGCAGCAATCGCAAAAATGCCGCGGTGTTTACCCGAAGGAGGGGTATCTTTAACAGCCTTCGCCAACTCGTCGCGGGTTATCCCTTGCATCGGGATTTCACGAGCATCCTCGCTCATGCGACTTCCTTTCCTAATCCTCAACAATGAGGGTGTAACTGTACTGAAGTGACAATTAGGCAGACACGTGCCGTTTACAAATCAAAAGTGGTTTTGCCTTCAACTACTGGAACGGCATGCCACTGACCATCCGCGGCGGAAGCAACGATAGCTTCATCTACTTCCGCAGCGCACCAAGCATCCGCAGCCGACGGAGCGTGCTGTTCTCCGGTGAGAACCGACTTCAAGAACTGTGCGGCCTCAACGCACTTCATGTCGTCAAAGCCCATAGACGTGCCAATAGCCGGCTGGAAACGACTCCAGTTATCCCACTGCGGGCCCGCCATAGCGCGCGTGTAACCGTGCGTTGCACCGTTATCTACGCCCAGGCACACTTCCAACTCGTTAAGACGCTCAAAATTCCATCGCGCCGAACCCTTAGTGCCGTAAACCTCAACAACATACTCGGCACGAGGGCCAACGCTAACTCGTGACGATTCCATTGTGGCGACCACGCCGTTATCAAAACGGGCAAGCAAAGCCACATAGTCTTCATTCTCCACCGGGCCCATCTCATCTCCGACCTCAAAACCCGAGTGGCCAAAGCCCATCTTCGTCGGAACCGGGCGTTCCTTAATGAACGTGTCCGTCAGAGCAGAAACCGAACTAATGCGACCAATAATGTACTGCGCTAAATCTGCGCCATGGCTCATCAGATCAGGAACCACACCCGCACCGGCCTTTTCACGCGAAGCGCGCCACGTGAGCGGCCCCATCGGCGATGAGTTGTAATCGGCAATAAACCAAACACGCGCGTTTGTTACCCTGCCAAGCTCGCCGCTACGCACAAGGTGACGCATGTACTCAATCGCTGGAGTATGGCGGTAGTTAAAGCCAACTGCAGTTGGCAAATTTGCCTTGGCAACTGCCTGAGCAACGGCCTTAGCCTGCTGGGCACTCACGCCCATCGGTTTTTCAATCCAGAACGGCTTGCCTGCCTCCACAGCCGCCAGCGCGATCTCTTTATGCAAAAAGTTCGGGGAACAGATCGAAACAACATCAACATCCGGATCTGCAAGCAGCTCACGGTAATCACCGTAAGCGCGCTCAAACCCCAGATCTTCAACAGCTGCCCGCTGAGCTTCCTCAACCGGATCCGCAGCGGCAACTAGCTTCACCTGAACTCCAAGTTCAGGAAAATGCTCGCTCACTGCCTTGTAGCTACGCGCATGGAGGCGCCCCATCCAGCCCAGGGAGATAACTCCAACGCCAATAGTCTTCTTGGTAGTCATTCGTTTCCTCCGAACATCCTCGTCCGTTTCTCGCGTCACCATATTTGGCAACATATTTTGAAACTTTGTACTGACAAATCTATCAGGAGGGTGCGATGCGGTCAAGACCCTAAACCAGAAAAGAGGAAGAAAACTGCCAATCAACGCGGGCTAAATCAACAAATACACGGCCGAGACCACCGTCAAACCGGTAACCACAGGCTCAAAAACTTCCTGCGACATGCGCGCAGCCAAAGCCCTGCCCAGCAAAGCACCCAGCAAAACTAGAGGCAAAAACGGAGCGGCCACCCGCAAAGATTCTCCACTCACACTGCCCAAAGCCACGGCAAACGGGAGCTTTGCTACGTTAACCAAAAAGTAGAACCAGGCCGTAGTACCCAAAAAAGTCTTAACCGGGAACTTTGCCGCCAAAAAATACATCGTTGTCACGGGACCGCCCGCATTCGCAGCCATTGTTGTAGCACCCGCAAGAGAACCGAAAAATGCCCTTGCCCAAAGTCCTTCTACGTTCAGGCGTTCATTCTTCTTTAAAAGAAAAGTTGTCACGGCAATTAGAGCGAGGAGAACAAGACCAATACTCACGCGAATAACGCGATCAGAAGCCACATATAGGAACAACGCGCCCACAGCGAGTCCTACCAGAACTCCCGGCACGAGGCGCGCCAAAGTTGGCCAATGAGCTTTCTTGCGATACATAACTATCGCGATCACGTCACCCACGAGCAACATCAGCAACATAACGCCCGTGGATTGGAGAGCAGGCATCACTGCCGCCAGCAGAGCAACCGCGAGCGTGGCAGCACCCGGCAGTGCCGTTTTAGATATGCCCACTATAAATGCACACAACCCCAATACGATTAGTGCACCTGTTGTGAACCCAGCCATCTTGCCCTCACAAATAAAAAAGCACCGTTCCCCCCCATTGGGACCGGCGCTTGCTAGTTGGCGGTCGTTTTACAGCCTAACCAGAAGCTTACCTGCGATTCAGCTGTAGATGCAGCTCAACAAAAACGCCGGCAATAGCTCCAAATACGGTTAGGAATCCTGCGAAAATGACCAGTGCGGTTAGATCAGTCGCAATACCGACAATCACCATGGAAGCGACAATCGCAGCAAAAACTGCGAGAACCAACTTGAACAGAGGACGAGCCTCTACGTTAATCGCTTGCGGAGCAGCGACAGTAAGCGCGTAAGTACCCAATCTAGATCTTCCTTTACGGTTCCTTGTGCGGAACCGTTTGGGAAAAGGTCCCGCACGGCTATGTGCTCGGCTTGCGCCGGCATCGACCACCCTTGTGATCGACGCTTACAGACTACTAAGAACCCCATAGTTTGTAAAGACAAAGATATGGGTCCGAGCATTAGCGTTCACATTTACTCACACGCAAGTTGCGCGCGGTTTCGCGCATAAAGACGCGCATAATCACATCTCAACAACGACTTTGCGTGCCGGATAATAATGCTATATCCGGCACGCAAAGTGTTGAAACTAACAGCTAAAGCTGGACTACTACGCCTTCCTTCGCTGCCTTTTCGGCGGCTTCAGCCAGACGTAGAGCCTGCGCGCCATCCTCAATTCCTGGGGACGGGACCCGCCCATCGGTGATGACGTCAATGAACGCACTGAGCTCACGCGCATACGCGGCCTCGTAGCGCTCCAAGAAGAAGTCCAAATACGGGTCTTGAGCATCTGTCACGTTCTTATAAGAGCGACGAACCGTGGTGGGACGAATATTCTCGGCGAAGAGCGCGCCTTCAGATCCGAACGCCTCAAGCCTCTGGTCATAGCCGGAAGCACAGTGGCGCGAGTTCGTAATCGTAGCGGAGCGACCCGCTTCGTTCTGAAGAGTTACTACAACGCCATCAAAATCGCCGGCATCTGCTAGCTCGGGGTCAAGGTTTTGCCCCACCGCAGTAACCGTCTTGATGTCGCCCAGGAAGTGGCGAACCATGTCGAAATCATGGATCGTCATGTCCTTAAAGATTCCGCCCGAAACCGCAATGTATTCCTTTGGCGGAGCAGCCGGATCACGAGAGATTATCGTCAGCTGTTCAAGCTGACCAATCTCGCCAGCCTCTACCGCCTCATGAATCGCACTGAACGACGGGTCAAAACGCCGGTTAAATCCCAGCATCACCTGCGGATTGGGCGTACCCTGGGCTTCCAGACGCTCGCGAATCTGAGCAACAGATTCACTATCCATAGCCAGCGGCTTCTCACACAAAGCCGGCTTACCGGCAGCCGCAGCGGCAACAATGTGATCGCCATGCAGCGGAGTTGGAGAACAAATGATGATTGCATCAACATTGTCAGACGCGAAAACATCATTAGCTTCACTCGTGGCTTCTGTCCCGTACGCCTGCGCGACCTCTTTAGCAGAATCCAACATGGGATCGGCAATCAAAGTGGGCTTAGCCTGCGGGTGAGCCGCAACAGAGCGAGCGTGTACACGGCCAATGCGGCCCGCGCCAATAATTCCAATTCGAAGCATAGTTAACCTCTCGAGGGACAGGAAGAACGAATTACGGAGCCGGAACGATGATGTCTCGAACTAGAGCATCAAGGTCAGCATCTGCCTGCAGGAACTGGCGAAGAGTCTTCCGAGTAGCGCCGAAGTCTTCGAACTCCTCTACCGTCATGCCATCCTCGTCATAAGCACGGTGGAACTCGGGGATCAAGCGAAGCTGCTCGAGGTAGTACTCATCAACTGGAACATCGATGCGAGAAACCGGCTCGTAGTCGGAAGCGTTAATGATTTCCTGCCACTTAAACGGCGGTGAAACAACCATGTCAGCACCCTGGAACTCGCTCCACTGCAACACATTCCTGAATGCCGCAACCAGCGGACGGGCACGGAAACCGCGCTCCTGGAAGATCTTGTAAACCTTCTTCATAGCTGCGACGCCAGCCCACTCAAGAGCAGATGGATCGATAAAGATACGATCGCGAGCAACAACGTGCTTCAACCAGTCATCCAGACGGCCAACCATAAGGGTAACGACCGGGCCCATCTGCGAAACGTCATGGCCTTCAGCCTCACGACGCTTCAGACCGCGCTCAATAGCTTCCCCTGCTTTAACGCACTGAGCAACAGTGAACGAAACAGTTACGTTCATCGATACGCCGCGGTACGTGGCCTCTTCGATCGCCTCAAGACCAACCTTGGTTGCAGGAATCTTGACCACAATATTTGGCGCAAGGTTATGGAACTCTTCAGCCTGGTCAGCCAGGGCCTTAGCATCGCGGTGGAAACGCGGATCAGTCTGAACTGAAAGACGTCCGTTGCGCCCCTTGTGCTCCTCAAATGCTGGTTCCAGAAGCTTGGCAGCTTCAACAGACATGTCCTTAACTGCGCGCCAGCCGATCTCAGACTCGCCCCACGTCGGATTTGCGTCTGCAATCGCCTTAATACGATCGTTCCAAATCTCAGGGTGCTTATAGATCGTGGTGTAAGCAATCACCGGGTTACAGGTAGCTCCAACACCGCCAAACGAAATCGACTGGCGAAGCTCTTCAAGATCCGACGAATCGTTCCAGAGCACCGTTGGGAATTTCTTAGTCGCCGTAAGCAAAGGCCCGGGGGTAAAATCAGCCACAGTTCCTCCTGTGAGAATCTTGGGGATGTCCGCCATTGGACATCCAACTTTCCATAGCCCTAAGTGAACTCCAAATCAGAACACATGTCAAGCGTTTGTAACGACAAAGAATCCTCTTTCTTAACTATTTCAGAGATAACAGCCTCCTAAAAACCCGCGCCACAGCTAACTAAACAGTCGGCCATGCCAACAAAGCTTCGCATATATATCCACAAAGCCCCACACGCAAGAGCAAATTGAGCAAAACTCGCGTCCGCCACCACGCAACACAACCCATTTTCTAATATTGTCTTGACAATACTTGACGTGCGAAACAAAAAGACCGACAATTGCAAACAAGTGCTTTCTTAGCGCGAGCGACGAAGACGTTAGCTTCTGCGCGCCATAAGCTTTAAAGAGTGGAACCAATCGTGAATCCCAAGGAGTACCAATGACGGACAACAGCAAATACATTGTTCGCGCCGGCTCAACCTCGCACGGCTCGTACGAAACCGACCTGGATCCTAAGCGGGCTGGCTGGGAATGGTCCTCGCTACGCGTGCTAAATCTTCCTGACGGCGAAACCATCACCGTCGAAGGCGACGAGACCGAATACCTCGTGCTTCCACTATCGGGCGGGTGCACAGTCAAGGTAGGGAACGAAGAATACGAGATCAAGGGACGCGAATCCGTGTTTACCGACATCACGGACTACGCTTACATTCCGCGAAACAAGGACATCACGATCACCGCATCCGGACATGCCCGCATCGCCCTACCTGGTGCCAAAGCCACCAAAGACCTCTCGCCTCGCTACTGCCCCCGCGAAGAAGTTGGCACCGGCCTTCGCGGCGCTGGCCCCTCCTCCCGGCAGGTCAACAACTACGCGCTTGGCAACACGGTTGAAACCTCGCACCTACTTGCATGCGAAGTTCTAACCCCTGGTGGCAACTGGTCTTCCTACCCCCCTCACAAGCACGACGAACACAACGAAGTCGAGCGAGAGCTTGAAGAGATCTACTACTACGAGATTCGCCGCGGAGACGGGGACCGCGAAGGCTTTGCCATTCAGAGGATCTACCCCTCCCCCGGACACGACATTGATGTCTGCACCGAAGTTCGCGACCGCGACATCGTGGTAATGCCGTACGGATACCACGGCCCCTCGATCGCAGCACCGGGTTACGACCTCTACTACCTAAACGTAATGGCAGGGCCGGCAGAAGACTCTGTGTGGCTAATGACCGACGACCCCCACCACACGTGGGTGCGTCAAACCTGGGAAACCCAAGAGGTTGACCCGCGCCTGCCGATGACCCCAATGAACCCCTCCGACTCTGAGTAATAACAGAAAGAACGCATCATGACCCACCAAGTCCAAACGATTCGACTCACGGTCGCACAAGCCACCATCCGTTTTCTGGTGAACCAATACAGCGAACGCGACGGAGTTGAACAACGCTTCATAACCGGAGCCTTCGGCATTTTCGGACACGGCAACGTGGCCGGCATCGGCCAGGCACTGCTCCAAAACGAAATTGACCCCGAACCAGACGGCGGCGAAATGCCCTACTACATGCCGCGCAACGAGCAGGGGCAAGTCAATGCCGCCGCTGCCTACGCGAAGGCATCTGAACGCATGCAGGCGATGATGTGTACCGCCTCCATTGGCCCCGGCTCTTTGAACATGGTTACCGGCGCAGCGCTGGCCACCACCAACCGCCTGCCCGTTCTTCTATTCCCCTCGGACCAGTTCGCAACCAGGACGCCTGACCCGGTACTACAGCAGGTCGAAAACCCGCAAACGTTGGATACCTCGGTCAACGACGCATTCCGTCCGGTTTGCACCTTTTTTGACCGTATTAACAGGCCCGAACAGCTGTTCCCCTCCCTCATGCAAGCCATGCGCACGCTAACCGACCCGGCCGACACGGGCGCAGTGGCACTCGCAATGCCCCAGGACGTGCAGGCAGAAGCGTACGACTTCCCCGTCGAGATGTTTGAAAAGCGCGTCTGGCACATTCGTCGTTCGCCAGCTGACGAGGCCTCGCTTGAACGCGCGGCACAGAGGATTCGCAGCGCCAAGCGCCCCCTCCTGGTTGCGGGTGGCGGCGTCATCTACTCCCACGCCAGCGAAGAACTGCGCGAGTTCGCCAAAGTCACTGGCATTCCCGTATCTGACACGCAGGCCGGTAAAGGTGCAATCAACTTTGACCACCCGCAGTCCGTGGGCGGAGTTGGCTCCACCGGTTGCGACGCCGCAAACCACTTGGCTGACAAGGCCGACCTCGTGATCGGTGTAGGAACACGCTACTCAGACTTCACCACCGCCTCACGCACCCAGTTCAAGAACCCCGATGTGAGGTTCCTGAACATCAACGTCAAGGCATTCGATGCCGTTAAGAACAGCGGCGAAATGGTTATTGCCGATGCGCGCGAGGCACTGTCTGCCCTCACACAAAAACTTAGCGACTTCCACGTGGAGGCCGATTACGCTGAGGAAATCGCCACGGAAAAAGCCGCGTGGGACAAGGTAGTTGACCATTTGACCAACCTTGGCCACGCCCCACTACCATCCCAGGTAGAGGTGTTTGGTGCCCTAAACGAAATGATGGGCGACAACGACGTAGTGATCAACGCAGCCGGATCAATGCCCGGCGACCTACAGGCCATGTGGCGTGCTCGCACACCCGTGCAGTACCACGTGGAATACGCGTTCTCTACCATGGGCTACGAGATTCCTGCTGCCCTCGGCGTGAAGATGGCACTACCTGATTCGCAGGTAGTTTCGATCGTTGGTGACGGCACCTACCAGATGCTTCCCATGGAACTTGCCACGATCGCGCAAGAAGGCATCAAAGTCATCTTCGTCCTATTGCAAAACTACGGTTTCGCATCCATTGGCGCGCTGTCCGAATCACGCGGTTCGCAAAGATTTGGCACCCGCTACCGTGCGGGCGGCGGCGCCAGCCACACTGAGGACGGCCGCAAACTGGACGTGGACCTAGCAGCAAATGCCCGTTCTTGGGGCATTGACGTGATCGAGGTGCGCACCATCGAGGAGTTCAAGGAAGCGTACCGCGTAGCCGAGAAGGCTGAGCGGACCACCATGATTTACATCGAGACTGACCTTTACGGACCAAACCCGCCTTCCAGCTCTTGGTGGGACGTCCCCGTATCGCAGGTATCTCGCATCGAATCCACACAAAAAGCGTATGAGGAATACCTGCGCGACCAGGAGCCTCAGCGCCAGTACACCAAGCCAGCTAAATAGCAGCCAATAGAACCCGGATCGGGTGGGATCACGCCATTTTCTTCTCGGCGTATCCCACCCGATTCGCGTTTTCACGCGCATAAACAGCCAAACAATATCTTTGTCATGACAAATACCGTATATGGTTGTAGAATGTAACCGCTGACGGGATCACCTTCCCGCTTTTCAAATAGTGCACAAAGAGGTTCGCAGATGAAAACTATTAAGCATTGGGTCGACGGAAAGTACTACGAAGGCAACCCTATTGCCACGCTTGACGTTGAAAACCCAGCGACGGGTGAAGTTGAAGGCACCCTTCTGGAGGCATCCGGAGATGACCTTGACCACGCCGTAGAAATCGCCAAGAAGGCACAAAAAGAGTGGGCTAAAGTACCGCTGTCCAAGCGCACTGCAATCATGTTCCGCATGCGCCAACTGGTGCTCGACCACCAAGATGAGATGGCTCGCCTGATCGTTGCAGAGCACGGCAAGAACTACTCGGATGCAATCGGCGAGATTCAACGCGGACGCGAAACCCTCGATTTTGCTACCTCTATCAACGTCGCCCTCAAGGGCGAGTACTCCTTTGACGTCTCCACCGGCGTGGACATTCACAGCATCAGGCAGCCCGTTGGCGTTGTTGCCGGCATTTGTCCGTTCAATTTCCCGGCGATGGTTCCCATGTGGATGCACCCGCTGGCGATTGCCACCGGTAACGCATTCATTTTGAAGCCGTCCTCGGCCACCCCCTCCGCCGCGCTACTTACTGCGGAGCTGTACAAGGAAGCTGGCCTTCCTGACGGCGTATTCCAGGTGCTGTCTGGCGACCGCTCACTGGTGACGAACATTTTGGAACACCCCGGTATTGACGCCGTGTCGTTTGTTGGTTCAACGCCGGTTGCACACATCGTGCAGGACACGGCCACGAAGCACGGTAAGCGTGTTCAGGCACTTGGCGGGGCAAACAACCACGCCATTGTAATGCCGGACGCAGACCTAGATTTTGCTGCACAGCACATCTCTGCAGCTGCTTTCGGAGCCGCCGGCGAACGCTGCATGGCACTGCCGGTAGTTGTAGCAGTTGGCGGGATCGGCGAAAAGCTAGCCGACCTCGTAAAGAAACATGCCGAGAAGATCCACGTTGGCGAAGGCATGGGCGAAGGCGTCGAGATGGGCCCGGTCATCTCCGCAATGGCTAAGAAACGCATCACCGGCCTCATTGACGACGCGGAAGAGCGCGGCGCTAAGGTCGTGCTAGACGGCCGCAAGCTAGTTGTTGAGGGCTACGAGAACGGCCACTTCCTCGGCCCAACCATCCTCGACGACGTTCCGTTGGACTCGCCGGCATACTACGAAGAAATCTTTGGCCCCGTTCTTGTAATCGTGCATGCAGACACGTATGACGAAGCCATCAAGATCGTAAACGCTGTAGAGTTCGGCAACGGTTCCGCAATCTTCACGAACGACGGCGGCGTTGCACGCCGCTTCAGCCTGGACGTGGAGGCCGGCATGGTTGGTATCAACGTACCGATCCCAACCCCGGTGGCCTACTACTCGTTTGGCGGCTGGAAACAGTCCCTACTTGGCGACATGCACATCCACGGCCCAGAAGGCGTGAAGTTCTACACCAGGGCAAAGGCAATCACCTCGCGCTGGCCGTCCGAACAGACCTACGAAGCAACCATGTCTTTCCAACGCGAAAGCTAAAACGCTTCCTCGCGAATCTCGAGAAAACTGAGATAACCGAATACTGACACTGCCCTCGTCACCTGTACTGGTGGCGAGGGCAGTTCATGTTACGGCACGATTCCCGAGCCGCTCAATTGGAGCCTCGACGAGTTCGAACTACTGAACTTGAACGAATAGAAAGTTTTATTCATTCAGGTTCGCAAGCGAGCCTCGATCAATAAAACTAGGCTCACAAACCACACTATTTGGGAGGTCCTCAACGGACTTCGCGCGCGAGGCGCCAACCAGCAGATCCACGCACTGGCGCCCCATCTGCTCGCGGTCCGTTGAGACCTCCGACAAATCAAACGCCGTATCAGCCGTGTAACCGATCTGACCGCCCAGCGTCATAATCGAGTAATCGCGAGCCAGCTCAAGGCCGTGATCCGTAGCAAAACCGATCACGCCCTCCGCAACCGGCATGTTGTCGGTAATAATCACCGGATGCTCATCCGCATTGTCGCGCATTAGAGAAATGACCTGCTGGGCAGCAAGGAAGTTCACGGGTAGCAGCATCTGCTCCAGGTGAAAACCGCGTTCGCGTGCGCACTCTAGCGTAGCCCTATGAATTGCCTTCCCCACACGATCAGCCGGGTTAGCTTCGCGCGATTTTCTGCCAATCAACAGGGCGCGGCTATGCCCGCGAGCGATACACTCATCGACCGCAATCCGCCCTACGGCATCGAAGTCAGTTTCAACGTAAGGAACGCCGCCCTTCCTGCCTGAAAATCCTAAGGCCACCGCGGGCACCTTTTCAGAAAGCAGGACGTCCTCGCGCCAATCATCTTGCTCGACCTCCATGTAGATCACACCGTCAAGCAAACGCGACCTCAAGAACCTGCGGAATGTTCCTTCATCATTACCCACGGTTGTAGGCACCAACAGGGTGAGCCCCAGTTCAGTACAGCGCCGCATCATGCCCGTCACGTACTCGGCTGAGCTACGATCCAAGCCAGAGTTCGTAATATTCAGGTGGATACCAATAGTGCGCAAGTTTCGCGCCGCCAGATTCGCCGCATAGGCGTTAGGCACATAACCGAGCTGCTTGGCAACGCTCAGCACCTTCTGACGCGTCTCTTCACCAATCGGACGCGCCCCCGAAAACACATAGGAGACCGTCGACGGTGACACACCGGCGCGCCTAGCAACGTCAGCCCGTGTAACGCCCATACAACCTCCCAAAAACAATAATGCATGTACATAGAGGCACCCCTATGCACATGCATTACTTACCTATCGGAGCCACGCTCCACAATTTACGGGCACAACAGCCTCGCCCTCATCGATAACAACATCGCAAGACGACGCTACCACGCTGGTAACGTCCTTGACTGTCACCGGCCGCGAAGTCATGTTCAACACCAGCAGCACGCCCTTATTGCGAATCGCGAGGACGTTCTCGTCTCCCAGATCAACCCACTCGACGCCGCCCTTCGCCAGCTCAAGCTCACGGCGGAGCTTCAGCACGCGGCGGTACAGGTTCAGCGTCGAGGCCGGGTCATCGTCCTGGATATCCGCCGCGAACTCGCCGAAGTAGTCCGGCTGTGGCAACCACGTGTCGCCCGTACCAAAACCAAAGTGCGGCGCGTCCGCCTCCCACGGGATCGGCACGCGACACCCGTCGCGGCCTCGAACCTGGTGGCCAGTACGCAACCAGGTGGGATCTTGGCGGCTTTCATCAGGCAAGTCAGTGACCTCGGGAAGCCCAAGTTCCTCGCCCTGATAGATGTACATCGAGCCGGGCAACCCCATGGTGAACACAGCCATGCCCTTCGCGCGCGCAAGGCCCAGCTCGCGATCCGGTTGCGGATCATCAACACCAATACCTCGGCCGCAATCAATCTGCGGCTCATAACCGTAACGCGTTGTTGCGCGAACCACGTCATGGTTACTCATCACCCAAGTAACTGGAGCGCCCACAACCCCATTAGCCTTAATCGGGTCATCGATTGCCGCGCGCACCCGCTCCGCATTCCAGTTTGCCTCCAAATAATTGAAGTTGAACTGCTGGCTCATCTCGTCCTCACGCACGTAAAGAGCCTCGCGTTCAGGCGTCAGCCACGCTTCCGCAACCAACACGCGATCGCGCCCATACTCATCTAGTACGCGGCGCCACTCGCGGTAAATGTCGTGTACGCCAGGCTGGTCCCAGAACGGACCCTCAGTCTGGGTGTACTCGTCCGGATCAACAGCCCAACGATCCGGCCCAACCTTGTCATCAGGCAGGCCCTCTTCCTTCACGAGGCCGTGCGCCACGTCAACGCGGAAACCATCCACACCTCGATCTAGCCAAAAACGCAGGTAAGACCTAAAGAACTCGTGCACCTTCGGGTTCTCCCAGTTAAAGTCTGGCTGCTCCGGAGCAAACAGGTGCAAATACCACCAGTTACGATCCGCCTCACTATCTGTGAGGGGCTCAACCGCCGTCCACGCAGGACCGCCAAACAATGACCCCCAGTTGTTAGGGCACTTCCCCTCGCTGTAACGGAACATGTACATGTCACGCTCCGGGGAGCTCGGGCCGGCCTCCAACGCGTCTTGGAACAGCTTCATCTGATCCGACGAGTGGTTAGGAACGATATCGATGATGATCTTAATATCGCGCTCATGAGCCTGCGCGATCAGCTCATCGAACTCCTCCAACGTGCCATATTCAGGGTTGACGTCGAAATAGTCCGCCACGTCATACCCTGCATCAGCCTGCGGCGAAGGGTAGTGCGGAGACATCCAAATCGCATCAACACGAAGCTTCTGCAAATAATCCAGCCGGTTAATGACGCCCCGCACATCGCCCAGGCCATCATCGTTCGAATCACTGAAACTACGCGGATAAACCTGGTAAATCACAGCGGTTCGCCACCACTGATCCCAGTCGCTTCGTTGCACGTTGGTCAAAGAAATCTCCTCCTCTATCGCGAGATGCGGAACGTTACTGTTAAACACTTACGATTGCTGCGGGAACGCCACCTACTGTGCCACCATGGCGACTATTACTTTCATGAAGACTCCCTCGTCTTAGAAAACATTGCGTTGGTTGACACAAACACTGACTGATCGACGCGCGTCGATACTTTAAAAATTAGACACTCACATACGGATTGTCAAGCACTTTTACTCGCCCACAAATCGAAGCCCCACGTGATTCAGCAGTATCTGCAAGCAGACCAGGGCAGCGCGTCCATGCACCCTGCTCCACAAAGATAGAAAGTGGAGGTTGACCAGCCTTTTGGCTGACCAACCTCCACTTATCATCCGGCAGTTGCGGTAGAGGGCGATCCCCCTTTTGCCGGAGCTATGCTAGCTACAACTTACAAACTCAGTTGAGCCATACAGCCGTACCTTACTGGTTCAGCTTTGCAAGCGACGCCTTGGGATCTGCCCCATCAGCAATTTCTTGGAGCACAATGCCAAGATCATCCTGAAGCGACTCGTGTCCGGGCACCGACAGCTTGCGAGCGTACTTTGCGCCCGCGAGCGTCTCATCGACGAGCTTTAGCGATTCCTGGCCCAACTCGGGCTCAGCCGGATCTACCTGGACGCTAATGTCATTAGCAACCGGGAAGCCTTGAAGCGTGTTGACCCAAATCTGCTGGCCCTGACCAACAGCCATGAACTCCACAAACTTTGCAGCTGCCTCAAGCTTTGCGCCATCCAGCTCCGACGAAACAGCCAGAGCGAAGTCAACACCAGTGGTTGCAGTGCCCGGGTTAGGACCAATCTGTGGGAATGCCGCCATGCCGACTTCGTCTGCCTCAATCGCAGAACCCGGCTGCTCCTGATCCGGCCCCTCTAGAGCCATGCCAACGTGCCAAGATCCGGTAGGCATAGCAATTGCGCGACGAGCCAAGAAATAGTCATCACGAGCCTGCGGGTACGTGTTAGTAGTCACCGCACCCTTTTGGAAAACGCCATCAGCAAACAGCTTCTGCCAATCCGTAGCGGCCGCTACCAAAGAATCCGAATCCCATGGAATATCTCCGTTAGCAGCCTTGTAAATGTCATCGCCATTGCCGTACTGGTTGCTTAGCCAGACGAAGAAGTCAGCCACGTGCCAAGTATCGCTAGCTCCCATGGCAAATGGAGAATAACCTGCATCTGCCGCGGTCTTGCTGACCTGGACCAGCTCGTCGTAGTTCTTCGGCAGCTGCACGCCGATCTCGTCCATCAGAGTCTTGTTGTATAGGTAAAACTCCATGCCCGCGTTCAAAATCGGAACCGCAGCCAGCGTGCCGTCTTCCGTCTTGGTCTCTTCAACGGCAACGTCGCTTACCTTATCAATCCAATCGGTAGCGTATTCATCTACCGGCTTCGCAAACTCAGCGTAGTCATCAAACGACGCACCAACTTGGATGCCGTAAATGTCTGGGACTTCCCCTGCCAGAATCTCATTGTCAAGATTCGTGCGGAACTTGTCATAGTCCTCTTCACGCGTGTAGTTGATCGTTACGTTCGGGTTTTCCTTCTCAAACGCCTCGATAATTTCAGGCCACTGAACCTGAGTAGGTAGCCACGTGTGGAAGCTCAACTCCACCTTGTCGCCAGCCGCACCCTCGTCTTGGCTACCTGCACCGCCGCAGCCAGTCATGATGAGAGCAGAACCAACTGCAATCGCTGCAAGCTTTGCAGACAATCCGTTTCTCACTTGTTTCTCCTTTGTTTTTGTACCTATGAAATCTTTGTTGCCAGGCATCTTGCAATACCTGACAAATCGCCTCGAATTCGACCCGAAGCAAGCGAACTAAAGTTCACCGCAAAGGTGATAACACTACGTTCTCGACCATTCACCACGCGGACATCGAATTCTTCCCCATCCCGCTGGATAAAGTCCGGAGCCTTACCATTGAAATACAGCTCGACCTGCCATTCGCCCTCAAGCGGAAGCGAAAGTTCACGCACTCCCCCACCTGTCAGCGACGATTCAGCAGGACGCAGGTAACCATTTGAGTCAAGTTCCGCCCGCGAGGCTTCAAACAACTGTGTTAAGCGCCAATAAGACAACCGCGTTGCCCCGCCACTGATCCGAAAATCACAAGACTGGCCGGTCATGCAATCTGGCATGGAAAGAAGCTCCACCTCCCCTACGAGGAGGGCTACACGCCCTTGCGAGCGCAAGATCCTGAAGGGTTGCCAAACACTCAGATCCATGTCAACCGGAACTGGGAAGTTTTGAACTTCTCCGTCACTGGTTGAACACTCAACCTCGGTATCACGTACAGCAAACCGCATCCAAGCATCGTTTGCGCTTAGACTGAACCCCACCTCGGGGCATTCACCCGCCGCTTGACCAACCTCACTCTTCAAGTACAGTTCAGCGATAAAGTCACCCACAAATTCCGCGAGCGGCTTCTTATTCTCCGCCTGGCATCCAACTCCTGACATCGTGGCCATATTAGGAGCGTCTTGGGACTGGCTTGTAGGCGCGCAGCAGAGCACCTCGTCGCCTGCAATGAAAATGCGATCCAGGTAGAACTGCCGCTGCTCAACCGAGAAGTCTCTTAGCGTTTTGCGATCACGGCCGTGATAGCAAATCCACCTATCCAACAAATTCGGGCCTCTAACAATGGAATTATGCCCAGTACCCTCAACCAGGTCAGACTGCCTGATCAGCGGCGTATAAACATCATCGGAAGGTTGCTTAGTCCACTCCATCTGCGCGATTGCAGGCTTAACTTTCGCCCGCGTCACGCCAATGAAATAGTCGGGATTCTCGTACGCATTCCCCGAATAAGTTTGGTAGGCAAACTCGCCATCCGTGAAATAGGTGCTGCCCTCAATCGTGTACCAGTCTCGCCCGTCACCAAACCGATTCGCCTCGAACATCTCTTCTTTAATGCTCGGGACAATCACAGGAACCGGCTTGCCTCTTAAAGTAAACGGCGTTGGCATCACGTCAACCACAACGCTGGTTCCAATCAGATCGCTGCACTGGCTCGTCAGCTCGTTAGAAGCGTAAAACATTACGGTCTCACCATCATTGCCCGTGACGACGTCCGCATCTATCGCAAACTCATCCAGCATCTGGGAATGGAAAGCGAACGGGCCTTCAGGTGTTTCACTGGTTGCCACTCTCATTCGTTGAAAATGAGGATCCGTCTCGCCCGCAGGGCGGTTAGAAACATACATATAGAAAACGCCGTTTCTATAAACCACGCACGGAGCCCAGTACGAATCCCGGCCATCTTCGCGATAGCAAAACCCCTTGTGCTCCCACGTCACGAGGTCTTTAGAAACGCTCAGGTTTACGCCATCGATCCCCGTGGAATAGCAAAAGTAGGTGCCCGCAAAGTTGATCACAAAAGGATCCGGGTTTGTATGCTGCGAACCATCTACATAGCGAACCGGATTCGTAAACTGCTTCTTTGCCATTAGCTCTTCACCGCCCCGCTCGTCATGCCGGACTGTAAGAACCGTTGACTAAACAGATAAATGAGTAGCGTTGGCAAAGTCATCAAAATCAGCCCCGCATAAAGAACGGAGATGTCCTGCTGACTCATCCTGTCAAACTGGAGCAGTGAAATCGCTTTAGTTACCGGGAACTTAGTTGCAGACTTCATCAGCAGTTGCGGCAGTAAGTACTCGTTCCAGGTATAGACGAAAGATAGGACGCTAATAGTTGCTACGGAAGAGCCAGAAATTGGCATCAGGATCTTTCGGAAGATCTCAAACGGGCTCGCCCCATCAATAAGACCTGCCTCGATGATCTCGTTTGGCAACCCATCAAAATGTGTCTTCATAATCATCAGCATCATGATGGCGTTAAACGAGATCATAGGGATGATGACTCCCGTGTAAGAGTCTCGAAGCCCCAGCGAGTTAAAGACATAGAAAACCGGGGTAACCACGGACGCGATCGACACTGCAAGACATGCCATCAGCCCGGAGTAGAGGACTTTGCGGCCTCTAAATTCCATCTTCGAAAACGCGTAGCCACCGAGCGATGCGATTATCACAATCACAATCGTTGAGATCATCGCCATAAGAGCCGAGTTACCAATGGCCTGCCAGTAGTTGAAAGTGTCGTGGCGCAATACTCGCGCGTAGTTTTCAACACCTCCTACCGACACCGACTTGTAGATTGCCAATGCGATAGGGAACATCCAAATGACAAGCAGGAACACCAGAGCGGCATACTTGGCCAGAGTGGGAATTAGTCTGTGACGAGACATTGTTTACCTCGCATCCTTTCGCCGCGCCCACACCATTTGAGCCACGGACAAGACCAGGGCGATAACTAGCAGGACTGTACCGATAGCAGAGGCGTACCCGGCTTGGCGGTTGGCCCTCTCCATGTACAAGAAGGTCGTGAGGAACTGCGTGGATACCCCAGGACCACCCGCGGTGGTCAGCCAGACAATGTCAAAGGTTTTCAAGGATCCGACGATACCTAGAACTATCAGCGTTGCGGTTACCCCGCGTAGCGAGGGGATAACCACGTGGAACAAGCGTTTCCACCATCCTGCTCCATCAAGTTCCGCAGCTTCGAACAGTTCGGCCGGAATCTGCATGATGCCTGCAAAATAGATCATCATCGAAAATCCCATCCACTGGAACACGTTGATAGCGACGATGCTCCAGAGCCCTAGATCTGCGCCGAGCCACTGGATTACCTCCCCCTCACCAAGTAGGCCAAGCGAGCGCAGCGCTTCGTTCAACGTTCCGTAGTTTGTTTCGAGCATGTATTTGAAAACCGTTGAAACAATCGCCGGCGCCATCGAAATTGGCAGGAAGAATACCGCTTTGAAGAAGTTGGAACCCGGAAGTCTCTCAGCGCAGATTACTGCAACCACAAGACCAAGGAACACTTGGATAAAAACTGTTACCACCATGAAGATGACGTTATTTTTCAACGCCACCCAAAAGGTGCTGTCACTAAAAAGCTCACGGTAATTGCTTAGACCGACAAAGTTCATTTTTGTCAGCCCATTCCAATCCGTGAAGGATGTGAACACCGTAAACGCAATAAAGAAGTAGATCAGCACGCCCGATATGAGGACTATCGGAGCCACATACAGGTACGGCTTCAAACCGCGAGATAGCTCTCTCATTTTGCCGCCTTCTGGCATCGCTGGAGAATAAAACCTAACCGAATAGTTCAACGTTGAACCACCAAACTTTTGACCGTTCGGGACGGTCTGGAGTTTTAGTTCAACGATGAACTAGAGTTGATCACAGACTATAGTAAGTGCGTGGGTTTCGCAATATCCCAATCAAATGGAGGACTACGCCTTGGGGGCAGAACGTAAGCGCGTCACTCTTATGGATGTAGCAAGAGAGACGGGAGTCAGCGCAAAGACCGTCTCAAACGTTGTCAACAACAAAGGCAACGTCTCCGAGGCCATGCGTGCAGAGATCCTACAAACCATAAAACGCCTGGATTATCGCCCAAACCTAGCAGCGCGACACCTGCGGCAAGGATCTTCGAGGATGATCGCACTTACCGTCCCAACGTTACGCGAACCATACTTCGCTGAACTAGCCTCATCCTTCGTTACCTGCGCACAAAAAATGAACGTGCTCGTACTGGTTACCGAAACGGGCGGCGAACGGGGCCGCGAGAAACTAGCAATTGAAGGACACAACCTCCCAGGCATCGACGCGATCATCTGCTCCCCGCTAGCCCTGACAGAGGCCGACCTGCGGAGCCGTAACTCCACACTCCCGCTTGTGCTTCTCGGAGAATACGCATCCGAGTTCAGCGGCCACGGCTACAACCTGCAAATCGGATTCAACAACATCGAAGCAGCCCGCGTGGCAACCGAGCACCTCCTAAAACAAGGCGCGCAGAAAATCGTCGTATTGGGCCACCAAGAAGACCGTACACAGGCTACCTCAAGACTTCGCTTTCAAGGATACGAAGAAGCTTTAGCTGACGCCGGGATACCGCTGGATCCGAATTTGATTGGTACCGTGATTGACTTCAACCGCGGCGAAGCTGCACGCGCTTTGCAACGCATCATTGATTCAAACACTTATTTTGATGGCATCCTCTGTTTCTCCGACACGCTGGCGTTAGGCGCTCTACCCGTTCTAGCTTCAAACGACTCAACCCGCGATAGAAGTATCCCTATCGTCGGGTTCGACAACATTGAAGAGGCTCAGTTTGCCACCCCGCCATTCGACACCATCGACCCACACATGGGGACCATTGCGAGCACTGCCTTAAACCAACTATTTGGGCCAGCCTCCTCCCTCGAGGACGGCCGCCAAAAACACGTCGTTACCGCGTTCGAACTACTAACTCGCAGATAGACAGCGCTCCCCCCTCTCGGTTCGGCAGGACACTAAGCAATCCATTTTTCAACGCCAGCGATAGGCTTCAAATGTTTACAGAATCTTAATGTAGAATTCATTTTTATGATTGTTGCGTTGCAGATACTGACCTGTCTTGCGGCTGGAGCCGGAGCACTATATTTGTTTGGGATCTCTACGGGATCTTTTATCCGCGGCACCCTCGTTGGCGTGTCCGCTAATGCCCTGGCATTCTTCGCTTTAATACTCACCGGCCGCACCACTATTTATGGCGCCCCGCATTCACCCAAATTCTACGTCGGGTACCCCGCTATTATCCTCGGGCTATGCATAGTGGTTCTTCTACTCTTGAAAGTCCTCACGTCGCACGGGATTTTAGTTAAAAAGAGCGAGCCTTGGAACTGGCGCGGCCTGTTCCCTACCTTCATAGGCGCCATTGTTGGACTGCTCGCAGGCCTGTTCTTTTTCATTCCCAAATGGCTTGAAGATAACGTTGGGGAAATCCCTCAAGACCCGAGCTTCATCTTCATCCTCACAGCAGCTGGCGATGCCTCCACCGACGCGCAAGATCTGGCACTTCTAAACGAAATCGTGGCCCCCGCCATCTTCCTTGCACTTGTAGGAGCAAGCATCGGTTTCATCCGCTCTGATCTTCACATCAAGATGCCAGCGGCTCGAACCTGGCGAATAACGCATGTGCGCGGCGTAGCCCTCGTGAGCATTGTTGCCCTCCTTGCAGGCTCTTTTGCCTACTCTTACGCGAGGCTACCTATGAAAGAAGCAGCGCAGTTATTCTTCACCACCTCCAGCTATTTGGAGGACAACTATGTTGCTCCCACCGCGGACAACGTGAAGCTACCCGCCCACAAGCGCAACCTGGTGCACATTTACATGGAGTCGGTTGAGAACTCCTACTATTCCAAAGATTTGGGCGGCTACATGGATCAAAATCTAATGCCCGAACTTGCGGCGCTTAGCGAGACGGGAATCTCCTGGTCAAACACCGACAAATTTGGAGGCCCTGACCAGCTGTACGCAACCGGCCACTCCGTGGCCGGCATGATCGCAATGCAAGCCGGCGTACCCATGCTCGCGTCCGGAACAGCAGGTAGCGATTTCTCCTACCCAGATTTCACAACCATTGGCGACATCCTCAAAAAAGGTGGTTACAACACCACATTCATGCAAGCTTCAACGGCATCCTGGGGCGGACTGGACAGGTACTACCAGCGGCATGGAGGTTTCGATATTCACGACCGCGCCCGTTTTGTTGCCGACGGCAAGATCGAGCACGACTACTTCGTCTGGTGGGGCGTGGAGGATGACAAACTCTACGAATACACCAAAGAAGAACTGGCCAGACTGGGGAGCCAGGACAAACCGTTCTACATGATCGTCGAGAACGGTGATACGCACTTCCCAGACGGTTACGTGTCTGAGAACATGACTGAAGCGCCGTTCGCCTCCCAGTACGCAAACGTGATCCACTACTCGCAAGCCGAAACTGTGAAGCTGATTCGATGGATCCAAGAACAGCCTTGGGCATCCAACACCACCATTGTGGTCACTGGCGATCACCGGTCTATGGACAAAAAGTTCTTCGAAGGGTGGGACAAGAACTACCACCGCACTATCGTGAACCTGATTTTGAATCCCGTGCCTGGCACCGACTTCCCTGACTCGGTAACGAAGAACCGTGAATTCTCTGCCTTCGACATGTTCCCAACAATCCTCACTGCTATCGGAGCCGAGGTTAAGGGCGACCGGCTGGGCTTAGGCGTAAATATGTTCTCTGGCAAACAAACCCTGGTTGAGCGTGACGGCGCCGAGCTGATGAATGAGGAGTTCGCTAAGCGCTCTCCCTTCTATGACTCTCACCGCGAAACGAGAGCAGGCAGAGCCGACCGCCAGCAAGACGAGAAATTATAAGTCGGCATCACCGGCCGGCCCTTCGGACACTGCCGGTAAACTGCGCGGGTTTTCTGCCGCGGTCCTAAATAGCCAACACCTGGCTACGTGACACCTGTAGTCGCGCCACATCTCTAGGAGAATATAGAAGCTCCGCCACGATTTTTGTGGCGGAGCTTCCTATTGGAGCCACCTATCGGACTCGAACCGATGACCGTCCGCTTACAAGGCGGGTGCTCTACCAACTGAGCTAAGGTGGCGCGGCCACTAGTTTGCCATGAAGTGGCCCTCATTGTCACATACGATTACTCGCCCTTAGCGGCAGTCAGGATACTATTCACCAGTTCATCAGCCGTTTGACCGCTAAGCTGCACGGCCTTACCACCGGTTACAAACTCAGGCGTGCCCAGCTTCTCACGACCCTCCACCTGCGAATCCTTCCACTCGGTGGTATTCGCCTCCAGAACGCCCTTCGCGCCGTCAAGACTAATCTTGTCCACCACGGCCTGGCTCACCCCCACCTGGGTAGCAAGCTCCTTAACCTTTGCCAGCGAGGCGGCCTCGTCCTGAATAACCGAACCGTCACCACCATCAAACTGACTCTTGAAGAACTCAGACGAGGCGTGGTGAAGCTGCTCAAACTTATCCGGCTCCTCCTGCGAAACGAGGTAGGCGGCGCTAGTCATCGCGTAATGCCACGGCATGCGAACAACCTCAACCGGAACAAGCTCAAGCGAAATCTCGCCATCCTTAACCGACTCCCACAGCTTCGAGCCCAGCAACACATCCACATTTGCGCAAGCATGGCAAGAATAATCGAAGTATTCACGAACCACCGGAGCATTAGGGTCTGCAACCCCAACGCCCTTTGAAGAAACCACGATCGGCGTGAACTCGCCGGTCATAACCTGATCCTCATTAGATCTTGCTGAGTTAACCACCCAAATGACCGCAATAATCGCAAGCGCCAGCAAAGTACCAACTACCGCGATGATAATCGCGCGAGTCTTACGTTCCTTCTGCGCCTGCTGCTGGCGCATTTCCTGTGCTTTGATGCGAGCCGCGTCCTTAGATGACGGAGTTATTGCCATTTCCCCCTCGATTCAACGTTTGCTAAAAGAGTAACGGGAAGCACGCAAATGCGCACACCCGCCCGCCCCTAAAAGTGCATGATGGAGCGCACACTTTTAGTTTTACAATGCCGCTCCGACGAGGAGGAATACAGCCATCACTGCAAGCACGGACAGAATGACCCTGCCAACCCGCGGTATCGCTCCGGCCGTCGCATAGGAGCCCTCCCGCAGGAAATTTCCGCCCGCCCCCACGCGGGCAAGCAAAATAGCGAACATGTTCGAACCCCAGAGCAGTGCTCCCAAAACAGGATCCGGTTCGCTTGGCACCCCCATTAGCATCGTCATGTAAGGGTTTTCTAGCGGAGGAAGGCCGTTATTCACACTGTAAAGAGCCCACGCCGCCCCGGCAATCAAAACTGCGAACGCAAGATTAAACGCGAGAGCACCAGCCGCGGGGATCCACTGCAATCCTCCATTCAAAGCGGCAAGCCAGTTGTCACCACTGCGCTTTTCGCCCGCCCTAACGCGCCGTTTTTCGCGCCACACCCGCGAGCGGCCCACCGTTTCCATGATGAGGAGCACGCCCACGGCAAGTACGCCGCCAACGATGCCGAGCGAAACTGGCAGGGCGGCCAGGAAGCTTGCTACGCACAGGGAGAACACAAATGCGTTCGAGGGGGCCGAGTAGCTGTACTGCACCGCATCCCACCCCGAATTCGGATAGCCCGGCGCAGGCGGGTAGCCCTGGTAGGGCTGCGAGGCCGGCGGATACTCGTATTGTTCGGAAGGTAATGTTCCTGGGTGGCCCGGCTGATACGGAACCGGCACGCCACCGGGCTGCCCGGCTACGTAGGTAACCACTGCCTCACCGGCGGCGGGATATAAAGCGGTTTGCGCTACGTCATCTTCATGGTCAGTGGGAAGCACGCTCGTGTGGTCCTGGGGTGGAGCGGACAGCAAGCTGGTTTCCTCGCTAGACTCGCCCGGTTCAACATTGGTCGGGAAAATAGCAGTGGGTTCCCTTTGGGAATCCCCATCCGTTTCGGGAGCGTTCAGTAGCGCCGTCTGCTCGATTCCCCCGCCGTCCTCGCCGGTCCAAGATTGCACAACATCAGGGTCGAGGGTATCAAGACGCTGCAAGACTTCAGCCGGACTCGGGCGGTCCGCACGCTGCGCCAGAGCAGACTCCAGAATGTGCGCAAGAGGAGGGTATAACCCGGCAAGATCCAGCTGGCCAGCCATTTGACGAGACAACACCACGTCCTGGCTTCCCGCCCCATACGGGGCGCGACCCGTGAGCATATTAAGCAAGATCGCCGCCCAAGCCCACCAGTCAGACCCCTCGTCAGGCTCGCGCCCGCGCATCACCTCCGGAGCCACCCAGCCAACCGTGCCGGACACTAAGCCCGTGGATGTAAGCCTCTCGTCCTCGTCCGCCTGGGCGATGCCAAAATCAATCAGAACCGGCTGCGTTGCACCCAAAATGATGTTCGACGGTTTCAAATCTCGGTGAATCACGCCCGCAGCGTGCACGGCGCTCAGCGTTTGCTGCAACGACCGAGCGATTTCTAGCGCATCCGCAAATGCGAACGGCCCTCCAACTCTGATCTCCTCACGTAGATCCAGACCGTCAACGAGCTCAGTCACTACAAAGGGCTGCGCCGCCTCTGTCTCTAAATCAACAACGTTCGCAACCCCGTCTGTGCGGATACGGTTCAACACCGCGGCCTCGCGCGCCAAACGCACCCTGCTGGACGGGTCAGCGGCAATCGCGGGATGAAGCAGCTTTAGGGCAAACCTAGCGCCCTCACCATCTTCAACTTCCCACACAATTCCAGCGCCCCCCTTACCCAGGGGGCGCACCAGTCGGTATCCACCGATGTCCTCGCCAGCTTTTGGGATTGCAACGTCCATCACCAAAACTCTACCCGCAATCAAATGCAATACACGAGGCACGGCGAACCCCGCTACAACCAGCATTCGGAACCAAGTTTCCAAAACATAAAGTCGAGGCCCAATGTCCCTACTCATTTGCCCCTAGCTGTGCTAATGTCAGATTAGTTCTAGCTCAATAGGCGAGACAGAGCCGTGCTGGCAATGGTGTTAGCACCTCTTCACAACGGATCGTTCGGCACGTACCTGCCGATGGAGGACAATAAATATGGCAACCGTAACTTTTGATAAGGCAACCCGCATTTACCCGGGTATGGATCGTCCCGCAGTTGATGCATTCGACCTCAAGATTGAAGATGGCGAGTTTCTCGTCCTAGTAGGACCTTCCGGTTGCGGTAAGTCAACCACGCTACGCATGCTCGCTGGCCTGGAAGACGTGAACTCCGGCCGCATTTTCATTGGAGACCGCGACGTCACCGACATGCAGCCTAAGAACCGCGACATCGCAATGGTGTTCCAAAACTACGCCCTGTACCCGCACATGTCGGTTCGCGACAACATGGGCTTTGCGCTAAAGATCGCTGGCACCCCGAAGGAAGAAATCAACAAGCGCGTTGAAGAAGCCGCTGAGATTCTTGACCTCACCCCCTACCTAGACCGTAAGCCGAAGGCACTGTCTGGCGGCCAGCGTCAGCGTGTGGCAATGGGCCGCGCAATCGTTCGTAAGCCGCAGGTGTTCCTCATGGACGAGCCGCTATCGAACCTTGACGCGAAGCTGCGTGTTCAGACGCGTACCCAGATCGCCTCGCTACAGCGCTCTCTTGGCGTAACCACCGTTTACGTTACGCACGACCAAACTGAGGCCCTCACCATGGGTGACCGCATCGCAGTGCTGAAGGACGGCGTCCTCCAGCAGGTTGGCACCCCGCAGGAAATGTACGAGCAGCCCGCAAACGAGTTCGTTGCAGGCTTCATCGGTTCTCCCGCAATGAACCTCGGTACCTTCACCGTTAACCGCGAAGGCGGCTACGCGGAGCTCGGCAAGGCGCACGTGAAGCTATCCGAAGCAACGATCGCGGCCCTGACGCCGGAAGACAACAACCAAGTTGTAGTTGGTTTCCGTCCCGAGGCACTAGAAATCGTTGAAGAGGGCGAGTACACCATTCCGGTTGAGATCGACCTTGTTGAGGAGCTCGGCTCTGACTCCTACATGTACGGCAAGCTCGTTGGTGGCGGCGGTCTTGGCTCCGGCACCGACGCCAACCCGGACGACGAAGCAACGGATCAGATCATCATCCGCACCGCTCCGCGCACGGCGCCCCCGAAGGGCTCCATCGTCCACGTCCGTATTCGCGAAGGCCAGCAGCACAACTTCTCTAAGTCCACTGGCATGCGTCTTCCCTCATAATCCGGACAACGATAAGTGAACATGACTGAGGGAGCTTCCCAACCGGAAGCTCCCTCAGTTTGTATTTCTTTTTAATCTGGCGCGCTTTTTGACAAGATATAACCATGCGACAATCCCTACAGATCACCGCTGCAAATCTGGATCCAGAACTACTTGACCTTCCTTGGGAAACCCCGCTGGAAGAGTGGCCCGAATCCGTACTTGCCGCACTCCCTCGAGGAATCTCCCGCCACGTCGTCCGATTCGTTAACCTCGGCGGGCGAGTAATCGCAGTTAAAGAGATCGGCGAAACCGTCGCCTACCACGAATACCAGTTGCTGCGAGACCTCAACCGGCTGGGTGCACCCTCGGTAATCCCAACAGCGGTAATCACCGGACGCAAGTCGCCAGATGGCGAGGAGCTCACCCCCGCTCTCGTAACCGAACATCTGCAGTTCTCCCTGCCCTACCGCGCGGTAGTCTCACAATCCATGAGGCCCGAAACCGCTGAACGCCTCATCGACTCCATCGCAGTACTGCTAGTACGCCTGCACCTACTTGGCTTCTACTGGGGCGATGTCTCCCTTTCGAACACGCTGTTCCGCCGCGACGCAGACGCTTTCTCTGGATACCTCGTAGACGCAGAAACCGGCGAACTGCACCCCAGCCTCACTTCCGGCCAACGCAACTACGACGTGGACCTGGCCCGCACCAACATCATCGGCGAACTGATGGACCTGCAGGCCGGTGGAATGCTTGCCGAAGACTCCGACGCCATCGAAATCGGGGATCGCATTTACGAGCGCTACCACGAGCTTTGGAACCAGCTAACCGCAGAAGAGGTCTACTCTGACGACGAACGCTGGCGCATCACCAACCGGATCCGCAAACTCAACGACCTCGGATTCGATGTTGGCGAAGTGTCCATGAAGCAAACCCCGGACGGCACCAAAATCATCCTGCAACCAAAAGTTGTTGACGCCGGCCACCACCACCGCCAGATCATGCGCCTAACCGGCCTCGACGTGCAAGAACAGCAGGCTCGCAGGATGCTCAACGACCTGGCAACCTACCGTGCTGTCACCGGGCAGGAAAACCAACCCCTCGAACTCGTAGCCCACCGGTGGCTTACCGAAGTATTCGAGCCGACCGTACGCTCTGTTCCTCCCGAATACAGCGCTAAACTACAGCCGGCACAGATTTTCCACGAGATCCTCGAACACCGCTGGTTCCTTGCAGAGCAACGCGGCGCTGACGTGCCGCTCGAAGAAGCCGCGCAGTCCTACATCGACAACATTCTTGCCACCAGGCGAGACGAGGCCCTACTGCTTGACCTTGACCCAAATGACGAACACACCCTAGAAGACTGAAAGAGGCAACGTGAACTACCCACCAGTAATCGCACACCGCGGAATGAGCTCACTGGCACCCGAAAACACGATGGCCGCATTCGTCAAATGCATCGATCACGGAGTGTCCTCGTTCGAATTCGACGTGGACGTAATCGCAGACGGCTCCGTCATAGTTATCCACGACAACCGTCTCGACCGCACCACCAACGGCAAAGGCGGATACTACAACCTACAGTTCAAAGACATCCGTAAACTGGATGCCGGCAAATGGTTCTCCCCCACCTACACGTTCGAACGTATCCCCGAACTTGTTACCGTAGTAGAACTGCTGAACAGCACGGGTATGGAAGCAAACCTAGAAATCAAGCCTTCCAAGGCCGGTTTCGAGCTACGCAACACCCTGATCGACGCCGTTATCGCGTCCCTTGCAAAGCTAGAAAATCCCAACTCGATCCTCGTCTCCAGCTTCGACATGGACCTACTTACTTCGCTAAAGGCGCGCGCGCCGCAGTACCGCCGCACCTGCCTATTCGAACCCACCGGAGCTCCCATCATGGAGCAGGTAGACAAATGGATAAAACAAGCTTCCAAACTCGAGGCGGTTGCCATCCACCCGTGTGAACGCGACCTAACCGAAGAAGCCATGCGAACCATGACCGAGGCCGGTTTCCAAGTGAACGTGTGGACCGTTAACGACCTTGAACGAGCTGCTCAGCTCGGCTCTTGGGGCGCGCATTCTGTGATTACCGACAAGGCGCAAGACTTCCCGCAAGAATCGCGCTCTGCCCGCCCAATCTCAAACCGATAGCCCGGCCAGCCACACGCCTATAGCGTTCATAACGGCTAGGGTCAGAGCAGAACTTAACTCGATAAGACGTTGGGGGCAAACCATCCGGTTCGCCCCCAACGTTTTTCTTAAGCTACTCGCCCCTACGCTTCTTAGTGCGTTCAATCAGGTACTTCGAAAGCATGACCTCGGCAACCGAGTCGATTAGCATCATCGACCCCATAACACCGCCAAGCTTTACCCAACCTGAACGCGGCTTTGCACTACGGAAAGCGTTTACCACCAGCGTGGCACCAATCGCGGCCTCAACACTAGCGATCACGCGCACAATACTGGGCTGTTCAACCGCGACCTTATGGTAGGTCTCCCAAACCGGGTTGCTTGCAGATTCTGGCTCCAGCAAAATCCTGTCCACGCTACGACCAATCGCATTCGAAATACCGCGCGCATAGTGCATTTCAAGGCCCGGAATATCATCAGCTGGCTCGTCTTCTACCAGGTAGGTTGCGATCTGCGATGGCACGCCAAGCGCCCTGACAAAACTGGCAACTGCACGCGACCCGCGCAACTGAGCGGTGCCCTCCGCCGCAGCCACGTCCGCACCCGGCACGGCCTCGGCAATCCGACGCAAGTCCGAAGTAGCTCCAACGAGCTCCTCCGCCTCAGCCCCAATCTTGTCGCCACTGTGGCCTGCCGCGAGCGTCCTCGTAGACATCGACCAGTTGTAAATCGTTTCCGTCTCGTCATCATCATCAACGGCGAGGCTGGCAAAGAACTCATCACCCGACGCCATTAGCGTCACGCGCGGAAACTCCCCAAAGTCGCCCACGTTCTGCGCATACTGCGCGTCATACGCCAAGGCCTGCCAGCCGTTATCAAGTTCAACAGAAGCAACATCAATGCCAAGGAGAGCGGCCGCAAGCGGGATGGAAGATTCGGGAATCTTCACCAGCTCTACGATCTTCATTGGCTCTTCGGCCAGCTCCGGCGCGTCTGAACCAACTTCGGCATCTTCGGGAAGAGCATCCGCGCTGACCTCATCGATCATCACTTCCGCATTGAACTCGTTGGCAAGATCAAGCGCGAAATCTTCAATCTCAACCACCGGAGCGATTTCGTTCGCATCGTTCACCGCGGCCAGGCGTCCGCCTTCTTCCGCGAGCGTTAGGCCCATCAAGTTCGGCGTGCGATCGTACCAGTCGATTGTCGCAACCACTTTGGTTTTTGTAATGAAGTCGGCAACCACCTTCGGATCCAGGTGTTCGGCAATAATAACGCCTTCAATTCGTGTCCAGTTGGGCAGTGTGTGTTCCAAAGCGGCCTCCTAAAATCTACTACCTACCATCACACCATGAACGGGTGAGTTTTAGTAGGTATACGGCAAGTTTACTCGCGTATCTACACGAAAATGGCAAGTAGCGT